>CAZQIE010000009.1:0-59810 GCA_964593675.1 uncultured Opitutales bacterium
TCGCGATGCAGGTGGGTGTCCACAATTTCACCGCCTCAGCCGCGGAGGCAGGCACGAACGACATGGGCCGCCACGCACGGCGTGGGCCGATTGTTCGCGATGCAGGTGGGTGTCCACAATTTCCCCGCCTCAGCCGCGGAGGGTTAAAGCAGTTTTATTTCGGATAAATTTTCTCAGCGCCGACGCTGCGGCGAGCGTGAGCGCCCCATCCCGGCGTCGGCGTGGGCCAAGGTCGTGATATCGAAATGTGCGGCTACGTAAAGGGAACTGCTTTAGGGCCGCGGAGGCAGGGCTGTTTTTCGCAGAAACAGCAGCGGCGGAGGCCCCGCCTGTGAGGTGGGAGCTCCGCCGCCTGGTTAGGCGCGCCGCAGGGGGTCGCGCTTGCGTGTGATGGGTGATTAAGCCATTTCGACGACGACCTTGGCGGTCGTCTTGCCCGCTAGGGCCTCGTTCGGGATGAGGCTGCCGGGGTAATCGCGACCGTCGACGCGGACGCCTTTGACGCCGCGGGCGACGTGGCCGGGGTTCTTCACCTTGATGTCGACCGCGCAGCCGCGGAACAGGCGCTTCACGCTGAAGCCGTCCCAGGCCTGCGGGATGCAAGGATCAACGCGGAGGCCGCCGAGTTCGGAGCGGACGCCGAGCAGGTATTGCGACGACGCGATGTCCATCCACGCGGCGGTGCCGGTGACCTGCGTGACGTTCGCCCAGCCGAAGCGCGGGTTTTCCGGGCCGATGATGTTCGAGACGTACGCGTAGGGCTCGGCCTGGTAACGCTGGATGCCGACTTTTTGGAGGGCGACGTGCGGGATGAGCTGGCGGTAGTAGCCCCAGGCGCGGTCGGCGTTGCCAAGGAGGGCCTCGGCGATGATCGCCCAGGTGTTGGCGTGGCAGAAGATGGCGCCGTTTTCGCCGCAGCCGGGCGAGTAGCCGCTGTAGGGGTCCAGGACTTCGGGGAAGGTCTTGTAGCTGGGCCAGAGCTTCTGGAGACCGATGCCGGTGTCGAGGTGGTCCTTGACGGCCTGCATGGCGGTGCGGTTCTGGTCAGGCGTGCCGAGGCCGGAGATGACGGACCAGCTTTGCGTGTTGAGCCAGATCTTGCCGAACTGCGCGGACTCCGTGCCGATGGGGTTGCCGTCGTCGTCGAACCCGCGGCGCCACCACTTGCCGTCCCACGCACAGGCGGAGATGGCCGCGATCTGCTTGTCGAGGCACTTCTGGAGGCGTTCCGCCGTGGCGCTTTCGCCGCGGCCGCTGGCCATCTGGACGAGGAGGCGCAGGACGTGGACGTACTGCTGGGCGGCGAAGAGGGTTTCTCCGCGGCCTTTCTTGGAGAACTTGCCGATGCTGTCGTTCCAGTCGCCCTTATGTGTGAGCGGGATGCCGTGGGCACCGAGGTTGGACTCGATGAAGTCAACGACGCGCAGGAGGTGTTCCCAGACGGTGGCTTCGCCGTTGGCGCTGAGGCCGTCGGCGGCGAGCCAGGGGGCTTTTTCGCCGAGGAGGCCGAAGTCACCGGTTTCGGCGAGGATGGCGTAGGTGAGCATCGGCAGCCAGAGCGGGTTGTCGATGTGGACGCCGGCGTACGGCGGCATCTTGTCCTCGGGGAAGCACATGTGGACGGTGTGGCCGTCATCGAACTGCTGCGAGAGGAGGAACTTGAGGCCCTGTGTGGCCCAGTCGGGCTTGCGGTAGGCGACGGCCATCATGTCCTGGCAGGTGTCGCGGAAACCGCAGCCTCGGATGCCGGCGGCATAGAAGCTGATGGAGCGGGAGTAGCGGCCGGTGTGGACGCTCTGCAGGGGGCTCCAGAGGTTGACCTGGCGCTTGGTGTCGGCGTCGGGCAGTTCAGCCTGGAAGCGGCCGAGGTGGTCCTTCCACCAGGCTTCGAGCTCGCTCTTATGGCGGTCCACGGCGCCGGGTTCGCGCAGGGCGGTGAGGGAGGCTTTTGCGCCGTGGAGCGCTTTGGGCCACTCGACGATGGCCTGGGGCTCGGCGCCGAGGAAGTACTGCATGCGCTTTTCGCCACCGGCGGGAACGGTGATGGCGTTGTGGAGGGCAGCGCAGGGCTCGCCGCAGAAGTTGTCTTCGTTTCCGCAGCGGCCGTTTTCGACGGCTTGCGGGTTCTTTTCGTAGCGGTAGTTGCCAACGAAGACGTCGCGGTCGCAGGTGTAGCTGACGGTGGGCTCGGAGGAGCCGAAGTACGTCAGCGGGCACTTGTCGAGGATGGGGTTGAAGTGGAAGTGGCGGTACAGGTAGACGATGGCGTCGGAGTCCTTGTCGTGGGTGACCTGCAGGTTGTGCTTCACATAGCAGCTCCAGTCGGTGTCCTGCTTCCAGTCGAGGAGGCAGAGCTCGACGTAGCCGAAGACGTCAAGGTCGACGTTCTCGGCGCCCTTGTTCTTGAGCTTGAGGTCCCAGATGACGGCGTTGGCGTGGGGCGGGATGAAGAGTTCGAGGGTGGCCTCGAGTTTGCCCTTTTTCGCGACAAAGCGCGTGAGGCCGGGCTGGTGGGAGCATTCCCACTTGTTGAGCTTGGTCTCGACGGGGCGGAAGGTGGGGGACCAGACGGTGCCGTCTTTCTGGCGCAGGTACACGTAGAAGCCCGGGGTGTCGATGGGCAGGTTGTACATGCGGTAGCGCGTCATGCGGGCCTTGAGGGGCGTGCGCCACCAGGCGAGGCCACCGCCGGCCTGCGAGACGAACGCATGCAGGGTGCCGTTGGAGAGGTAATTGATCCACGGCGTCGGCACGTCGTGCCGCTGCATCACGATCCGGCCCGCCTTGTCGTCAAAGCGGTAATAGTCTTTCAACTCCACGTTCGGATAGCTCATAGGGAAAAATGAGGGGCTAGTTTGGCGACCTGCGGCCCGAAAGCGAAGCCATTTCGGGCGGGACCGTTCGGGAAAGGGGCAGTTCGTGGAGGGGGGGGCGGAAAAGGGAAACCGCTTCGACCGACGGCGGTGTCGCAAGGAATTCCTCCCTAGCTTTCGGCAGTCCGGACGACATCGAGAACGGACTCGAAATTAGCCGGGTAGAGGGCCTCAAGCTTGCAGCCGATCGCGCGTGCCAACACGGCGAGTTCGGCATCGGAAACACAGCGCACCTGCGCCTCAATCTTCGCAAGCGTGCCGCGGGATATGTCCCAGCCAAGCACGTTGCACCGCGCCGCAAGGACCGCCTGCGTCATCTTCAGGTGATACCGCGCCTTGCGGACCTGAGGACCTACAACGTTCCGTGCGATTGCGTGCTCCATTATCGGAGCTTGACGATATCAGAGTATTGCCTATGTTTTGCTCCGATATTGGAGCAACAACAATGCAAACCTACAATCAGACTCAAATCCCTCGAATTGCCATTATCTGCGTAGCGCTCCTGTCAGGAACCGTGAGCACCTACGCACTGACGTGGTCGGCATCCACACCGGGACCTGCGAAGGATTCCCATGGGGGCGCCTTCGGTAACGGGCTCTTCCTGGTCGGTTATGGCGATAGCACGGTGGGGGGCGAAATCTACACATCTAGCAATGGGACAACCTGGACCCAGCGCTACTCGATCTCGGGTGGGACATCGGGAATATACAGCTTCGCCTACGGCGGCGGAACATATGTAGCAGGGGGAAACTGGGGGAACGTCTACACATCCCCGGACGGGATCACTTGGACCAGCAGGTCTTACGGCCAAGCTGCTCCAATGAACGCGATGGCCTACAATGGCAGCCTGTTTGTGGCTGTGGGCAACGGCGGAATGGCCTTAACGTCTACGGACGGGATTTCTTGGACTTCGAGGACCTCTGGCGCCAGCGGCAACCTCGACGCTATTGTTTGGAACGGCAGCATGTTTCTGGCGACCGGCGGCGGAATGCAGACCGTGAAGTCAACCGACGGGATCAACTGGTCTACCGTTGCAACGGCACCCGCGGAACGCCTATCCGGGCTTGCGTACGCGAATGGCATATTTGTCACCGTCACAAATGACACAGGGAAAATCTACACATCCGCCGACGGTTCCACATGGACGCAGCGGTATGCGGGCGGATCGGGCTACCTCAGCACGGTAGCGTATGGCGGAGGCACCTATGTCGCCGCGGGACAGGCTGGGCTCATCCTCACCTCGACGGACGGTGTGAACTGGCAACAGGATACCAGCGGCACCACGACGGATCTGGGCGAGGTAGTCTACGGGAATAACCGGTTCGTGATCGCCGGCAAATCTGGCACGGTAGTTACGGCACCCGTGCCTGAGCCTGAGACGTATGGGCTATTTGTGGCGGCTGGCGCATTGCTTGCAGCAATTGTGCGGCGGCGGGTGCGCCGGGCGTAGTTTTCCTATTAGGAACCGCCCATAAAAACAAGGTCCCGCCGTGCCGAGTTGTACTCGGCACGGCGGGGTAAAAAAAAGCCCGCTCCGGGTGAGGGAGCGGGCTTTTTGTGGCGCGGTGGTTGCCGCGCGGGGAGGCGGGGGTTAGCCGACTTCCTGTGGCTCGGGCTCGGTGGGAGCTTCGCCGGTGGGCATTTCGAGTTCGACGCCGCCGAGGGTACTGATCTTGAGGCGGCGGTAGGTCGGGAGACCGGTGCCGGCGGGGATCAGGTGGCCCATGATGACGTTTTCCTTGAAGCCGGTGAGGTGGTCAACCTTGCCGAGGGTCGAGGCGTCCGTAAGCACGCGGGTGGTCTCCTGGAAGGAGGCGGCCGCGATGAAGCTTTCGGTTTCGAGGGAGGCCTTGGTGATGCCGAGGAGGACGGGTTCGCCTTCCGCGGGCTTACCACCGGCCGCCGAGATCTTCTCGTTCATCTCGATGAAGTCGTGGCGGTCAACCTGTTCGCCCCAGAACACTTCGGAGTCACCCGGGTCGGTGATGCGGACTTTACGGAGCATACGCGAGATGATGATCTCGATGTGCTTGTCGTTAATCGTCACACCCTGCAGGCGGTAGACCTTCTGGATTTCGGCCAGGAGGTATTCCTGAACGGCGTTGGGCCCGAGGATTTCGAGGATTTCGTGCGGGTCGGCTGCGCCTTCGGTGAGGTGCTGGCCTTTGTGCACGACGTCACCGGGGTGCACGATGATGTGCTTGCCGTGCGGGATGAGGTGTTCCTCTTCCTGCCCGGAGTCTTCATCGCGGATGATGAGGCGCTTCTTGCCGCGGACGGTGCCGCCCATGGAGACGACGCCGTCGATCTTGGCCATTTCGGCGGCTTCCTTCGGGCGGCGGGCTTCGAAGAGCTCGGCGACGCGGGGGAGACCACCGGTGATGTCCTGGGTCTTGGAGGCCTGGCGGGGGGTCTTCGCGAGGAGGGCACCGGGGGAGATCACGTCGCCGTCGTTGACGACGACCTGAGCGCCCGTGGGGATGCCGTGGGTGGCGATGACTTTGCCGCTGGGGTCCTTGATTTCGACCTGCGGGCTGAGGTCTTCCTTGTGTTCGATGACGACCGTGGCGATGCGGCCGGTGGACTCGTCGAGCTCGCGCTTGACGGTGACGCCGGGGATCATGTCACGGAAGGCAACAACACCGGCCTTTTCGGCGAGAATGGGGATGTTGTGCGGGTCCCAGCGGGCGAGGATTTCGCCCTTCTTGATGCGCTGTCCGTCGCCGGTGGTGAGGACGGCGCCGGCCACCATGTTGTACTCTTCAAGCTCCTTGTCTTCGTCATCGACGATGACGATCTTGCCGGTCTTGTTGAGGACGATGTTGTGGCCGTCGGCGGTCTGCACGAGGCGGAGTCCGTTGTAGCGGACGATACCTTCGTGGCGGATGCGGATTTCCGGGTTTTTGAAGATCTGGCTGGCGATACCACCGATGTGGAAGGTACGCATCGTAAGCTGCGTGCCGGGCTCACCGATGGACTGGGCGGCGATGATGCCGATGGCGGCGCCGGTTTCCACGGGCTTGGTGGTCGACGGGTCAATACCGTAGGCCTTGGCCGGGATGCCGTTCTTCTTGAGGTGCGTGAGGGGCGACATGACCTTCACGCGCTCAATGCCGGAGTCGACGATCTTGCGGGCAATGGCTTCCGTGATGAGTTCGCCGTTGCCGACGAGGATTTCATCCGGGTTAAGCGGGTTGCGCACGTCGTCAGACGAGTAGCGGCCGGTGACGCGGTCCACGAGGGGAACGATTTCGTCGTCGCCTTCGTAGATGGGGGTCTTCCAGATGCCGTCGCGGTTGCCGTCATCAAACTCGGTGATGATGACGTCCATGGCCACGTCGCACAGCTTACGGGTGAGGTAGCCGGCGTCAGCGGTCTTGAGCGCGGTATCGGCAAGGCCTTTGCGGGCGCCGTGGGTCGAGATGAAGTACTCGAGCACGGAGAGGCCTTCGCGGAAGGACGAGAGAATCGGGCGCTTAATGATTTCGCCGGAGGGCTTGGCCATGAGGCCGCGGGTGCCACAGAGCTGGCGGACCTGCTGGCGGTTACCGCGGGCACCGGAGTCCATCATGAGGAACACCGGGTTGATTTCCTGGCGGCCGCGGCTCTTGGGCGGAGCGGCTTCCAGGCGTTTGAACACGGCTTTGGCGATTTCGTCGGTGGCGCCGGTCCAGATGTCGATGACCTTGTTGTCGCGTTCGCCGGGGGTGATGATACCTTTGCGGTACTGGTTCTCGACTTCTTCGATCCGGCGGCGGGCCGCTTCGATGATAGCGGGCTTCTCCTCCGGAATGATCATGTCGTGAATACCGATGGAGATACCGGCCTTGGTGGCGGTGATGAACCCGAGTTCCTTGAGGCGGTCGAGGGTGACGATGGTGACGTCCTTGCCGGCGACCTTGAAGGTGTTCAGGATGAGGTCACCGAGCTTGCCTTTGGCGACGGGGAAGTTGACGAAGCCGATGCGGCGATCCCAGATGGTGCTGAAGATCACGCGGCCAACGGTGGTGCGGATGACTTTGAGGTCGGGCTTGCCGTAGATGGTGTCGGTGCGGCGGAAGTCCGGGTTGATGAAGTCGATCCAGTCGTGCAGGTGCAGGTCGCCGTCGGCGAGTGCGGCCTGGGCCTCAATGAGGTCCGCGATGAGGGGCACGCGCTGGCCTTTTTCGGGCTTCCGGCTGGGCTCGACGGTGAGGTAGTACGAGCCGAGCACGATGTCCTGCGAGGGCGTGAGGATCGGCTTGCCGCTGGAGGGCGAGAAGATGTTGTGCGTGGACAGCATCAGGAGCTTGCACTCCATGATCGCCTCAAGCGAGAGGGGCACGTGCACGGCCATCTGGTCGCCGTCGAAGTCCGCGTTGTAGGGCGGGCATACGAGCGGGTGGACGCGGATGGCGTCGCCTTCGATGAGGACAGGCTCGAAGGCCTGAATCGAGAGGCGGTGGAGGGTGGGCGCGCGGTTGAGGAGGACGGGGTGGCCCTTGGTGACTTCCTCAAGGATGTCCCAGACCTCAGGCGAGCGCTTTTCGATCATCTTGCGGGCGCCGCGCACGGTGTGCACGAAGCCGAGCTCTTTGAGGCGGCGGATGATGAAGGGCTCGAAGAGGACGAGCGCCATCTTCTTCGGGAGACCGCACTGGTGCAGTTTGAGCTCGGGGCCGATGACGATGACGGAACGGCCCGAGTAGTCGACGCGCTTGCCGAGGAGGTTCTGGCGGAAGCGGCCCTGTTTGCCCTTGAGCATGTCGCTGAGGGACTTGAGGGGGCGGTTGCCAGCACCGGTGACGGCGCGGCCGTGGCGGCCGTTGTCGAACAGGGCATCCACGGCTTCCTGAAGCATGCGCTTCTCGTTGTGGATGATGACGTCCGGCGTCTTGAGCTGCAGGAGGTTCTTGAGGCGGTTGTTACGGTTAATAACGCGCCGGTAGAGGTCGTTCAGGTCGCTGGTGGCGAAGCGGCCACCTTCGAGGGGAACGAGGGGGCGGAGGTCGGGCGGGATGACCGGGAGGACTTCCAGGACCATCCACTCGGGGCGGGTGTTGCTCTGGATGAAGCCTTGGATGACCTTGAGACGCTTGGCCAGCTTCTTCTTGATCTGCTTCGAGCGGGTGGCGTGCATCTGCTCGTGCAGTTCGTCAACGGTGGCCTGCATCTGCATCTTCGAGAGCACGTCCTTGAGGGCTTCGGCGCCCATCTTGGCGACGAAGGCGTCCTCGCCGTACTCATCGATGGCCTGGAGGTATTCCTGCTCGCTGAGGAGCTGCTTTTCCTCGAGGGGCGTTTTGCCGGGATCAACGACGAGGTAGTTCTCGTAGTAGATCACGCGCTCAAGGTTGCGCGCGGTCATGTCGAGCATGAGGCCGAGGCGGCTGGGCATGCTCTTGAGGAACCAGATGTGCGAGACCGGGACGGCGAGCTCGATGTGGCCCATGCGCTCGCGGCGGACGCGGGCGACGGTGACTTCGACGCCGCAGCGGTCGCAGACAACGCCCTTGTATTTGATGCGCTTGTACTTACCGCAGGCGCACTCGTAGTCGCGCACGGGACCGAAGATGCGCTGACAGAAGAGGCCGCCGGGTTCAGGCTTGAACGTGCGGTAGTTGATGGTCTCGGGATTCTTGACCTCGCCACGGCTCCAGCTCCGGATGGTATCCGGGGAGGCGATGGCGATGGACACGCTGTCGAAACTCTGCTCCTTTTCCAGACCGAGTATTTCGCGTGCTTCTTGGGTACTCATGGATGCGTGCCTAAGGTGTTGTTGGGTTACTCAGCGGCGGCGGCGGGAGGCTGGAAGCCGAGGGCGTCCTCGGAGCCCAGGCGCACGTCGAGGCACAGGGCCTGCATTTCCTTCATCAGAACGTTGAAGGACTGCGGGGTGCCGGCCGCGAGCGAGTTGTCGCCCTTGACAAGCTGTTCGTAGATCTTGGGGCGGCCCTGAACGTCGTCGGACTTGACGGTCAGGAGTTCCTGGAGGGTGTAGGCGGCGCCGTAGGCTTCGAGCGCCCACACTTCCATTTCGCCGAAGCGCTGGCCACCGTATTGGGCCTTACCACCGAGCGGCTGCTGGGTGATGAGGCTGTAGGGGCCGACGGCGCGGGCGTGGATCTTGTCCGCGACGAGGTGGTTCAGCTTCATCATGTAGATGTAGCCGACGACGACGTCCTGGTCGAAGGGTTCACCGTTGCGGCCGTCATAGAGGCGGCTCTTGGCGGTGGAGGGCAGGCCGGCTTCCTTGAGGTAGCCACGGATGCGTTCTTCGGGGATACCGTCGAAGATCGGGGTGGCGACTTTGAGGCCGAGTTTCTTGCACGCCCAACCGAGGTGGGTTTCAAGCACCTGGCCGACGTTCATGCGGCTGGGCACGCCCAGGGGGTTGAGGACGATCTGGATCGGCGTGCCGTCCGGCAGGAACGGCATGTCTTCCTCGGGGACGATCTTGGCGACGACACCCTTGTTACCGTGGCGGCCGGCCATCTTGTCGCCGACCTGCACTTTGCGCTTGGTGGCGATGTAGACTTTGACGTTCTTGACGACGCCGGAATCAACGGAGTCGCCGAGTTCCACGCCTTCGACCTTGCGTTCGCGTTCGCCTTCGAGTTCGTCGAACTTCTTTTGGAAGGTGTCGACGATTTCCATGATCTTGATCCGTACGGGGGACGGGTCGATCTGGATGTTCTTCGACACGGCGGCGAGGCGCCGCAGGAGGGTCTTGGTGATCTTGCGGTTGGCCGGGATGATGACTTCGCCGGTCTCGCCGTTGATGACGTCGAGCGGGATCTTCTCACCCAGGAGGATGTTGGAGAGGGCCTCGGTGAGGTGTTCGCGGAGCTCGTCGCTTTGGGCGCGGTACTCTTCGTTGATCTTCTTGATCTGGCGGCGGCGGTCGGACGGGGAGAGCTTTTCTTTCTCCTTGTCGACGCGGCTGGAGACCTTGACGTCCATCACGATGCCATAGACACCGGAGGGGACCACGAGGGAGGTGTCCTTAACGTCCGCGGCTTTTTCACCGAAGATGGCGCGGAGGAGCTTTTCTTCGGGAGCAAGCTCGGTCTCGCTCTTGGGCGTGATCTTGCCGACGAGGATGTCGCCGGGCTTGACTTCCGCACCGATGCGGATGACGCCGTCGCGGTTAAGGTTCTTGAGGGCGTCTTCGCCGACGTTCGGGATGTCGCGCGTGATTTCCTCAGGCCCGAGCTTGGTGTCGCGGGCGGTGACTTCAAACTCCTCAATGTGGACGGAGGTGAACACGTCTTCCTTGAGGAGCTTTTCGCTCAGGAGGATGGCGTCTTCGAAGTTGTAACCGTTCCACGGCATGAACGCGACGAGGACGTTGCGGCCGAGGGCGAGTTCGCCTTCGTCCGTGGAAGCGCCGTCGGCGATGACGTCACCGGCTTTGACCTTCTGGCCCTTCTTGACGATGGGCTTCTGGGTGAAGCAGGTGGCGGCGTTGGAGCGCATGAACTTGCGCAGCTGCTGGACGTGGATGCCCTTCTTGGGATCACCCTTGGGCTCTTTCTCCAGGCGGACCGGGACTTTGCCGTCGGGGGTGATGATGATGCGGCGGGCGTCGACGGAGGCGACGATGCCGTCACCTTCGGCCACGGCGACGGTCTTGGAGTCGCGGGCGACGATGCCTTCGATGCCGGTGCCGACGAAGGGGGCTTCGGTCTGCAGGAGCGGCACGCCCTGGCGTTGCATGTTCGAGCCCATGAGCGCGCGGTTGGCGTCGTCGTGCTCGAGGAACGGGATCAGGCCGGCGGCGACGGAGACGAGCTGCTTGGGCGAGACGTCCATGTAGTCGACTTCGCTGGGCTCGGCTTCGTATACTTCATCGCGGCGGCGGACGGTGACTTTGCCAAGGAACTTGCCGTTCTTGTCGGTCTCGCTGTTGGCCTGGGCGATGATGTGGTTTTCTTCCTGGTCGGCGGTGAGGTAGTCGACCTGGTCGGTGACGCGCCCGTTGATGACCTTGCGGTAGGGCGTTTCGATGAAGCCGAACTCGTTGATGCGGGCGTAGAAGCTCAGCGAGTTGATAAGACCGATGTTCGGACCTTCCGGGGTCTCAATCGGGCAGATACGGCCGTAGTGAGACGGGTGGACGTCGCGGACTTCGAAGCCGGCGCGCTCGCGGTTCAAGCCACCGGGCCCGAGGGCGGAGAGGCGGCGCTTGTGGGTCAGTTCGGCCAGAGGGTTGATCTGGTCCATGAACTGGGAGAGCTGGCTGCGCGCGAAGAAGTCGCGGATGACGGTGCTGAGGGCCTTCGGGTTGATCAGCTTTTGGGGCGTGATCGAATCGACGCTTTGATCGTAAAGCGTCATGCGCTCCTTGACCAGGCGTTCGGTGCGGGCGAGGCCAACGCGGCACTGGTTGGCGAGGAGTTCGCCAACGGTGCGGACGCGGCGGCTGCCGAGGTGGTCGATGTCATCGATGACCCCTTCCCCACCCTTGAGGCGGCACAGGTACTTGGTCGCTTCCACGATGTCTTCCATCGTGATGATGCGGGTGTCGAGGTCCGTGCTGAGGCCAAGCTTCTGGTTGACCTTGTAGCGGCCGACGCGGCCGAGGTCGTAGCGCTTGGGGTCCTGGAAGAGGCGCTTGATGAGGGCCTTGGCGTTGGCCGTGGTGGGCGGTTCGCCGGGACGGAGGCGCTTGTAGATGTCTTTGAGGGCTTCCTCTTCGTTGCGGGTCGGGTCTTTCTTGAGGGAGCGGATGATGGCGCCTTCATCGACGGTGGTGTCGATGACTTTGACTTCCTCAAGACCGGCCTTTTCGAAGGAGCGGATGATGGTCTTGGTGAGGGGCTCGAAGGCGCGGGCGAGAACGACGCCGCGTTCGGCGTCCACGATGTCCTCGACGAGGACGAGGTTGGAGACGTTCTCGAGCTGGAGAGCGTCTTTGACCTTCATGTCCTCAAGCTTGTAGAAGAGGTTCAGGATGTCGAAGTCCGAGCTGAACCCGAGGGCGCGCAGGAGCGTCGTGATGAGGAACTTGCGGCGACGGCGGCGGCGGTCGAGGTAGACGTAGAGGAGGTCGTTCTGGTCGAACTGGACTTCGAGCCAGGTGCCGCGGTCCGGGATGATGCGGAAGGAGTGGAGGGTCTTGCCGCTGGTGTGGGCCGCTTCTTCAAAGCAGATGCCGGGGGAGCGGTGGAGCTGGGAGACGATCACGCGCTCGGCACCGTTGATGACGAAGGAGCCGCGTTCGGTGATCATGGGCAGCTCGCCCATGAAAATTTCCTCGTCCTTGATGGAGTCTTCCTCACGCAAGCGGAGCTTGACGTAGAGGGAGATCGAGTAGCTCGTGCCTTCGCGGATGCACTCCATCTCGGGGCTCTTGGGGCCGACGAGGTTGTAGTTCACGTACTCGAGCGTGCAACGCCCATCGTAGCTTTCGATGGGGAAGACTTCCCGGAAGACGCCTTCAAGCCCGACCGGCTGGCGCTGGGAGGCAGGAACCTCTTTCTGGATAAACTCGATGAACGAGTTGATCTGATTCTCGATCAGGTTGGGCGGCGAGATGATCTCGCGCAGCTTTCCGAAATTCTGTCGCTCGGACATGGTGCCTGAATAGTTTCGGATGGGAAAAATGGTCTTTCGTGGTTTTGCCGTGGAACGCAGCCGCGTTCAGCGGGTAGACGCACGAGTCATGAGGAAGAAGGAAGAGGCCAGCGGGTTCCGGGGAGTGGCAGCTGGGGCGGTTTCCCGCCTGGGCTGCACGGTCGCCATAAAAGGGGCGCCGTGAAAAAAGAATGGCAAAAACGGCGCAGCCGGATCACAGCCAGCCCCCGGGGCCGGCTGTGTCCGTCTGCGCTTCAAAAGCAATCTGGACGTGCCGTTTTGATTACTTGATCTCGACTTTGGCGCCGGCGGCTTCGAGCTTCTTCTTGATGTCTTCAGCGTCGGCCTTCTGAGCGCCTTCCTTGATCGGCTTGGGGGCGCTTTCGACCAGGTCCTTCGCCTCCTTGAGGCCGAGGCCCGTGATCGCACGGACTTCCTTAATGACACCGATCTTGTTCGCGCCCGCGTCCTTGAGGATCACGTCGAACTCGGTCTTCTCCTCGGCGGGAGCAGCTTCGGCGGCGGGAGCGCCCGCAGCGACAGCGGCGACCGCGACGGGAGCGGCGGCGCTGACGCCCCACTTCGCTTCGAGGTCCTTAACCAGGCCCGCGATTTCGATCACGGACTGGGCGCTGAGCCATTCAATAACCTGTTCCTTGGTGATATCAGCCATCTTCGTGTTCCGCAACCGGTTAGCGTGCCCCGTATGTCGGGCTCAATTGAGGGCTGTCGCCCCTAACGCGGCCGGCGGATCTCCGTATTTTCTTGTTTTTTTGTGTATGAACCGGACCGGGGTGTCTTCTCGACACCCCAGCCGGAAAGTTTGTTCCAGAGTGGCCGGTTTTAGGCGGCCTGCTCGCTCTTGGCCTTGAGGACGTTGAGGAGGCCCTGCGGGACGGCCTGGATGACACGGACAGCCTGGGTGGCGGGCGTGTTGAGGAGGCCGAGGAGCTGGGCGCGGAGCACTTCGAGGCCCGGGAGCTTCGAGAGGGCGTCGCAATCGGCGTTGGAGAGGGCCTTGCCGGCTACGACACCGACCTTGATCTCCACCTTTTCCTTGTCCTTGAAGAACTTCAGGAGGACTTTGGCGACTTCGGCCGGGTTCTTGCCGCCGACGACGATGGCGGTCTGGCCCTTGAGCGCGCTGCTGAGGTCCGGCAGGTTGCGGGACTTGGCGGCGACGTTCAGGATGCTGTTTTTGATGACGTGGAACTCAGCGCCCTGCTTGGCGAGCTGACCGCGCAGGTCCGCGAGGTCGGGGACGGTCATCTTCCGGTAATCGGTGAGGAAGACGTAGTCGGACTTGCCGAGGTGGCTGGAAACTTCGTCAACAAGGAATTGCTTTTCGGATCTCATGGGATGCCGCTCGCGCGCTTAGGAGTTGTAGACGGTGGCGTCGAGCTTGACGCCCGGGCTCATGGTCGAGGAGAGCGTGAGGCTCTTGATGAAGCGGCCCTTGACGGACTCAGGGCGGGCACGGACGAGGACGTCGATGGCGGCCTGGGCGTTCTCGGTGAGCTGCTTGCTGGTGAAGGAGCGCTTGCCGATGACGATCGCGACGTTGCCGGTCTTGTCCATCTTGAACTCGACGCGGCCAGCCTTGACGGCGGTGATGCCGGCGGGGATGTCGTCGGTCACGGTGCCGGACTTGGGGTTCGGCATGAGGCCGCGGGGACCGAGGACGCGGGCGACGGTGCGGACCTGCTTCATGGCCGAGGTGGTCGAGAGGGCCACATCGAAGTCCATCCAGCCGTCCTGGATCTTGGTGAGGATATCGTCGAGGCCGGCGATATCGGCGCCAGCCTTGAGGGCTTCGGCGGGATTTTCGGTGAAGACGAGGACGCGAACCTTCTTACCGGAGCCGTTGGGCAGGCTGACGGTGCCGCGGACCATCTGGTCGCTTTGCTTGGGGTCTACGTCGAGCCGGGCGCTGAGCTGCACGGTCTCGTCAAACTTCGCCTTGGCCATCTTGGAGAGAACCTCCGCGGCTTCGGCGACGCCATAGCCCTTCTCAAGGTCGGTGACCTTGAGGGACTCTCTGTATCGCTTGCTTCCTTTAGTCATGATTTGTCTCCTGCTTGAGCGCAGTACTTGCGACGAAAACGGTTGTGTGGCCGCAGGCGGGAGTCGCTCCCCTACCCTGCGGGCGCGGGCGGGTCTAGTCGACGACGTCGATGCCCATGGAGCGGGCGGTGCCGGCGATCTGGAGGGCGGCGCGGTCGAGGTCGGCGCTGTTCAGGTCCTTGATCTTGATCTGCGCGATCTCCTTGCACTGCTTCATCGTGACTTTGCCCACCTTGTCGCGGTTGGGTACCGCGGAGCCTTTGGCGGCGCCGGCAGCCTTGCGCAGGAGCACGGAGGCCGGGGGGGACTTCAGGATGAAGGTGAAAGACTTGTCCTGATAGACCGAGATCACCACCGGCAGGATCATGCCGGCCTGTTCCTTGGTCTTGGCGTTAAACTCTTTGCAGAACGCCATGATGTTCACACCATGGGCGCCGAGCGCCGGACCTACCGGGGGAGCCGGATTGGCCGCGCCGGCAGGCAACTGCAAGCGGATCTGCCCAACAACTTTCTTAGCCATAGACGTTCAAAAAAATCGGGATTAAAGGGATGTGTGGTGGACTAGGAAGCGTCCATGCGCTCGACCTGCCAGTATTCGAGTTCGACCGGGGTGAAGCGGCCGAAGATGGAGACGGAAACTTTGAGGCGGCCGCGTTCGGGGTCGACTTCGTCGATGCGGCCGGTGAGGTTCATGAAGGGGCCGTCGGTGATCTTGACTTCCTGGCCGGCTTCGTACTGGACCTTGGGCACTTCCTTGCCTTCGGCTTCCTTGACTTGGCGCAGAATCCGGTCCATTTCCTCTTCTTTGAGGGGGGTGGGACGGTCGCCGCCGATAAAGCCGATTACGCCTTGGACGCCGCGGACAAAGTACCAGGGTTTCTGGAGGACTTTGCCGTCTTCATCGTAGAGGCGCATTTTGATGAAGACGTAGCCGGGATAGAACTTGCGGACTTTCTGGGTCTTGCGGCCGTTCTTGACTTCGGTGACCTTTTCGGTGGGCATCAGCACCTCAAAGACGAAGTCCCCCATCTCTTCGACTTGGACAAACTTGTCCAAGTACTGCTTCACCTTGCCCTCCATGTTGGAGAGGGTCTGAAGGGCGTACCAGCGGGGAATGCTAATGCTTTGCGGGGATGCCATATCGCTCTGTTTTTCCCGGTGTGATTCGCAGGTGTGCTAGCGAACCAGGTCGGTGAGGAGGCTCACCACTTGGAAGAGGGAGAAGTCCGCCAGGCTGGTGAAGACACCGAGCAGGGCGACTGCGAGGATCACGACGACCGTCGAATCCTTGAGCTCCGTGCGGTCCGGCCACGAGGCTTTTTTGAGCTCGGTGACGGTTTCGCCGTAGAAGATTCGGATGCTGCGGAAAGGATTCTTCATTGGAAAAAGTGGCAGGGGCGGAGGGACTCGAACCCCCAACCAATGGTTTTGGAGACCACTACTCTAGCCAATTGAGCTACGCCCCTAATTCCAAAAGTGAAGCCGAGAGCCCGATGAGACGGGCTCTCGGCGCCAATACCGGCTTGAAGGGTTTACTTCAAGATTTCGGTAACGCGGCCCGCGCCGATGGTGCGGCCACCTTCGCGGATAGCGAAGCGCTGGCCCTTCTCCAAGGCGATGGGCTTCTGGAGCTCGATTTCGAGGGTGAGGTTGTCGCCCGGCATCACCATTTCGACACCCTGCGGGAGGGAGCAGACGCCCGTGACGTCGGCGGTGCCGACGAAGAACTGCGGACGGTAGTTGGTGAAGAACGGGGTGTGACGGCCACCTTCATCCTTGGTCAGGACGTAGACTTCGGCCTTGCACTTGGTGTGCGGGGTGATGGAGCCGGGCTTGGCGAGGACGTGGCCGCGCTCAACCTGGTTCTTTTCAACGCCGCGCAGGAGGAGGCCGACGTTGTCACCGGCCTGGCCTTCGTCGAGGAGCTTGCGGAACATTTCGACGCCCGTGACGGTGGTCTTGCGGGTATCGGTGAGGCCGACGATTTCGATTTCTTCACCGACCTTGACGCGACCGCGCTCGATACGGCCGGTGGCGACGGTGCCGCGGCCAGTGATCGAGAAGACGTCTTCGACGGACATCATGAAGGGCTTGTCGACCTGGCGTTCCGGCTGGGGAACGTCCTTGTCGATGGCGTCCATTAGGCGGCCGATGGCGTCAACGCCTTCCTTCTTGCCTTCCATGGCAGCGAGGGAGGAACCGCGGACGATGGTGATGTTGTCGCCGTCGAACTCGTACTTGTTGAGGAGGTCGCGGATTTCCATCTCGACGAGGTCGAGGAGCTCGGGGTCGTCGAGCAGGTCAACCTTGTTGAGGAACACGACGATGGCGGGAACACCGACCTGCTTGGCGAGGAGGATGTGCTCGCGGGTCTGCGGCATGGGGCCGTCAGCGGCGCTCACCACCAGGATGGCACCGTCCATCTGGGCGGCACCCGTGATCATGTTCTTGACGAAGTCGGCGTGGCCCGGGCAGTCAACGTGCGCGTAGTGGCGGTTGTTGGACTCGTATTCGACGTGCGCGACGGCGATCGTGACGATCTTGGAAGCGTCGCGGACCGTGCCGCCCTTCGCGATTTCCGCATAGCTCTTGAACTGAGCCAGCCCCTTTTCCGCCTGGACCTTCAGGATGGCCGTCGTAAGCGTGGTCTTACCATGGTCAACGTGACCGATGGTACCCACATTGACGTGCGGTTTTGTTCTGTTGAAGGTTTCTTTTGCCATTTGGTGGTTTGTTGTGAGTTGTGGTCTGGAAAGGTTAATGGAGCCCCCGAGCGGATTTGAACCGCCGACCTCGTCCTTACCAAGGACGCGCTCTGCCGACTGAGCTACAAGGGCCCGCGCTCCACTCCCACACCTGGGGGCGTGAGTGTGCAGTTTTGGAAGGAGGGGAATTTGAGCAGCGCCCTAGGCTTCGTCAATACTTTTTCCGAGTTTTTTCTGGAAAACGGGTCGAAATTTCGGAAGCCGGGGGTGTGGGGTGGGAAAATCCTGAGGTAAAAGGTGGTTCACGTTGGGTGGCAGCGGCTTGGAATATGTGAGGGCTATGGCGCCGGCGGGGCGCGTGCTTCACTATATAAAGGGCACCTGGCTGCGGGAACGGGGCCGTTGCGTATTTGCGGGCCCGGAGGGGGGGCTTCGCCGGGTGGCGGGTGTGCCGGGCGGTGAAGCTGGGGCTTGTCTGGCGGGACCGGCCTTTACCGGTCCCGCCGACAGCCGATGGTGGGAGGTTTTCCCGGGGCACGCCCGGGGGGCTCGCGCGTGGTTGGGTTACTGGGCGACTTTGAAGTTGGCGAGGTCCCAGGTCTTCTGGCCGCACTCGGTGGCGATTTCGTTGAAGGCCTTGATTTCGGCTTCGCTGAAGAGGAGACCGCCGTTCTTCTTGCTGCGGGCGGCAGCGGTGGCTTCGATCTGGCCGGGGAGGAGGCACTTTTCGTTGCCGGGGCCGAGGATGTTCTGGATCACGGCCTTGACGTTCTGGGACTGGGTGCGCCCGAACGCGAAGGTGCCGGCTGACAGGGCGTCCGGGTGGATGACCTGAAAGTAGAAGCAGGGGCAGTGCTTGTCCGCGAGCTCTTTGTCGTGGCGGCTGCGGAGGGTCGGGAGGGACCCACCGATGAACGCGGCGACGAGCTCGTTGATGAGGGACAGGCCGTAGCCTTTGTGTCCGCCGAAGGTGAGGAGGGCGGTGGCTTTGTTGGGGTCGGTGGTGGCGTTGCCGTCTTTGTCGACCGCGGCGTCGGGGGGCAGGGTCTTGCCTTCGCGGGCGAGCTGCTGGACGCGGCCCATGGCGATGACGGAGGTGGCCCAGTCAATGACGATGGGGAAGCCGACGGCGTCGGTGGTGGGGAAGCCCCAGGAGTGGGGGTTGGTGCCGAGGGTGGCGAGTTTGCCGCCGAAGGGCACGACTTCCGCGAGGGCTGCGGTGCAGTTGGTGTAGGCGATGTAGCCGCGCTTGGCGGCGTCCATCACGTAACCGCCACCCCAGAGGTAGTGGAAGGCGTTGTCGACGGAGACCTGGCCGATGCCGTATTTGTCGGCGAGCTCGATGCAGGTTTCGATGGCTTCGTAGGCGGTGGCTTGGCCGAGTTTCTTGTGGGCGTCCCAGATCTGGGAGGCCGGGAAGCGCGAGGGCTTCTTTTCGATCTTGGCGTTGGGGACGCAGCCGCCGGCGGCGGAGCCGAACAGGTGGTCAAGGTGGAGGGCCTTGAGCGCGTTGTGGGTGCGGATGCCGTGCTCGGTGGCGTACGAGGCAAACTTGGCGCCGGCTTCGGCTTCTTCCTTGGAGTAGCCGCGGTGAAGGTAGGCGGCTTTTACCAGGGCGTTGTGAAGGTCAGCGGGTACGACGTAAAACTGTTCCATAATGGAGGCTGTTATTCGTTAATAGGTTACTTTTTGGGCTGCGGGATGGGCACCTGGTTGACCTGGGCGAGGGGCTTTTGGCCTTTGATCGCGAGGAGCAGGTTCTGGACGGCCATGCCGGCCTGGCGGACAACGGACTCATACGTGCGCGAGCCGATGTGGGGCGTCACGATGCAGTTCGGGGCCTTGAGAAGGGGGTGGTCCGGGCGCGGGGGTTCTTCGTCGAGGACGTCCGTGCCGTAGCCGCCGAGCTTGCCGCTTTTGAGGGCTTCGACGACGGCTTCGGTCTCGACGATTTCACCGCGGGCGCAGTTGAGGAGGTAGACGCCGTCCTTCATGAGGCCGAGGGTGCGGGTGTTGACGAGGCCGCGGGTCTCGGGCGTGAGGTTGCAGTGGAGGGAGACGACGTCGGCGCGCTTTAAGATGTCGTCCATGGTGGCGACGCGTTCGACACCGTTGGCCTTGGCAAAGGCTTCGTCCCAGTAGGTATCAAAGCCCACGACGTTCATGCCGAAAGCCTTGGCGCGGATGGCGACTTCTTTGCCGATGCGGCCTAGGCCGATGACGCCGATGGTCTTGCCCCAGATTTCATGGCCGGTGATGCGCTTCCACTGGCCCTTGGAGGTGACGTTGGCTTCCTCGACGATGTGCTTGCACAGGGCGAGCAGGAGACCGAAGGTGTGCTCCGCAACGGTGGTGTGGTTGACGCCGGGCGTGAAGCAGATGGGGATGCCCTTGGCGGTCGCGTGCTTGACGTCGATTTTGTCCACGCCGATGCCGTATTTGGCGATGAGGCGCAGGCGGGGCAGAGACTTGTCTATCACCGCGGCGGTGATGGCGTCGTCGCCGCAGAGAAAGGCGTCAAAGCTGCCGGCAAGCTCGAGCATGCGGGCTTCGGAGAGCGGGCCGCGCTCGCAAACGATCTCCAGGCCGGAGTCTTTGAGGAGCTGGTGATGCTCGCCGGGCGTGTCTTGCAGCGACGTCGTGGTGAGAAGGACGCGTTCCATTTGGGTTTTCTAGGTTATATAGGGATACAGACAGCGCGCGGATTGTGTACGTGAAAATGGGTTACGGCAAAGCCTTTCCCGGTTGTACGGTAAAGCACTACGCGAACGGAATGCCGAGGGGCCCCCGACGGTAAATCTGCGTGGTCTAAAGAAAGGGCTTCACGGGGCAGGAGGGGGGCCATAGAGTCAGCGCGCCTGGTCACAAGGCCTCGGGCTCCGGTTTTCCCTGACAGGCTGTTCATGCTATGACCTCCCCCACCCGCTCGTTTTTCACTGGTCTGCCTTCCGCGCTCGTGCTGTCGGGCGGATTTATCGCCGCGGCGCTGATCGTGACGCAGGCGTGGTCACGCTACACGGAGTCGCAGTTTGTTGAGGCGCGTGGCTCGGCGCGCATGAATGTGAAGTCGGACCTGGTCGTGCTGTCGGGCGAGATTACAGTCGAGGCCCCTTCTCTGGCGGAAGCACAGGCGAGCCTGGATGAGACGCTCAAGAAGGTTGAGGGATTCCTGAAGGAGAACGGGCTGAAGGGTTTGAGCATTTCTGCGGTGCACATCAGCGAACAGAAGGCTGAGGTTGTGGAAAAGGAGGCGCGTTTCCGCCGCACGAACGCGTACGAGCTTTCACGGACGTTCCAGGTGGAGTCGACGGACGTGGACAATGCCCCGGCCATCATCGAGAGATCCTGCAAACTGATTGCGCAGGGCGTGCCGCTGCAATGGAAGCAGCCGCTGTATCTTTACACGCGTGCGGGGGAGGCTAAGATCGAGCTGCTTGCGGCGGCGACGCGCGACGCACGCATGCGTGCGGAACAGATCGCTGGGCAGGGCTCGCGGAAGGTGTTGCGTCTGCGCACGGCCACAATGGGCGTGTTCCAGATCACGCCTCCTCATTCGGGCGAGGTTTCCTGGGAGGGGTGTAACGACAAGACGTCGCTCGAAAAGACAATTTTTGTAACGGTCGGGGCCCGCTTCGCCTTGGACTAACCACGCACGGCGTGGGCCGAATATGTTGGGCTGCACGGCTTGAGCCGCCGCTACGCTGAGGCGCGGGTGTTGGGCGCACGGCGTGGGCCGAATATGTTGGGCTGCACGGCTTGAGCCGCCGCTACGCTGAGGCGCGGGTGTTGGGCGCACGGCGTAGGCCGAATATTGCGCGCGGCGTGGGCCGACTTACTCCAAGGCGGGCGCGAGCGTGGACGTCCCTGCTTCGCGTCGGCGCGGAGGGGAAAAGCCAGGCCGCTTTGTGGGGCATCTTGAAGGAGAACCGCCCTAACTGCGGCGGACTTCGGGGGTGTGGCGGACGTCTTCGCCGCGGAGGAGGTAAATGACTTCTTCGGCGATGTTGGTTGCGTGGTCGCCGATGCGTTCGAGGCTCTTTGAGATGAAGATGACGTCGATGATGCGCTGGGAGTGTTCGGGGCTCTGGCTGACGAGGTCTGTGAGCTTCTGGTAGTTCTCGCGGTTGAGCTCGTCGATTTCCTTGTCGCGCCGGGGGACGCCGAAGGCCTTGCCGGAGTCTTCGTCGATAAAGCTGTCGAGGGAGTCGCGGAGCAACTCGACGGCGAGTTCGGACATTTTGGGTATGTGGACGAGGTTGTCGAGCGGGCCGCCTTGAAGGAGCTTGCGGGCGCGTTTGGCAATGCTTGTGGCCTCGTCTCCGATGCGCTCGAGCTCGTGGCTCGTCTTCATGGCAACGGTGAGGAGGCGGACGTCGGAGGCTACGGGAGCGCGAAGGGAGATGTAGCGGATGGACTCGGCGTCGATCAGCATTTCGAGGTGGTCAATGTCGTCGTCGAGCTTCAGCACGCGTTCGGCAAGAGCCTGATCCTCGTCGATCAAGGCCTGGACGGCGAGGCGCACGACGTCGAGGGACTTTTCTCCCATGAGGACGAGGTGGGTGCGGAGGGTTTGGAGTTCGGACTGAAAAAAGCGTTTCATAGAGAGGTCTTTGGGTGTGAACGAATGCGGAAGCGGCGCGGTTTCAACCGTGATTGCGTGAGGTCAAAACGCGGGGTCCCCTGCCCTTTCGGGGGGGCTCAGCCGAAACGGCCTGAAACGTAGGCTTCGGTTTGGGAGTCCTGCGGGTTCATGAAGATCTGCTCGGTCTTCCCGTATTCGATGAGGCGGCCGAGGTAGAAGAAGGCGGTATTGTCGGACACGCGCGCGGCCTGCTGCATGTTGTGCGTGACGATGACGATGGTGAAGAGCTTTTTGAGTTCGTGGATGAGTTCTTCGACGCGGCCGGTGGCGATGGGGTCGAGGGCCGAGCAGGGCTCGTCCATGAGAAGGATTTCGGGTTTGTTGGCGATGGCGCGGGCGATGCACAGGCGCTGCATCTGGCCCCCGGAGAGGCCAAGGGCGCTGTCGTGGAGGCGGTCTTTCACCTCATCCCACAAGGCGGCGCCGCGGAGGCTGCTTTCGACGACTTCGTCGAGTTCGCTTTTGCGGTTACGTCCCGAGACGCGAAGGGCATAGACGACGTTCTCGTAGATTGTTTTCGGGAAGGGGTTGTATTTCTGGAAGACCATGCCCACGCGTTTGCGCAGGGAAATGACTTCGAGCGCGCGGTCGTAGATGCTTTGGCCACCGATGCGGATATCGCCGCAATGGCGCACGCCATCGACGAGGTCGTTCATGCGGTTGAGGCTGCGCAGGAGGGTGGATTTTCCGCAGCCTGAGGGGCCGATGAACGCGGTGACTTTCTGTTTCGGAATATTGAGGTTCAGGTCGTGGAGGACCTTGGTGTTCCCGTACCAGAAGCCGTAGTTGTCGCAGACCTGGATATAGGTCGCGTCAGAAGGAGACGTTGCCTCGGTGTCCAGGGTGTGCGCCTGCGCGAGGTGGGGTTCCATATGGTTGGTGGAGGGCTCCATGAGCGATACCATGTGTAAATGCGGTTAAAAGGTTCCTGTGGCGTAGCGTTTGCGCAAGCGGTCGCGGATGATGATGGCGCCGAGGTTCAGGGTAACGACGAGGACGATAAGGAGGAAGGTGGTGGCAAAGACCATGGGTTTGGCGGCTTCGGAGTCGGGGGACTGGAAGCCGAGGTCGTAGATGTGGAAACCGAGGTGCATGAACTTGCGGTCGAGGTGCAGGAAGGGGGGCGCGAGGTCCAGGGGCAGGTTTGGGGCAAGCTTGACGACGCCGACGAGCATAAGGGGGGCGACCTCGCCGGCGCCGCGGGCCATGGCGAGGATGAGGCCGGTGAGGACGCCCGGTGCGGCAGCGGGCAAGACGATGCGCTGGATGGTCTGCCACTTCGAGGCGCCGCAGGCGAGGGAGGCTTCGCGGATGCCGCGGGGCACGGCGGCAAGGGCTTCCTCGGTGGCCACGATGACCACGGGCACGGTCATCAGGGCGAGGGTGAAGGCGGCCCAGAGGATGCCGCCCGTGCCGAAGGTGGGGGTTGGGAGGCGGTCGCTGAAGAACAGGGCGTCGATCTGGCCGCCGACCATATAGACGAAAAAGCCGAGGCCGAAAACGCCGTAGACGATGGACGGCACACCGGCGAGGTTGTTGACGGCTATGCGGACGGCGCGGACAAACTGACCCTGCGTGGCGTATTCGCGCAAGTAGATGGCGGCGACGACGCCGAAGGGCACGACGGCGGCGCTCATGAGGAGCGTCATGATGAAGGTGCCAAAGAGCGCGGGGAAGATGCCGCCTTCCGTGTTGGCCTCGCGGGGATCCTGTGAGAGGAAGGCCCAAAACTCGTCGGCGAAGAAGGCGAGTTTTTGGACGGTGCCCATGCGGTTGGGCTGATACACGTTTATCAGATTGCCCGTTGGCAGGGAGAGCTCTTGTCCGGATGCGAGCCTGTAAACCAGGAGGTTTTCGCCCTGCTGGGCGCGGAGGGCGCGGGCTTGCTGGGCGAGCGCGTCGTAACGGGCCTGTAGGTCCTTTTGCCTGGCACGCAGGAGCGCCATGTCCGGGTGTGCGTTGGCGTCTGTGCCGAAGCGTTGCGTGAGGGCGCGCGTCTCAAGGGCAACGGTTTCGAGCTCGCTGTTGAGGTCGCCGATTTCTTCGCGTTCAAGTTTTACGATCTGCTCGCGGCGCCGGTTGCCTTCGTCGATAAGGGCGCGGAGCTCCCGCCCGAAGGTGGAATCGTTGGCGGGGATGACGCGGCCGTCGCGAAGCTTGAGGGCCTGGGGAAAGAAGATGGCGTCGCCGAATTCGACGCGTTCGGCGACGTAGAGGTCCTCGGGCTTTTCGGTTTGGGCGATGTCAGACGCGGGAACGAATTTGAAGGCGAACCCGTAGGCGTCCTTGTTGCCGACAAAGAACTGGTATTCGCGGGCTCCTTCGGCACCGTTATGGGCCTTTACGCGGAGAAGGCGGTCTTCCGTGACAATGCCGGCAAAGGTCCGGTTGCCCGGGACGGCGGGTTCGGCGCTTTCCTTTAGGGTGACGAGCACGACGTCGTGGGGCCAGAATACCTGCGCACCGTTCCAGATGATGAGGCCGAGAAGGCCGACGATCATGAACAGGCCGACCGCGAGGCCCATGGAGGCTAGCCAGACGCAGTTCTCGCCCACGGGGCGGTCTTTGCGGTTGGTGGCAGGTTTATTCTTGGGCGCAGTCATCGAAAGGAAGGGTTAGCCCACGGTCTTGTATTTTTCGCGGAGGCGCTGGCGCGTCAGCTCGGCGACCGTGTTGACGGCGAAGGTGAGGAGGAAGAGGACCATGCCGCCAAGGAAGAGGGTGCGGTAGAGGGTGCTGTCGACGGGAGCTTCGGGCAGCTCGACGGCGATGTTTGCGGAGAGGGTCCGCATGCCGTTGAAGATATTGCCTTCCATGACGGGGGTGTTGCCGGTGGCCATGACGACGATCATGGTCTCGCCGACGGCGCGGCCGAGGCCGATCATGAGGGCGGAAAAGATGCCGGGCGAAGCGGTGGGGAGCACGATCCGCCAGGCCGTTTGCCAGCGGCTGGCGCCGAGTGCGAGCGAGGCGGAGGTCAGGTAGGTGGGGACGTTCGTCATCGAGTCCTCGGCGATGGTGAAGATGATGGGGATGACGGCGAAGCCCATCATAAAGCCGACGACGAGGGAGTTGCGCTGCTCGAAGGGAAGGCCGGTGACGTGGGGCCACCAGAGGCGGAAGTCCGCGACGGGGGCGCCGGATACGGGGTCGGGGACGGTGAAGAGGGTGCGCTCCAGGACTGGTCCGAGTTCCCATGCAACCCAGCCGACGAGGGCCACGAGCGGGATGAAGACGAGGAACTCGTAACCGGGGCGGATAAGGAGGCGCAGGTGCTGGGGAAGGTAGCCCCAGAGCCAGCCCATCAGGAGAGCGGACAGCGGGATGAGGGTGAGGATGAGGAGGACGGAGGGGATTCGGGCCTCAAGGAGGGGAGCCAGCCAAAGCGCGCCGAGAAAGCCGAGCACAACGGAAGGGAGCGAGGCCATGATTTCCATGGTCGGCTTTACGATCTTCTTGAGCTCGGGCTTGAGAAACTGGGAGGTGTAAATGGCGGCGAGGAGGGCGACCGGGATCGCGAAAAGCATCGCATAGAAGGTGCCTTTGAGGGTGCCGAAGATCAGGGGTACCATGGAGAGCTTCGGCTCGAAATCGTCGGTCGCGCCGGTGGACTGCCAGGTGTAGGTGGGCTCGTTCTGGCCTTCGTACCAGATCTTGCCAAAAAAGGCGCGAAAGCCGGCCTCGGGGTGCGGGTCATCGAGGCTGAACAGGTGCATGCGTCCGGCTTTTTCGGTGAAGAGGAGGTGGTCGAACTTGGGTGCGATCAGGGCGAAGTCCGGCGCATAGGAAAGGGTCTTTTCCCACCGGATGGAGGCGGTGGTGCCGTAGCGCAGGGAAGCCTCGGTGCCGCTGCCGACGAGGAAGGCGCGGTTGCGCTCACTGCGGGCGAAGAAGGTGGCGGGCCCGTTGAGTGCGGGCAGGTCTTTCACGCGGACGTACTGGAGGGCGCCGGCGGGCTCGTCGCGGGCCATACTGAAGATGCGGTTTTCGCCGGTGCGTGAGGTGACGACGAGCGAGACGTCGCCGAGAACGAAGTCGAGGGACGCAAGGGCGGGGTCGGCCAGGTCGGCGAAGGGCTTGAACGTCTGGGAGAGCTGGAAACCGTCGTCCGTCTGGCGGAAGAGTTGGACGGAGCCGGTGTTGGTCGCGACAACGAGGGCATCGCCGAGGCCGCTCACAAGGACCTCGATGGGGTGCCCGTCGAGTTGCGGGGTGAGGTCAAAGTCACCGACTTTGCGCATCTGGGGCTCGCCGATGAGCGTGCGCTTGGCCTTGAAAGCCGTGGCGCGAAGCTCGCGCGTGCCGGGGGCGGTTTCGAGGATGCCGGCGACAAGGCGGCGGTCTTCGGCGTCATGCTCGTCCAAGGCAAGCACGCGGGCGCCGGGCGTGCCGAGGGGGAGGAGTTTTTCGGTCTTGAGGCTGACGAGGATGCGGCGTTTTTCCTTCTCTGAAAAATCGGGGGTGTAGAGGACCTTGACGAGGGTGAAGCGGCCGTCGGCCGTGCCGAGCAGCACGCGGTTGGAGCCCTGTTCGTAACGAAAGGCGGTAAAGCGGGGCGCGGGGCTTTCAGGAAATTCGGGGACGAGGGTGAAGCGGCCGCGCGGGTCGAGTTTTGCCGTGCCGTCGGGGTTTATGCGCAAGGCGCCGTCCTGGTCGCGGTCGAGCGCGGCGAAGTGAAAGGCGCCGTTGCGGGTAAGGAGGAAGGGGAGCTCGGCCCATTCGTCGATGCCCGCGGCTACGGGGTCCTTCACAGAGAAGGGAACGCTGGCGAGCGGCTTCACGCGGGCGCCGCGAAAGAGCGGGAATACCTGCCAGGCGATGAACGCGAAGATACCGAAGACAGCGAGAATGACGCCGATGCCGCCGACCTTTATGAAGTGGGTCATGAAGCGGTCAAACCGGAGGGTGCCTTTGGCGACCGTGAACCGGCTCGGATCTGGTGGGGCTGCGTTCGGTTTAAGCATCGTTTCGCGGGCGCAGGTGCGTCGGGTTGGTGGCGCTCCAGGCTGGGAGCGGGTCGCGTGGAAGCGACCCGCTCCTGGAGGCGGATCAGACCTTTGCGTTTATTTCTGGGCCTCGAGCTTCTTGAGGACTTCCGCGGCGACGGCAGCGGGGAGCGGGTAATAGCCGTCCTTGACGACGATTTCCTGGCCTTCCTTCGACAGCACGAACTTCAGGAACTCATGCGTGAGCTTGTCGAGGGGCTGCTTCGGGTTGCGGTTGATGTAGACGTAGAGGAAGCGGGCAAGCGGGTAATCTCCGCTGATGCAGTTCTCGAAGGTCGGCTCATACAGGTTGCCGTCCTCGCCGCGCAGAGCCAACGCCTTTACGCCGGAGGTGACGTAGCCGATGCCGGAATAACCGATGGCACCGAGGTCACTGGCGATGCCGCCGACGACGGCTGAGGAGCCGGGCTGTTCCTTCACGGTGTCGCGGAAATCGCCCTTGCTGAGGGCGTGTTCCTTGAAGAAGCCATAGGTGCCGGAGGCGCTGTTGCGGCCGTAGAGGCTGATGGGGCGTGAGGCCCATTCGCCCGTGAGCCCGAGCTGCCCCCAGGTTTCGATGGCCTTGCCGCCGCGCTTGTTGGTCTTCGAGAAGAGGGCGTCAACGTCCTTCAGGCTCAGGCCCTTCAAGGGGTTGTCCTTGTTTACGAACACGCCGAGGGCATCGAGGGATACCTTGACCTCGGTGGGCTTGTAGCCGTATTTCGCCTCGAAGTCGTCGGATTCCTTGGACTTCATGGCGCGGCTCATGGGCCCGAGCTGTGCCGTGCCGGCAATAAGGGCCGGGGGCGCGGTGGACGAGCCTTTGCCTTCGATCTGGACCTTCACGTTCGGGTAGATGGCCTGGAAGCGTTCCGCCCAGTACGTCATGAGGTTGTTCAGGGTGTCGGAGCCAACGGAATTGAGGGTGCCGGACACGCCCGAGACTGCCTGGTAGGAAGGAAGCGCGGGATCGACTTCGGTCTTCGCCAGAAGGCTTGTCGTGAACAGCGTGCAGGCTGCAAATACAGCCGACGCCAGTCTGGTAATGCTCTTCATAGGATTGGATCGGCAGCCCGGAAGTGCCCTGGCTGCGCGACGAGAGCATACTAGACGACAAATGTTACGAACACGTGAAGCGGGGGTGAAATGGCCGCAAAAGCCCGAGCATGCGCCGCGGGAAAAGCCGTGCGGCAGGGGGGCGCAACACACGGCGGGAGGGTCAAACGTGGCTTAGGGCGCTTTCGCGTTACCTGGCGCTGGGGCTGGAGCTTACCGGCGAGTCATGCAGCGGAGGGCGCAACCTCCAGCCGGTGGGGACTTGAAACGGAGGCGTTTCAGGGTATTGCCGAAACGGCGCTCAAGGCAGCCTGGAGGGCGGCGGTCGTAGCACGCACGCGCCGGGCGAGGTCCAACGCGGAGGGCGCCTCGGTGGTGTAGCAGCGGCGGGTGTGATGGCGTGCAAGGTAGAGGGCTTCGGGCCAATCGGGCCGGACAAAAACGTCGCCGCTGGGACGTATGACACCGCGCTCGGCGGGGAAGCCTTCGATGAGGGGAGAGGTATCAATCGGGCAGTGCGCGGCCGCGGCTTCGAGCATGAGGGCTGACCAGCAGGGCTGGGGCTCGTGGTCGAGGTTCACCTCGTAAAGGTAGAAGCCGCGGCTCTCCCAGTCTTCGTGCAGGCAAAGGGCGAGGTCGAAATGGCAGGCTGGGTGCCGGTTGAACCAGTCCAGGTGGGCGCGGACTTCCGGGGTTTGGCCGTCGCGGTAATCGCGGTTGAGGTCGATACCACGCCCGTTTGCGCGGGTGCGGAGCTGCATGCCCTCGGGGTTCAGGAGGGGGAAGAGGCACCAGTCGACGGACGTGGAGAAGGAGGAGGCCTTGAAGAGCTCGAGGAGTGCAAGGGGGCCGGCGGGTTCATCACCATGGATGCCGGCGGAAATGTAGAGGCGGGGTGCGGGGCTTCCCCTACCCTGCTGTGGGGCGCGGGTGAGGGCGACGATGGGGGCCGGCCCGGCAGGCAGGAGGCGTTCGACGTTGAAGCCTTGGGAGACGGCGAGCTGGGTGAGCTCGGCGTGAAAGGCTGGGACGTCGAAGGTTTCTCCGGTGTACATAGGTGCGTCTGTGGCGGCGCGAGCGATTGTAGCCCGTAAACCGGGAATGGAGCAACCATGTGCGGAACGATTGCGATTCCAGAGCATTTTACCTTCAAGTTGTCGCGCCCGCCGACGCTGCGGCGACCGCGCACGGCGTGGGCCGATTTTTCCCGCTGTACGGCTCGGCATGCGGGCTGCGGCGGTATGGACGCCCCTTCCTCGCGTCGGCGCAGATCAAGGAGGGATATCCGGTAGGTGCGGCGGCTTGAAAGGACTGTGCCCTGGGGCACGCAGTTTCTCGCGGCGTGTGCGTACGAGCATTCACGGGCGTTTTTTTTGCGGGCGTGCCAACGTTCGGGCAACGCGGGGAAGGTGGTGTGGGAGAGCTCTGGCGGGTATTTTAGGCTAGACCGCGCCGAGTTCAGCGAGGCGGTCCCGGGACAAGCCCATGCGTGCGGTGCAGAAGGTGACGAGGTCGGGGGCGAGGGGCGCGCGGAAGTCACCGAGCGCGGGGTCGTGGAAGCGCAGTCGGCCGGCGTGCAGGGCTTGGCGCCAGTGTGCGAGGTTGGCGGCGAGGTGGGGTGTCCAGCCTTGGGAGGCAAATTCGAGGTAATGGATGGGGTTGCCGCCGTAGAGTTTGTCACCGGCGACGCGGTGGCCGATGTACTCGGCGTGGGAACGGATCTGGTGCTTGCGTCCGGTGGTTGGGCGGACGCGCACGAGGGTGAAGCCGCCGCCCGTTGCCACGGGTTCAAAGAGGGTTTCTGCGGCCTTGCCGCCTGGGGCGTCAGCCGCGATGACGCGCACGGCCACGGGGGAAGCGGGGTCTGGGAAAAACGGGGCTGTCACGTGCGCGGGGTGAGGGAGTTCGCCGTGCAGGATGGCCCAGTATTCCTTGTCGACGGCGCGCCGCTGCATGGCGATCTGGCGGCGGCGTGCGGCGTCGGCCGTCTTCGTCAGGAGCACAATGCCACTGGTTTCGCGATCGAGGCGGGTGACGATGTGGAGGGTGGCGAGGCCGGTGTGCTCACGCAGGGCGCCGACGAGGCTGGACCAGGGGCCGTTTTTGCTGGGATGGCAAACGACCCAGCCGGGCTTGTCCACGACCAGGAGGTCTTCGGTGTCGACGACGATCCAGGAGCGGAGGGCATCGGGGGCGATGAGGGGCGGCGGTGCGAAATACTCGGGGGCGTCCATGTGGAGGGGGGGGCGTGTCATGCGACGGGGCCGCGGGCTTTCCGGGCCTGCTGCTGCTTGAGGACGCGCAGGCGAACGACGCCGAGCACCCAGGCAGAAAGGCGGGTGACGAGGGTCTTCGGGAGGAACGAGCTGAAGGCGGTGAGGACTTTGTTCGACCAGCCGGACACGACGAGGCTTTTGCCGCGGTCGAGGGCGCGCAGGGTGGTCCAGGCGACCTGCTCAGAGGTCTGCCCGAACCCTTTGGGCAGCGGGGCTTGTTCGAAGCCGGCCCTGCGGAAGAAATTGGATTCTGTCGGGCCAGGGCAAACGGCGAGTGCGCGGACGCCGGAGCCGCGGAGTTCGGCATCAAGGGCGAGGGACCAATGCAGAAGGAAGGCCTTCGTCGCGCCGTAGGTCGCCATGTAGGGGGTGGGCTGGAAGGCGGCGGTGGAGGCGATATTGACGATCCAGCCACCGCGCTCTTTGAGGAGCGGGAGGAGCAAAGCGGTCAGATGAACAGGGGCGGAAGCGTTGACGGAGACCATGTCCACCTGCCCGGCGAGGGAGCAGGCGTCGAAGGGCCCGTAGGACCCGAAACCGCTGTTGTTGACGAGAAGCACCTTTCCGGTGGAAACACGCTCACGAACCCAACGTATGGCCTCTTGAGCAGAGGATTCAAGTTGCTTACGTTCAGACAGATCCGTGCAAATGTGGCTTACCCTTCCTGGCAGCAAATTATCACGCGGTGACGTGCGAGAAAGATTGCAAAAAAAAATCCGCTGATCTAGTGTGCCTATTAGCTTGATGAGGGTCTCGCCAATGCCGGAAGAGCCGCCCGTGACGATCACGGCGCCCACAGAATTCAGGAAGGTTGGCTTTTTGCTCAAGGGGCCCTCGTTATTTACCGATTTGGCAGGCTGGGGTTCCCGCCTGCCTTTTGTGTGTACCCATCACCCATTTACCCCACGGGGAGGACGCGTCGTCCGCCCCCTGAATCCGTAAAACAAGTCAATGCGCATGAACAATCAAGAAATCATCATATCCGGTGTGCACCTTGAACTGACCGATGCGATTCGGAACATCGTGCACGACAAAATGCTGAAGCTGTTCAAGCACGAGGAAAACATTGTGCGCATCCGTGTGGAACTGATCTCCCACCCCACTGGCACAACGCGAAATGAGTTCACCGCCCGCGGCATCATCACTATCCACGGCCCGGATATCGTGGTAGGTTCGACGTCCGAAGATCTCTACAAGTCGGTCGACGAACTGGTGAACAAGCTCGACCGCAAACTGCGCCGCCGCGCGCGCCTGAGCAAGGTGAAGCGCAAGGACGTGCACGGGGTCGACCTGCCGGCGTCCCTGCCCAAGATGGGCATCGCCTAGACCGCAGGCGCCACAGGCGCACTGCAGGTTTCTTTGATCAAGAACAAGAGGCCCGGACAGAGGTCCGGGTCTCTTTTTTTCCCTGGGGGGGGGGAATGGTGCCTGCTGCCGCCGGGCCCGGGAATTCAGGCCTGACCGGAGGAAGTCTGGAGGAGACGGATGCGGCGGTGCTTTTGGGGGAACTGCAGGGTGACGCGGGTGCCGTGGCCGGGGCGGCTGTCGATGCCGATCTGGCCGCCGTGGCTGCGCATGATGCGCTGGACGACCATCATGCCGAGGCCGTGGCCGGTGGCTTTTGTGCTGAAGTAGGGCTGGAAAACTTTCGGGAGGTCTTCGGGGGAGATGCCGACGCCGGTATCGCGGAAGGTAAGGTAAACGTATTGGTCGTCGGTGCGCGTGCCGATGTGGAGTTCACCGCCGCGGTCCATGGCCTCCATGGCGTTCTTTACGATGTTGAAGAACACCTGCTTTACCTGATTGCGGTCGGCGGACACGACGGGGAGCGCCTCGGCCACTTCCACTTCGATGCGGATGCCGAGGTCCTCAAGCTGGTGGCGTTGGAATTCCAGCACTTCGGTAAGGACGGTGAGCAGGTCGACATCGTTGAGGTCCGGGGGCTGGGGGCGGATAGCTTCGAGGAAGTGCGTGATGATGCCGTCGAGGCGCTGGACTTCGGCGGCGCAGACTTCGACGGACTTTTCAAGGCGCCCGCGGGCAGGGGTATTCTGGAGGCGGTCGAGTTGGCGGCGGATGAGCTGAAGGTGGATGTTGATGGAGTTGAGGGGGTTGCCGATCTCGTGGGCCACGCCGGCGGCGAGCACCATGATGGAGGCGACGCGCTCGCTTTCGAGGGCTTCCTGGGCCGACCTTTTCTGCTCGGTGACGTCGAGGAGGATGACGGCGATGCGGTGGTCGAGTTCCTGATCCTTGGTCTGGTCGAGGGGGACGAAATACAGGCGCAGACAGCGGGGCTCGGGATAGGAGACCTCGATTTCGCGCGAGAGCATGGTGGGGGCTTCCGCGAGGCCGCCGGGAGAATTGAGGGAGCGCGCGAGGTCGGGCATGACTTTCCACAGGACGACCTGTCCGACGTCGCGCTCACGCAGGCCGATCAGGCGTAGGGCGGCCTGGTTGGAGTATTCGATGCTGCCCTCGCGGTTGATAACGAGAATGCCTTCCTGGATCGTGTTGAAGACGGTCTCGAGGAGCGCGCGCTCACGGGCGAGGCGTTGCACGAGGATGGCGAGGTTCGTCGAATCGAGGTCGTCGAGGCGCCCAAGGATGCGGTCGAGGTGGGTCGTGCGTTGCGGCATGGAGACGAAGGTTTTTTAGCGGATGGGGTCGGCGCAGTAGGCGCGAACGGCTTCGGCGAGGCGGCTGGGGCCTTCGCGGAGCGCCTGTTCGAGAGGGACTCCGGCGCCGGTGAGGGGGTGGATGGACACGCCTTCGGCTCGAAGTTCCGCGGCGACGTGGAGGTCCACCTGACCGGCGAGGACGAGCACTTTTTTTTGCGCGAGACGGCCATGGGTGACGATCGAGCCCGGGCCTTTGCCGCCAAGTGAGGTGGCGTCGAAGCGGCCTTCGCCGGTGATGATGAGGTCGGCGCGCCGGATGCGGTCGTGCAGGTGCAGCCAGGCGCTGACAAGGTCAAAGCCGGAGCCGAGGGTGGCGTCACACGCGGCGCGGAGGCCGAACGCGATGCCGCCTGCGGCGCCAGCACCGGGCTCCATCATGAGGGTGCGGGGCTTGTTGGTGTGGGCGCACAGTTTCTTCGCCATCGTGCCGATGACTTTTTCGAAACGCGGCGCATCATCAAGGGGAAGTCCTTTCTGGGGGCCGTAAGTGTAGGTGCAGCCGTTGGGGCCGAGGAGGGGGTTGTTGACGTCGCAGGCGATGCGGATTGCCGGGATGTGAGGCCAGGGCTCGCCGCCGAGGCGGCCTACGGTGGGCCAGCGGGAGGGCACGACATGCCGCATGGGGCGCTGCTCGAGGTCGTAGAGTTCGAGGCCCACGGCTTCGAGCGCGCCGAGGCCGAGGTCGTTTGTCGCGCTGCCGCCGACGCCCAGGACGATGCACTGCGCGCCCGCATTGGCGGCTTCGGCGATAAGCTGGCCGGTGCCAAAGGTGGTGGTTTCACGCGGGTCGCGTTGTGCGGCGTCCAGCGCGTGAAGGCCGCTGGCCTGGGCCATTTCCAGTACCGCGACTTTGCCGTGGACGGTGACGTTGAGAAGCTTCTGAACGTCGTGCGTGAGGCTCTTCGCGTGCACGAGGCCCCAGCGTGCCGTACGGGGTTCAAGGCGCGGGCCGAGCACTTTCGCGGTCTTGAGCTCGCCGTGCGCGGCTTCGGTCAGGATCTCGGCGAAACCTTCGCCACCGTCCGCGAGCGGCGCGCTTTCGACATGCCAGTCCGGGTGCATCCGCTTGAGCTCGGAGGCGGCAAGGACACAGGCCTCCCGGGCGGTCATGGAGTCCTTGAACTTGTCAAAGGCGATGAGAACGTTCATGGGGAGAAGGGGCGTGGTCAGGCGCCGGCCATGGCAGTGCCGGCGATCCAGCCGGTTGTCCAGGCAGCCTGGAAATTGAAGCCGCCGGTGACGCCGTCGATGTCGAGGAATTCGCCGGCAAAATGGAGGCCGGGGACGAGGCGGCTTTCCATGGTTTTGAAGGAGACCTCTTTGAGGGAGACGCCGCCGCAGGTAACGAATTCCTCTTTGTAGGCGCTGCGGCCCGTGACAGCGTATTCGGAGGCGGTGAGCTGGCGGACGAGCGCCTGGAGTTCCTCTTTGGAAAGAGCGCTCCACGGGCGGCTTTCGGGGATGGCGGCTGCTTCGACCAGGCGCTCCCACAGGCGCGGTGGGGGAGCCCGAGCGGGGACCAGGAAGACACCTGTTTTTTCGGGTGGCGCGCGCGGGCGTCCTGAAGTTCCTGGACGACGTGGCGGTGCTCTTTCCCGGCGGCCCAGTTTACGAGGAGCGTGAACTGGTAACGACGCTCGTGCAGGAGGCGTGCGCCCCAGGCGGAGAGCCGCAGGATGGCGGGCCCGCTTACGCCCCAGTGTGTGACGAGCAGGGGGCCGCGTTGCTCCTGAAGCTCCGGGCAGTCCATTACGCGGACGGCAACGTCGGAGGCGACGCCAGCGAGGCCGCGGAGGCGGGCGTCCTGGATGTGGAACGTGAAAAGGGAGGGGACGGGGGGCTCGAGGGTGTGGCCGAAAGAGCGTGCGAGGGCGACGGCTTTTCCGCCTCGGGCGCCACCGGGAGCAAGGAGGAGGCGGTCGCACTCAAGTTTGTCGCTCTCCGTCCAGACGCGGAAGGTGCCGTCCGTGGGGTCGCGGGTGGCTTCGAGCACGGCGCAGCGGGGGCGCAGGACGACGCCGCTGTCACGGGCGGCGCGAAGGAGGCAGTCGATGATGGTGCGGGATGAGTCGGTTACGGGAAACATGCGCCCGTCGTCCTCGGTCTTGAGGCGTACGCCGTGGGCCTCGAAGAACGCAACGGTATCGCGGGGTTGGAAACGGTGGAAGGGGCCGAGGAGTTCGCGGCCGCCGCGTGGGTAATTGCGGACGAGGGCTTCGGGGTCGAAGCAGGCGTGCGTGACGTTGCAGCGGCCGCCGCCGGAGACGGCGACTTTGGAAAGGAAGTCTCCGGTGGACTCGAGGACAGTGACGGAGGCGCCTGTACCGGCTTCAGCACAGGTGATGGCTGCGAAGATGCCAGCTGCGCCGCCCCCTGCGATGACGACACGGGGAGCGCTCATGGCTGCGGCAGGCTGGGTGTTCTGCGAACGCTGCGGCGATGCACCGGGGCAAGGTAGGCAGGCCCGTAGCCGCTGGCAAGCCCGTGGGTGCAGCCGTGCAAAGAGAGAGGGCTACGCGGCGGGCTTGGGGCTGCGGCGTTCGGCGCGGCGCCGGGCGGCGGCGGCGTGGGTGCCCTGGGGTTTCACACCGGGAAGGAGCTCGTAAACAAGGCGCAGGATGTCTTCCGGGAGGAACGGTTTGACCAAGGTGCGGTCCGCGCCGAGCTTGCCTGCGGACTCCAGATACTCGGGGAGGCCGTAGCGGACGCCCCCGGACATGGCGATGATCTTCATGTCGGGCCGGATGTCGCGGATGTCCAGGATGGTTTCCACGCCCTCTTTCTCGGGCATGAAAATGTCCGTGATGGTAAGCTCAATGGTGGGCTCGCGCTTGATGACCTCAAGGCCTTCGGCGCCGTTGCAGGCGTCGGAAACCTTGAATCCGACGCCTTCGAGAAGCTTGCGGAGGATCCGGCGCAAGGGCGCGTCGTCGTCGATCACCAGAATATGAGCCATAGCCAAGGTCGCGGTAGAACGGTTGGGCAGCGCAGCCGGGAAGGAAAGTCGAGCGCAGCAGGGTGCAACAAACTCTAAAGGAGCCCGCAATATGGTCTTCCGCAAGAGCCTGCACCAGTTCTTTCGGGTGAGGTCTTTGGCCTATAATGTCCCACAGTAAAACGCCCACTCCCGTTTTTGAACCCGGGAATGTAGCCCGCGACAGGCTGAAACGGTTCGTTCACGGATGCGTTAGGGGCACTTTTCTTTTAGGTTGTCGCGAAAAGCCAGGCCGCTCTGTGGACAACCTGAAGTAGAACCGCTCCAGGCATGGAGAGAGCAACCGCCCGTATCCACGGGTCCACTACGCCTGACGGAGGCGGAAAAGCGGACGCGGCGGGGCTACTTTGCGCGGCCGAGCTCGTTGTAGCGCGTAGCGAGGGCTTCCTGGACGTTGGGCGGGACGAAGCTCGCCACACGGTCCCGCGCGAGGCGGCAGACTTCCTTCACGATGTTCGAGCTGGTGTAGAAGAACTGCTGGTTCGGCATGAGGAAGACCGTCTCAATCGAGGAGTCGAGATGGCGGTTCATCTGCGCGAGCTGGAACTCGTATTCGAAGTCGGAAATGGCGCGGAGGCCGCGGACGACGGCGACAGCGCCCATGCGGTGCGCAAAGTCGACGGTAAGGCCTTCGAGGGGCTGGACGCGCACCATGGGGAGGTGTGCCACGTTCTCGCGCAGGAGCGCCATGCGCTCATCGAGGCTGAAGAGAGGGCCTTTGGGCGTGTTGGGCGCGACGGCGACAATGACCTCGTCGAAGAGACGCGTGGCACGCTCAAGCACGTCGAGGTGACCGTAGGTCACGGGATCGAAGGTCCCAGGATAGATAGCGCGGCGCATGCGGTGAAAAAGGTTGTAGAAGTGTCCGCCCGCAAGGTATGAGAATCAAGGTGAATCTTCCCAACGTCCTGACGCTTTCGCGCGTGCCGATACTCTTTGTGATTACCGGCCTGCTGCACCTGCACGATATGCGTTGGGCGGCAACGGTGGCGTTTGTGTTGTTTGTGCTTGGCGGCGTGACGGACTGGCTGGATGGCTATATCGCGCGGCGCCTGAAGATGGTGTCCAACTTTGGCAAACTGATGGACGCGCTGACGGACAAGGTGCTCATGGTTGGCCTTTGCACAAGCCTGTTGGGCGAGTCCATCCTGCCGCGCTGGGCGGTGTTCCTGGTGCTGCTGATCATCGCCCGGGAGTTCCTGATAACGGGCCTGCGGCTGGTGGCGGCGAGCCAGGGCATGGTGCTGGCAGCCGAGCGTTCGGGGAAGATCAAGACGGTGATGCAGATCGTAAGCATCGGCACGCTGCTGTGCGCCCACGCGCTGAAGAAGGATTTCGCGCTGGACCTTACGTTGCAGACGGCGGAGGTCATGCAGGCGATCGGCATGGCGCTGTTTATCGGGGCAACGCTGCTCACGGTGGCTTCGGGAACGGGCTACCTGGTGAAATACTGGCGTGTGTTCATGGGGGAGCCGAAACCGTGACGGAGGGGAGCCGGGGCTGGACGTCCGCCCTGCCCACCGCGGTGGTTCTGAAGGCCGCAACGCTGGGTCCGCTGGGGCATTGGACGCGTTCACCGGGGACGGTGGGCTCGTTGGCCGGGCTTCTTTTTTTCGCGGCGGTCTTCACCTGGCTGCCGGTGCTCGCGCAGGCCGCGTGGCTGGTGGTAACGGTACCGCTGGCGATCGCCTTTTGCGGGGAAGCGGAGATCCGGATGGGCCGGAAGGACGCGGGTATCATGGTCCTTGACGAGGCGGTCGCGATCCCGGTCTGTTTCCTGGGCCTCGATGTGCTTGTGCAGGGGCGGAACGGGTGGGCGGTGGCGCTTGCGGGGCTCCTGCTTTTCCGGCTGTTCGATATCCTCAAGCCGATGGGCATCCGGCGGCTCCAGTCGCTCCCCGGCGGCTATGGGGTGGTGGTGGACGATGTCGCGGCAGCCCTGGCCACCTGCGCGGTGCTGCATCTGGCGACGCGGGTATTTCCGACAGCGTTCGCGGCGTAAAAGGTAAAGCCGTTCAATCTCGGGTTGCCGCATTGCCCGCAAGAAGGCACCGACAGGTGCCTATACCAGCTGATCATTGTCACGCACCGCCAGGGCGCACTTTGGCTCGGGGCATTGCGCTGGCGCTGCGGCTACGATGCACGGCGTGTGCCGTTTCTTTCCGGCTGCACGGCTTGGAGCGGTTCTGCGGTTGGATATCTCTCCTTCATCCGCGCCGACACGCGGATGGGGCGTCCACGCTCGCCGCAGCATCGGCGTACGCGACAACTTGAAACCAAAACTGCTCCCGAATGCGGCCCTTGGCAGGATGCGTGGGTTTTCGCAGAGGGTGCCGGTGCGGGTACAAAAAAACAGCCCGGTCTTTCGACCGGGCTGCCCAAACTGAAATCAGTCTGACAGGCTTCAAGCCTGTGAAGGGCTCTTAGAAGAGCACCTGCACGCGGGCGCGGAAGGCATGCTCGACGAGGCGACCATTGCCCTGACCGCTGAAGCTGCCGCTACCGTTGTTGTTGTAGCGGTTGTAGAAGTCGGTCATTTCGTAACCAGCCATCACCTTGAGCGCGTCGCCCATGATGTAGTAGTTCACGCCGCCGTAGTACGAGACCGCCTTATCCCAAGCGCCCGTGCCGTTGACGTTGGTCGGAGCCGCATTAGCACCAGCCGCGCCAGTTGAGCCGGGGATGACACCCGTGGTGATACCAGCGCCGTTCGTGTTGATGAACGTGTAGCGGGCAACGACTTCCCACTCAGGCGTGATCTTGTAGCTGGGGACGATGTGGAAGCCAACGGGCGTCGCACGGCCGCTGTTGTAGCCGAAGCGGTTGGTGTTAACGGCGCCAGTGTTGTTGCCGTACTTGCCGTTCTGGATGTCGGCCATGAAGACGTCGCCGTAGAGGGAGAAGTCTTCGTAAGCGACGGTGGTGTACGGGTTGAACACGAAGATCGCGTTCTTGGTGGCCTGGAGGGCGGCGTTGGTGGTACCAACGGAATTGCCTTCGGGGGAGAAGCCGAGGTTGATACCAGCCTTGGCCTTCACATCGTAAACGGTGGTGCCGTAGTAGATGTTGCCGTAGTAGGAGAGCTGGTTGCCCGTGCCGGTCGCGGCCGTAAAATTACGGGGGCCATTGTTGACGGACACGCCGTAGCCGAGGCCTTCAACGTCCTTGACTTCGCCGTTCCAGAAGAGGCCGAGGTGGCGGGCGCCAACGAGGCCGGAGCCCATGCCGAGGCCGCCGCCGTTGTCGGTGAAGTAGTTCGAGGCGATGGAGCGCTCGATCACCGGGAGGGTGGCGTCAGAGGTGTTCTGTTCGAGGCCGAGATTGACCTTGCGGAAGCCCGCGGTGGCGGTGCCGTAATCTTCGAGCTTCTTGTCGATCGTGGCGGTGTCGATGTAGTTACGGCCCGTGCCGGCGGCGAGGTCGGCGAGGACGGTGCCGCTCCAACCGTTGCCCATGTCGGCCTTGGCGCCGATGAAGAGGCGACGGATATCAAAGCCGTTCTGCGACGAAGCATTCGCGCGGCCCGTGTCCTTGGCCATGCGGTCTTCCACAGCGATGTAGTTGTACTGGGTCTGGATGCGGCCGATGAGGCTGATGCTCTTGGCAGCCTTCTGGGAGCCCTTGACGACCGGCATGGCGGCCTGCTTGGCGAGGCTGTCGGCCTCATCCTGGGTGATCACGCCCTTCTTGACCAGGAGGTCAAGGGTAGCCTTGTCTTGAGCCTGAGCGGTGAGCCCACCGACTGCAGCGCACGCGAGGAGCACGCTGAGAACTTTCAGGGATTTGTTCGTCATGTGTAGTTTAGGTTGGAGAGAAGCCAAAGTGCTTCGGGGAGGTTCTACCCTAGGAATGTTACTATCCAATGAAGGATTGGTAACAAACTCGCACTTTTGAACGAAATGCTCTGTCCCGTTGTCCAATCTAGGTCAAGTATATTCCTCACCTTCCGTTAGACATTATCCTGCGCGCTAGGTGCGTTATTCCCTAGCGGGAGACGAGCTTTTTGAAGCCTTCGCGATAGGTTTTGTATTTGGGCTCCCACTTGAGTTCGCGGCGGAGGCGGTCGGCATTGATGGTGCGGCTGGGCGCGGAGCCGCCGGCGCGGTGTGCGGTGGCGTCGGGGTCGAAGTGGGGAGCGGGCATGTGGATCTGCGAAGCGAGCCAGGCGCCAAGCTTGCCGCGGGGGATGGGGTGGCCGTCGGCCACGTTGTAGACGCGGTTTTTGGTTTCTGCGGGAGCGTCGAGCGTGGCCATGATGGCAGCGGCGGCGTCGTCGCGGTGGATGAGGTTCAGGAGGTTGTCGGGTGCGCCGGGCCAGGGCTTGCCGGCGCGGGCGAGGTCGAGAAGGAAGTGGCGGTCGGGGCCGTAGAGGCCGACGAGGCGCAGGATGAACCAGCGGGCGATTTTCGGGCCGATGATGTCACGGAGAAGCGCTTCGGACTCGAGGAGGATCTGGCCGGTGGCAGGAGCGCCGGTGGTGGAGGCGTCTTCGTTGATGGTCACTCCCCCACCCTGCGGGTACACGCTGGTTGAGCTCGTATACACGAAGGTCTCTATGCCGGCGCCGGGGCCGGAGACCCAGCGTGCTATGGAGGCCATGCCGTCGACGTAGGAGTGCCGGTAGCCGTCGATGCCCTTGCCGCCCGAGCTTACGCAGTTGAGCACGCGGCGGGCGGGGGGGACGAGGGGGTGCCAGTCATCGGAGGAAAGGTCGGCCTGTATGATGGGGTCGAGCTTGAGCTTGCGCAGGTGCGCGACGACGTCCTGGTTGCGAGTCAGGGCACCGACGCGCCAGCCGCGGTTGAGGGCTTCGCGGGCGACGGCTTCGCCGAGGTAGCCACAGCCGAAAATGAAGAGGTCGAGCGGAGAGTTTGCCATTTTGGGGGAGAGAGGGATTGGGGTTGGAAGTGAGTTTCGTGAAAGTGGGGATTTGGGAGCGTGTCGGGCGCTTCAGGGCAGGCCCGGGGAGGTGGGATCGGCGTCAGGCGCGGGGGGCATAAGGGCCGGGATGCGGGCGAGGAGCCAGTCCGCGGCGGAGAGGGCTGCCGGGGGCGAAAGGAGTTCGCGGAGGGCGCGGGCGTCGTCGGCAGCCTTGGCGGCACGGGCGGGGTCGGAGAGGCATTCCTGCAACTGGGCGGCAAGCGCGGTGGGTGTGGCCGCGCCTTGGAGGAACTCCGGCCAGGCGGGACGTTGAAGGAGGATGTTGGCGATGCCGAGGTACGGGATTTTCACGACCATGCGGCCCACGGCATAGGTGAAGGGGTTTGCGCGGTAGACAATCGCGCCGGGGATGCCTGCCAGGGAACAGGCGAGCGACATGGTCCCGGAGCTCATGAGGACGGCGGAACCGGCGGCACCGGTTTCGGCGGGGAGCAGTTGCACGCCTTCGGCAAGGGCTGGCGAACGGGCAAGGGTGGCCTCAAGGACGCCTTTTACGGTCTGGCTCGGGTACAGGACGAACGCGGGGCGGTCGCCCCCTGCCTTCCGGTACGCCTGATACCCGGCGAGCAGTTTGGGGAAGATGCGGGCAACGGGCGTTTTCCGGCTGCCGGGCAGGAGCAGGATCGGGCCGGCGGGGTCATGGCGGACGGGCAAAGTGAAGCCGGGCGCGACAAAGGGGTGTCCGACGAACGCCGTGGGCAAGGTGGTGTCCTGGTAACAGCCGACTTCAAACGGGAAGATCACGGCGAGGCCGTCGAGCAGGCTGGCCATCTTGAAGCGCCGCTTCGCCTTCCAGGCCCAGATTTGCGGTCCAATGTAGTAGATTATGGTGATTTGGCCTCCTCCGGCGCGGGAAAGGCCTTCGGCTTTCAAGCGTTGCGCGAGGCGGAGGTTGAAGCCTGGGTAATCGACGAGAACGAGCACGCGGGGCTTGTGCTCCCGCACCCAGGCGACAGTGGCTTCAAAGAGCGCCTTGAAGAAGCCGTAGTGCTTGAGGACTTCGAACAGGCCGACGACAGACGAGGCCGTGAGGTCGTAAAGGAGCCCGGCACCGGCCTCGGCGAGGCGCGGGCCACCGAGCGCGCACACGTGCAGCAGGGGCGCACGGGCCGAGGCTTGCTGGAGGAGGCGTGCGGCGTGCTGGTCGCCGGAATGCTCGCCCGCAATGATCAGGACGTCCGGGCGTCCGGCCGGCGCTGGTAGGACGATGAGAGGCTTTTTCGGCAAAAGCGGGTGGAGAGGAAACCGCGGTTTGAGCCTCAGCCTGCAGCCGGAACGGCGGGTTGCACGTTGCCGGAGCGGATCTGCTCGGTAATCAGGATGGCCACTTCGAGGGCGGTCTTGCCCAGGCTTCCGGTGACTTTGGGCTCCGCGGCGCGGCGCACGCAGTCCGTAAAGCTGGCGAGTTCGAGGGCGAGGGGCTCACCTTTTTCGATGGGGATGTCCTCGCGCTTGAGTTCGAGACCTTCTTTGCGCAGGAGGTGGCCGGCCTGGTTCTGGAAGTCGAGCGACAGGTAGGTGCTGGGCTGGAAGACGCGGATTTCGCGCACTTTCTTCTGGCTCACGCGGCTCGTGTTGAGGTTCGCGACGGCGCCGTTCTCGAAGGTGATGCGGGCGTTGGCGATGTCCTCGTGGCGCGTAAGGACGGAAACGCCGACGGACTCGACTTTTGCGATGGGCGAGCGCACGAGTTGCAGCACGACGCCGATGTCGTGGATCATGAGGTCGAGGACGACGCCGACTTCGGTGCCGCGCGGGTTGAAGGGGGCGAGTCGGTCGGCGGTGATGAACTTGGGCTGGTTGACCGCGCCTTCAAGAAAGGCCATCACCGGGTTGAAGTGCTCAATGTGGCCGACCTGCACGATGCGCTGGCGCTCTTTGGCGAGCGCGAGGATCTGCTCGGCTTCCTCCAGCGAGGTGCAGAGGGGCTTTTCGATGAGCAGGTGGCACCCGGCTTTAAGCAAGGGCAGCGCGACGGCCGTATGCTTGTCCGTCGGCACGGCAACGCTGACGGCCTGGCAGGCGGCGCCGAGTTCTTCGAGGGTCGCAAACCGGCGGCACTTGTAGCGCGCGCAGATGTCGGCGGCCCGGGTGTCGTCGAGCTCGAAGATGCCAGTGAGTTCGCAGCCGGGGAGGCTGCTGTAGATACGTGCGTGGTGCTGGCCGAGATACCCGACCCCCGCCACGCCGCAACGTATGGGTGCGGCCATGATGTATTACTTCTAGCGCGGTGTACCTGCGAAAGACAAGCTCCCCGCACAACAAGGGGCCCGAGGGAAAGGGGCCGCCCCTTGTCGGGCCGGTTTGGGGGGTCAGGGCTGGGGTTTGGTGATGTCCTTCATGGCCCCGTAGTGGAGGAAAAGCTGGCGGTCTGTGCGGGCTGCGAATTCGGGGTTGTGGGTGACGAGGATGAGGGAGGCTTCTTCGGCCCGGCAGAGTTCGAGGAGGAGGCGCATGACGTCCTCGCCGGTCTTTTCATCGAGGTTGCCGGTGGGCTCGTCCGCAAGGATGCAGCGGGGCTTGTTGATGAGGGCGCGGGCAACGGCGACGCGCTGGCTTTCGCCGCCAGACATTTTGAGGGGCAGGTGCTGGAGGCGGTGGCCGAGGCCGACGCGCTCGAGCAGGTCGGCGGCGCGCTTGCGGTCTTCCGCGCGGCAGGGGCCTACCATGCGCCGGCCCATGAGGACGTTTTCGAGGGCGTTGAGTTCGGGGATCAGGTAATAGGCTTGGAAGACAAAGCCCATGAAGCCGCCCCGGCGGCGCGCAAGCCAGCCCGGAGGGCGACCGAGCACATTCTCGCCTTCCCAGAGGAGGGCCCCGGTGTCGGCACTCTCCAGCCCGCCGAGGAGGTAGAGCAAGGTGGTCTTGCCGGCGCCGGATTCGCCCCGGATGCTCACGCTTTCGCCGCGATGCACGTGCAGGTCGGCGTCCTTGAGGACTTCGATCGGGCCTGCCGGGCTCTGAAAGGTCTTGGAAAGGGCGCGGCCTTGAAGGACCACGGGGCGGGAATTGGCCGCTGGCGCGGCCGCGGCTTGGGGGAGGTCAGTCACGGCGGAGGGCGTCAGAGGGTTTCAGGCGTGCGGCGCGGAGCGCTGGCAGCAGGCCCGCAATGGTGGCGCCGAGGACCGCGGCGAGGCAAATGATGGTGAGGTCGCTCGCCGAGTATTTTACGGGGAGGTTCGCGAACTGGTAGAAGCGGACGAGGGCGGCCTTGCTGTGGGTGATGCTGGCGAAGGCGTTAATGATCTCGTTGCGGTAGCTGAGTGTGAGGAAGGCGCTGCCGAGGCCGAGGACCATGCCGGTCACGCCAATCATGAAGCCCTGAAGGCAGAACAGCATGCCGCATTGCCACGGGGTGCCGCCGAGGGCGCCAAGCAGGCCGATTTCACGGGTTTTGCGGACGACGTTGGTGAACAGGGAGCTGGCGATGGAAAAGGCCGCGACAACGGTCGTCACCATGACGATGAAGAACATCATGGATTTCTCGAGCTGGATGACGAAAAGGAAGTCCCGGTAACTTTCCAGGTAAGTCATCGGGTAGACGTGGGGCGGGAGCGTGTTGAGAAGTTTTTCTTTCACCGCGTCCACGTCCTCGCCCGGCTTGAGGCGCACAGCGACGCCGTGGACGCTGGAACCGAGGCCGTAGAGGTCCTGCATGAGGCGCATGGTGACGATGAGGGTGTTGCTGTCGACTTCCCCCCACCCGCTTTCAAAGAGGCCGGCGACTTTGAGTTCGCGCGGCAGGAGGACTTCCTCGCGCTTCATGCGGTCGAGCATGAGCGGCGTGTAAACATCAATCTTGTCGCCGACGCGGGCACCGAGGGTCTGTGCGAGGCCCATGCCGAGGAGCACGGTGTCGTCGTCGAGGTCGTCGAGGCTGCCTTGGCTCATAAACGTTTGCAGGGCCAGGACGTTGTCGCCGCGCATGACGTCGATGCCGCGGACGAAGGGAAAGCTGGGGCGGGTGCGGTATTGCACCATGACGACGCCTTGCGCATAGGGGGCGGCGGCGAGGACTTCGGGCATGGCCTCAACCTGCTCGACAAGCCGTGTCGCATAGGCGCCGGAGAGGAGGTTGTTGGACTCGATGCGCAGGTGCCCGCCGGTGTCGACGACTTTGCGGCGGATTTCGTGTCCGAAGCCTTCCATCACGCTTACGACGATCACGAGCACCCAGACTCCGATGGCCACGCCAATGATCGCGACGGCAGATGAAAACGTGGCGCGGCGGCCTGTGGGGAACAGGTGCTTGAGCGCGAGATAGACGTGCCAGGGCATGAAAGGGAGGGAGGCGGTTAAAGGCGAAATCGGCGCCAGACCGCCGTGGGAGGAAAGGTCGCACTTTACGTGTTCGGGCAGCCGGTGCAAGCCCCACGCACGGCGCGGGCCCCGTAAGCGGCCCCCGTCAGTTACGGGCAAAAACGAAAAGACCCGCCAGGGTTGTGGCGGGTCTTTTCAGGCGGCCGTGGAGCCGCGCGGGGAGGCCGTCGCTTAGGCCTTGGCCATGGCACCCTTGAGCATCTTGCGCTCGTGGAGGGCTTCGGCGATCTGCACCGCGTTGAGGGCTGCGCCCTTCCAGAGCTGGTCGCCAACCACCCACAGGGACAGGCCGTTGTCGAAAGCGGTGTCCTTGCGGATGCGGCCGACGCCACACTTGACCTTGCAGGAATAGTCGAGCGGCATCGGGTAGGTGTTGGTGGCCGGGTCGTCCTTGAGCTCCGCGCCGATGAAGCCCTTGACGGCTTCGCGGGCGGCATTGACGTCAACGGGCTTGGAGAACTCCGCGTTGATGGCGATGGAGTGGGCGCGGAAGACGGGCACGCGGACGCAGGTGGTGGAGACGCGCAGGTCCGTAAGCTCCATGATCTTGCGAGCCTCGTTGAGCATCTTCATCTCTTCCTTGGTGTAGCCCGTGTCGAGGAACTTGTCCACGTGCGGGAACACGTTGAAGGCGATGGTGTGCGGGTATACCTGGGGGGCGCGGGTCTTGCCCTGTGCCCAGGCGCGCACTTCGTCCTCAAGCTCGACGATGGCCTGAGCCCCCGTGCCGGAGACGGCCTGGTAGGTGGAGGCGAAGAAGCGCTTCAGGCCGAAAGCCTTGTGGAGCGGGTAAAGGCCCATGAGGGCGATCGCGGTGGAGCAGTTCGGGTTCGCGATGATGCCCTTGTGATTGGCCAGCGCGTGCGCGTTGATCTCGGGCACGCAAAGCGGCACGTCCGCTTCCATGCGGAAGTACGAGCTGTTGTCGATGACGATGCAGCCGCGCTTGACGGCCTCAGGAGCGAGGTCGCGCGAGACGCTTGCGCCGGCGCTGAAGACCGCAAAGTCAAGGCCCTGGAAGCTCTCGGGACGCGCTTCGGCGATCGTCCACGTGCGGCCATTGTAGGTTACGGTCTTGCCGGCAGAGCGGGCCGAGGCGAGGAGAACAATCTCCCCGACCGGGAACTTCCGCTCGTCGAGCAAACGAATCAACTCTTGACCGACGGCGCCCGTGGCGCCGACAATGCCGATTCTATAGGACATGACGATTGAGACGGTTGTTGAAAAAATTGCCGCGCGCTGCGGGGACCTTAATATTCCGGCGAGCGAGCATTACCTTTGGGTCCGGGTTGGCGAGCAAAAACTTTATCATATTGCTCGCGGGGCCTGTCGCAAGGTCTACACCGTTTCCACTTCGCGGAAACCGCCGTCCTGCATAGAGAATTCGCAGGGCACGCCGCTGGGGCTGCACCGGGTGGCAAAAAAGATCGGGGACGGGGCGCCGGAGGGGATGGTGTTCAAGGGGCGCGTGGCGACAGGCCAGTGCTATTGGGAATGCGCACCGGAGGAACAGGAGAAGAACCTGATCACGACCCGCATCCTGTGGCTTGAAGGTCTGGAAGACGGCCACAACCGGGGTCCCGGGCGCGACACGTTTGCGCGCTACGTGTATATTCACGGCACGAACCAGGAGGACCGGATCGGCACACCGAACAGCCACGGGTGCGTGCTGTTGCGTAACGCGGAGGTCGTGGAGCTGTTTGATACAGTCCCCGAGGGCGCCCTCGTGCTCGTGGAGTTGTAGGGCTTTTCCGGATACGACGCTCAGCATCCACTCTGCGTTCCCGCAGGAATTCCAACGCAGTCTTGATAGGCGTCAATGCGCGCCCGGCGCGCTCGTGCTATACTCAGGCCATCGACAAACGGGACGTCGGCCTACGCCGTTCCAAACGATGGATTACCTATGAATACAGCACGCATGTACGTGAGCATCTTTGCGGCAGCCGCTGCGCTTATGGTCGCCCCCGCGGCCCAGGCGCATTGCGACACCTTGGATGGCCCCGTTGCAACGGCGGCGAAAACCGCACTCACCTCGGGCGACCTCACGCCCGTCCTGCGCTGGGTGAAACCGGAGGGCGAGGCGGAGGTGCGTCAGGCCTTTAACGAGGCCCGCACGCTGCGGGCGAAACTGCCGGAGGGCCGCGACTACATCGACCGGTACTTTTACGAGACGGTCGTGCGGGTCCACCGTGCCGGTGAAGGCGCGCCGTACACGGGGCTCAAGCCCGCAGGCAGCGTGGAGCCCGCTGTGGCAGCGGCGGACAAGGCGATCGAGGGCGGCTCGGCCAAAGCCTTGGCGCAAAAGCTGGCGGAAACGGCGGAACGTGAGATCAATGCACGGTTCGCCCGACTCAAGGAACTCCGGTCCACGGCAGACAAATCCGTGGCCGCGGGTCGTGCCTACGTCGCGGAATACGTGAGTTTCGTGCATTACGTGGAGGGGCTCGACAAGGCCGTACACGGCACGGGCGGGGATCAGGCGTCGCCTGCGGCAATGCCGGGCTGCCCGACGCATGACAAGGCCCCTGCCTCACCAAAAGAGAAGCACGAGCACAAGCATTAGGCGCCAGCGGGGCCGGGGCTTGGGTGGACGGGTTGCTCCCCCGACGATGGCTTGTCGCGTGCGTCGGCGCGAGCATGGACGCCCCATCCTCGCGTCGGCGCGGTGCAAAAACCCGCAACCGGTGCGGCAGCTCAGGTTGACTGTGCTTGAGCATGGGCCGGGAAAGGGAACAGCCCTGGGCACGCGCACGCTCCCCCACCCGCTTTTTCAGCCTCAAAGGCCACGTATTTGCGAATCGGCAAGCTGTGTGAAGCTGCCCGAAACGCAGGGATGGAATACCGCGCACGCCGGATCAGGGAGGGTCCGGCGTGCGTCTTTTTTTTGGCAAAGCCGGAGCAGTTCTGCGCCAGCGCAGGGAGACAACCGAACGGGGCCTGTACACGCGGAAGCCGCCGACCGGCCGGCAACCGTAGGGGGTTGCGGAGGCCAGAGCGGCGGCTTCGTGTGCGGCGCGCAGGTTACTTGACCATGATTTCCATGGCCGACTTGCCCGCCGGGATAAACGGAAGCACGTGCTCCGTGTAGGGCACGATGACGTCGAGGACGTACGGGCCGGGGGCGTCGAGCATCTCACGCACGGCGGCGCGGAGGTCTTCCTTGCGCAGGACGCGGCGGGCCTTCACGCCAAAGCCTTCGGCGACTTTCACGAAGTCCGGGTAGATCGCGGACGGGTTATCCGGACCACCGATGTTCGTCGGGTCACCCAGGATGGTCTGCCCGCGCACGCCGTCGTAGAAGCGGTCTTCCCACTGCACGACCATGCCGAGGTGCTGGTTGTTAAGCAGCATGACTTTGACGGGCACCTTCTCGATCACGGCGGTGGCGAGCTCCTGAATGTTCATCAGGAACGAGCCGTCACCGTCGATGTCGATGACCTCGCGCTCGGGATTGGCGACCTTGGCGCCGATGGCGGACGGCAGGCCGAAGCCCATCGTGCCGAGACCGAGGGAGCTGATGAGCGTGCGGGGCTCCGCGAAGTGGTAATACTGGGGAGTCCACATCTGGTGCTGCCCCACCCCGGTGGTGACGATGGCGTTACCCTTGGTTTCCTCGAAGAGCGTCTTGATGGCGTCTTGCGGGAGGATGTGCTTGCTGGGCTCGTAGCTGAAGGGGAACGGGTATTCCTTCTTCCAGGCGTTGATGACCTGGTACCAGCCGGACAGGTCGGGCTTCTTAAACCCGCGCTGGCGGGCGAGCTCGCAGAGGCGACGCAGGGCGTGCTTGATGTCCGAGACGATGGGCAGGTCCGCGCGCTTGTTCTTGTTGTGCTCGGAGCGGTCGATGTCGAAGTGGACGATCGTGGCATCGGGCGCGAACTTGTCGACGGCCCCGGTGATGCGGTCGTCAAAGCGGGCCCCGGCGCAGATAAGGAGGTCGCTGCGGCAGACGGCGAAGTTGCCGACGACGGTGCCGTGCATGCCGAACCAGTAAAGGCTCTGCGGGTGTGTGGCGGGGAAGCAGCCGACGCCCATGAGCGTGGAGGCCACGGGGATGCCCGTAAGCTCGGCAAACTCGCGGAGCTCGCGGTGCGCTTCACCGGAAATGATGCCGCCACCGATATACAGGACGGGCTGCTTGGACTTCTCGACGAGTTCGAGCACCTTCAGGAGCTCGTCATCACCGGCGCGGGGCACGTCCGGGTAGCCGGGAAGTTCGATCTTCGCGGGAAACACGGGGCGGTAGCGCTTCTGCTGGACGTCCTTGGGGATGTCCACGACGACGGGGCCGGGACGGCCGGTGCGTGCGATGTGGAAAGCTTTCTTGATGACGGCGGGAAGCTCGTCGGGGTCGAGCACGAGGAAGCTGTGCTTGACGATCGGGAGCGTCATGCCGAACAGGTCGGTTTCCTGAAAGGCGCTTTTGCCGATGAATTTCTGGAACACCTGGCCCGTGATCGCGACGAGCGGGATGCTGTCCATGAACGCGTCGGCGATGCAGGTGACGAGGTTCGTGGCGCCGGGGCCGCTGGTGGCCATGCAGACGCCGACCTTGCCGGTGGAACGCGCGTAGCCGTGGGCCATGAAGCCGCCGCCCTGCTCGTGACGCGGCAGGATGGTGCGGATCTTCTTCGTGCGCGTGAGCGCCTGGTGCAGTTCCATGGACGCGCCACCGGGGTAGGCGAACACTACATCCACCCCTTCGCGCTCAAGGCACTTCACGACGACATCGGCCCCGCGCATTTCGGGCCCGACTTCGTCCTGCTGGTGGATGTCCACGATGGGTTCGCTCTTCATGACGGCTGCTGTTTCTATGGTTTTGCGCATGGCCCGGTTTGTCTGGTCGTTTTCCAGCCCGTCTTGGGCAGACAAAACGAACCCGCCCCGTTCCGGGCGCGGCGCGGGGCGAGAATGGTTCAAGTAGCCAGCATGCGTGGGAAAAAGCAAGCCCGGAGACGCGCGGGGCGGCCCGAGGCGCAATACCGGGCATACCGGACACGAGGCCCAAGGGTTTACCGCGAGGCCGGTGGGACCGTCTCACCGAGGTCCAGGACGCTTCTGCCTGGCGGGACGATTTGGCCCGTTCCGGCGCCGTGCACGACCACCGTCACCGCGCTGGGAACATCAAGGGTGAGGCGCCGCCGGTCGGTGGTCTCGATCTTGATGGTGAGCGAGCCCTGCGGGAGCGGGATCGTGGCCGAGAGGTTCCCCAGCGAGACCGTTGCCGGGTTGAGGCTGAACGTGCGGCCCTCCCAGCCTGTGGGACGTAGCCCGAGCAGCCCCGTGATGGTGTGGTAGAGGGGATGGCTTCCCCAGCCGTGGCAATCGGACCGGCTGGGCTCGGGTTCTTCGAGCGGGGTACGCAGGCCGAGCTCGCGCATACGGTGCCAGAGGTCGAGGCGCGGCGGGATCAGATCTGCCCGGTCGTGCTGGGAACAGGCGTCGAACAGGTGGTGCAGGAAGTAGGCGGACGCCCGGGCCGGGAGCGTTCTTTTCGCAAGCGCGTCGAGCGGGGCGGCAATTTCGCCGGGTTCGAACAGGTTGGCGAGCAGGCCAAAAACCTGGGCGTGCTCGGACATGGGCTCAGCCCCAAGACTGTCCCTCACAAGGCCGTTGTCCGCGATAAACCGGCGACAGGCCGTGCGCAAACGCTGGGCCTGCCGGTTTGCGAAGGCGGCATACTCCGGTATGCCCACGTAAGCTTCCAGTTCCGCCGCTTGCTGGAGCGCGAGGAGGTAATGGAGGTTGACGATTGCAGAGACGCCTCCGCGGGCGCCTGCGGGCACACCGTTAAAAGCTTCGGGATGGGCGGAGTCATCCCAGGGCGTGCCCCAGTCGACAAATGGCCAGCCGGGCACATATTCCAGCAAGCCGTCGGCGTTGCTGTAGGCCGCAAGCGCTTCGAGGGTGGCGCGGATACCAGGCAGGCGGGCACGCACGAAGTCCTTGTCCGCGCGCCAGCGGGCGAAGTCGTGGACCATACCGACCCACCACAACGCAAAGGTGGGGCTGACCATTTCGCAGCCGCTGGGGTAGCGCATGGCCGGAAGGCCGTGATGCCTGCGCGAGAGGTCGAAAAGCTCGATTGCGCGCCGCGCCAGCCGGTCGTCGCCCGTGCAGACATAGCTGACGAGCATCATGAGGCGGGTGTCGGCTACGTATTGCAGCTGCTCGTAGTACGGGCAGTCGATAAAGGTATCGTGGGTGCAGGCGCGGAAGCCGGCCCAAGCCAGATCCAGGACGCCCGCAAGGGCGCCGTCGCTCACCTCAACGGGCGGCTTTTCGACAGGCCAGGGGTAACCGGTAACAGCGATGTCCAGGGACTTGATCTCCAGGGCCTGCGCTTCGCTCTTTACGCGGACCAACACATACCGCCCGGCCCGCCACCAGTGGGTGCTCAGGCCGTGCGTCTGGCCGTCGAGCGTCCAGCGGTCGCCAAAGCCCAGAAAGCCTTTTCCGGCAAGCTCGTCACGGTGTCCTTTGAGCAGACGGGGCGCCTTCGGCTGGTCTGCGTTCGTGGCAAGGGACTCCGCCCAGTGGAGCTCCAACACGCTGTCGCGTCCACCGGAGACGGTTAGCCTCGGGAACCCGCACTGGTAGTCTCCAAGGTCCAGCAACAAGCTCTGCGTGGTGTGCGGCGGGATGACGAGGGGGGCTTCGGGCTGCGGCAAGCGTGTGGCCGGGTCTGTCGGTGCGATAAGGTGCTGGGGGGCGAAACGGTCAGCCGGTTGCAGCCAGCCAGGGACACGGGCCACCCAACGGCCCGCGTGAACGGGGGTCCTGCGGGGTGCCGGGATGCCTGTGGGGGCGAGCTTTCGCGGGCTGGTGACGATGCCGTAGATGTTGTCCCACCACTGGGGCAAACGTTTGACGGGGACCGGCGCCTCGGCTGCCACGCGCAGGTCGCGGTGCACGCCGCAGCCAATACTGTGGCCCCAGTTTTGCAGGCCGGGCAGGGCCTCCCACCCTGTGCAACGCTCGACTGTCCACGGGGCCTTACCGGTGGAGAGCTGTTCGTCGTGGGCACCTTCCGCATGGAAAAGGAACCCGCCCTGGAGCGTCATGCGGGGTTCCGGAGCGAGGGGTTGCGCGAGCCACCAGACCTTGGCAACCAGCCGGTGGGTTCCAGTGGACGGATGCCAACGGGCGCTGAGAAACTCCCAGTGCTTCGGGTCTCCCGCAGGAGGGCCGGAGAGAACGAGGTCATCGTCGATCGTCAGTTCGAACCACTGGTCGGCGCTCAGGTGAAACGTGACGGGGCTGCCGTCGGACTGAAAATCGAGGGTGAAGCGCAGGAAGGCGGGTTCGCGTTCGCCAAGGGCAGGATGCCATACCCAGTCGGCCTTTTCGATTGCGTAACGGCGCATCAGGCTGGCGTCTTCCGGGCGGGGAGCGTGGGGCAGGAATATCTGTTCGCAGGGCATGGCGCTCCCGTTACATACGAGGCTTGGCCGCAATGTTCCACCGTTTTTGCGGGGCTCGGTGCAGGTGGAGCGTGGTCGGGAGAGACCCTTGGGCGAAGCCGGAGGTGAAAGGTTGTCACGGGCGGGTGGGCGTGTCACGCTTGGCAACCGTCAGGGAACACAGGGCGGCGCTTTTTGTGTAAACCGAGCCCGTATTCGCCGGGGAAGACCCGCCGCTGCCCCTCCCCGACCTGGTCCACGACACCGTCTCAAACATGAACCTGCGCTGTCTCTCCGCCCTTGTTTTGACGTTCCTGATACCGTGCCTCGTCCTCGCCGCTGAGGACAAGCCAGCTGGCGCTGCCCCGGTTTCGCCGAGGATCGTGTTCCAGGCGAAGGACTGGCCGCTCTATTTCGAGATCAACCCCGGGGAAGTGCTGAAATTCGACCTTGAGGGCAGGTCCCACACCTTTGAGCTGGTCTCGCTTTCAAAGACGGAGGCCCCGAACCGCTGGATCGTAAGCGGGCGCCCGCAGGTGTCCATCGAGGCGTTTTCTGCGGTGGTTCGTGTGGATGGAGTGGAGGGCACGGTGGTGGCGCGACCCTACCAGATGCCGCAGACGGTGGGCGGGCTTCGCGTGTATCTGGAATCGCTTTGGGAGAATGCCAATGAAGTGGACTTTTCGGTGCTTGAGAACGTGACGTCCAAAGCCCGGTTCTCGGTCAGGCCCGCAGGGAGCGCGTGGGGGCCGGCTGACCTGCGGTTTCCGCTGACGCGCTTCCGCTGGAACGGCACGACCTTCAGCAACACGTGGTCCGCGCGCGTCCCGAGCGACCGGGTGTACTACCACCGTGGGGAGGACTACGGCGCGATTCCGTACAAGCACGAGGTGATCGCGGTGTGCGATGGGGTGGTGTCAGTGACGCCGCTGCCGTGGGGTGACAAGGGCTCGAACGCGGTTTTTGTGAAACGTCCGGACGGGGTGAGCTACCGGCTGGCGCACATGAACATTGAGACGATCTCCAGGGACCTCGTCAAAGGGGCGCCGGTGAAGGCGGGCGCGGTGCTGGGCCAGAACGGGCACACCCGGGACGGCAAGGAGGTGATGCTGGTGGGTGCGCACCTGCACTATGACTTGCGCGCAGCGGGCACGCGGCTTGGGTCATACCCGTTCAACGTGGAGTCGTATTACCGGGATTACCCGGACAAGCTGAGGGCTGTCGCGGGCGGCTGCGCCACGACCATCCCAGGACGGGCTGTGGCGCTGGACGCCTCACGCTCGGACGCACGCCCGGGAGAGACCCTTGCCGCTTACGAGTGGCGCCTGAGTGACGGGCGTGTGGTGCAAGGGGCTCAGGTTTCAATGACTTACGAGCGCCCGGGGGTGTATTCCGAGGAACTGCGGGTGCGGACGGCGTCGGGCGCCGAAGCGGTGGATTTCCTAGAGGTTGTGGTGTTTGACCCTTCACCTGAGGCCCCGAGGAAGCAGCTGCCGCGCGGCTGGATTCTCGCCTACCCGATGCGGGATGTGCGCCCGGGCGAGACCATCACGTTCTTCTATGGCTGCCCCAACGCCACGGAGGAGTCCACGATCGATTTTGGGGACGGCACGCCGGCCCGCACGTTCGAAACGCTGACGGCCCATACGTATGACAAGCCGGGGAGTTACGTGGTGATAGTGAAAACGCCGGCGCCGGGGGGCCACATGATGACGCGGCGGCTCTGGGTGCCCGTCGGTGTCAGCCCGTAGGCGGCAAACTTGCGAGTCGGGCTAGATACCCGCGCCTAGCGCCGGCGCGCGGGTCCTGGCGGGGCCTTACCCCGGAGGGGGCAACGTAAAACGAAATTTAAACGCGACGCGAAAAACCCTGATCTTCCCAGAGGGAGAACCCAAACGGTTGTTAAACTAATTAAAAAATAAAATCTTGGTATCGGTAACACGAGATACGGCTTTATATTGAACGATTCAGGTGATAGTGTCTGGAAACTTTTGGAAGGTCTGTTCCACGCACTTCCAGAGAGCCTGTCCTACATCCCCTTAACTCGCCACCCGCAGCGTTTACCCCTATGCGCCGTGCCTTCAAACTGGCTTGCCTGACTGCCCTCACCTTGGTGCCGGGTCTGACCCAAGCCCAGACCCACAACTACAGCGAAGCGTTTCAAAAGGCGCTTTTTTTCTACGACATTCAACAGGGAGGGACGATCCCGCTGGACCATCGCGCGGAGTTCCGCGGCGACGCCTGCACACGGGACGGTCAGGATGTGGGGCGTGACCTGAGCGGGGGCTGGTTTGACGCGGGCGACGGCGTGGTCTGGACGGGCAATGAGGGCTTTGGCGCGTCAATGCTGGCCTGGAGTCTGGTGAAGTATCGCGACATTTACATCCAGACGGGCCAATACCAGATCGCAATGGACCGGCTGCGCGACATCAACGACTACCTGAAGAAGATCGTGCAGTTGGATGGCTCGGACAATATTGAGCGCATTTACTGCGGCAAGGGGACAACCAAAGATGCCCCTCCGGACGACCCGGCGCCGGACAATGACCGAACGGAGGGCATCTGTAACGAGGTGATGGACACGACGGTGGGCGGTTCGCCGCAGGCGTTGCGGCCCTCCTACTGGGTGGATGCATCCACGGGAGGCGCTGACGTGGCGGGCGCCGTGGCCGCGGCCATGGCGGCGTCGTCCATCGCGTTCCGCGAGTATGGGGACACGACGACCGCAAATGAACTTCTGGCACTCGCGAAGAAGGTCTATACGTGGGGCGAAACGAACCCGAACCTTTCGCTCACGGTCGGGGAGACGACGACGAGCAAGGCGACATGCCGCCTGACCAACGGATCGGTCGTCACGCTAGCGGACTATTCGAGCCGCAAAGCGAACTACACGCCGCGCATGATGTACGCAGCGGCCTGGTTGCACCGCGCGGATATCTCGGCGGAGACGTCGGGCTACACGACGGGGTGGGTGGACAAGGCCGAGACCATGTATAACTCGGACGCGAACAGCGCCAACCGGAGCAAGCACTGGCAGAGTTTCGCAACAGGGACTGAGCACAACGGCGCCTATTCGATGATGGCTGCCGACACGGGCCGGAGCTGCTTCGTGACGGAAGCGAGCGCGTATGCGAATTTCTGGCTGTATGACCGCAGCGCGCACACGGATCGCACGACGGACCCGACGACGACGCCCGACGGCTTCATAGCCCGAAGCCCAGGTGCTGCGTGGAATGTGCATTACTTCCTGGATCAGGCCCCTCCCCTGCTCGATTGGGCGGATTCGTCGCACAACACGAACGCCACCCAAAAGGCCGACCTGATTTCGCTCTACACAGGCACCTATACGGGGTCGCACGGGAACGAATGCCCAATAAAGCAGATCGACTACATCCTGGGTTCTAACACGCTCAAGTTGTCCTACCTTGTAGGCTATAAGCCAACGGGAGACGGCTACGACTGGGTGAGGAACCTGCACCACCGCGAACTGACGTTCAAGTATGGCGGGTTCGGAACCCCCACGGCAGACCTGCCGACGCAGAACACGCATGTGGGCTATGGTACGATTTGCCCGGGCCCCGACGCAACAGACTACTACCCGAAGGATCGCCTCCTGACGGACACACTCACGCTGGGCTACCAGGAACCCATTATTTACACGGGGGGCATCCTGACGGTCCTCGCCCGGAACATCCGGGCCGGCGGAGCTAACGCGGGCAGCGTGCTGGGCACGTTCCCTCAGTGGGTGTCGCGCCCCGCGGATTACCAGACGACCTCGTTCTTTGTCCAGGCGAGCATCGACAGCGCGACTCCGACGCGCGTTCAGTGTTACCTGAACAACCGCGCCACCTTGCCCCCGCGCGAGATCAACACGCTCGGCTTCCGCTACTACTTCACGCCGGACGGTGTCGAGGGGTCGGCTGTCACCTGCACCGCAACCGGTTCAGGCTTGCTGGACGGCGAGAGTGTGTCTTTGAGCGGGCCTTACCAGGTGGGCACAAGCACGACGTGGTATTTCGAGGTGAAGTTCGAGAACGCGATGATCGTGCCGGGTGAATACAACCGCGGCCGCCGCAAGGTACAGTTGGACTTCGCGCAAAGCACGGGCACTTTCGACTCCACCAACGACCATTCCGGCAGCGCGATTACGAGCACCCTGGCGACCATCGCCAACATCCCGGTTTACGATACCTCTGGGACCTCGTGGAAGGTGCTCGGCGGTTATGAGCCCACAGCCGGTTACATACAGTGGCGCCGCGCGCACTTCAACAATGTGATGGAGAGCGCGGGCAACGTGGTACTCATCGCCGAGCGCGTGGGGGGCAGCTCGGGTGCCGTTTCAGCAACGCTCACCTGCGAAGCCGGTACGGCCAAGGCCAGTGACTACACGGCGCCGACGGGCTCTGCTGCGGTGCTCTCGTGGGCGGACGGCGAGAAGGGGGAAAAGACGATCAGCGTGCCGCTCACTACGGACTCTTACAAGGAAGGCCGCGAGTTCTTTACCGCCACGTTGGGCTCATTTACGGGAAGCGCGCAGGCCGGCGAGACCACGTCCGCGCGCGTGAGCATTGAAGACGACGACTTCAGCGGCTCCCCGGACCCGGGTTCACTGGTGCAGGTGCTCGGCAACAGCCTCGCCATCGCGGACGACGATGCGACGCCGTCGCTCGACGATCACACCGACTTTGGCAACGGGGAGGTGAACTACAGTGCCGGCGCGGTGGTGCGGACGTTCACGATCAAGAACCTCGACACGTCCTCGCTGACGCTGAGCGGCTCGCCGCTGGTGCAGGTCACTGGCACGAACGCCTCGGAATTTACCGTCACCACACTGCCCACGTCGCCGGTGGCGGATTCGGGAAGCACAACGTTCCAGGTGAAGTTCCTGCCGACCGCGACGGGAGCCCGGACGGCGACCATCGTCGTCCCGAACAACAAGTCGCTGGACGGGGATTTCCGGTTCAGCGTGACGGGGACGGGTGTGGCGGCGGCGCCCATGCTCGCGCTGTCCACCAGTGCGGTGACGCAGACGCTGGCACCGAGCGGCTCGACCGGAAACGTGTCGATCACGGTTCAGAACACGGGCCGCGTGGATATGACATGGTCAGCGTCGCTGCCGAGCACGTACGTGGCGAAGAGCTCAGCGGCGCCCAACGGCCCGACGTATGAATGGATCGACATAACGAGCGCCGGCGCGAACCAGGGGACCACGGTGTTTAATACGTCAACGGACCAGGACAACGTGCTGAGCTCCGCAATTTCAATTGGGTTCAACTTCCCGTATTATGGTTCGTCGAAGACCCAGTTGAAGATTTCCACGAACGGGTTCGTTACGTTCCAAACCAGCAGCACAAAGAACCCCACCCTGAACAGGCAGCTCCCGACCAACCAGCTCGAAGCGGACACCATTGCGGTGTGGTGGGACGACCTGAAGTTCTGGTCGGCAAACGTGGGAGCCAACGTTTACTACAAGCGCGTTGACGCGGAGACGTTCGTGATCACGTGGAAGGACATCGGGTATTCGAAGGATCAGAATGCCAAGATGAGTTTCCAGCTGGTCCTGAAACGCGACGGCCGCATCATCTGCCAATACCAGGACGTGCTCCTTTCGCCCGACGCCACCGGTTACACGATTGGTATCCAGAACTCGACGACGGCCACGACGCCCGCACGCCATGTGCTCTATGCGTATGACGTGTCGAGCGCGGAAGACGGCGTCGCCCTTGAGTTCCGCCCGCCGTCGAATGGCAATTACGACGTCGCCGGCACGACTTCCAACTGGTGCACGATCTCGGGTACCAGCAGTGGCACGGTCACTTCCGAGAGCTCCACGACCCTCACGCTCGCGTTCAACACGACGGGGCTGGTGTCCGGACAGAGCTATTACACGGACCTGACGCTAACCACGAACGACACGACACACGCGACCGTAACGATCCCGATCATCCTGACCGCGAAGCGCAGCTACAACTTCGCAAGTTCCGGCACGGCGGACCGGGCGTGGGAAACGACCAGCAACTGGTCGCCGACCTCCGGGTTCCCGGGCCCGAGTGACGACCTGAACCTGACAACGGGAGGCGGCTCCGTCCGCATCAACGGCACGCGCACGATCCGCGGGATCACGATGAATGCATCGAGCGCCGTTACGGTATATGGCCACAGTTTTGGTGGCACGGGGACGGGCGCGGTGCTGACGACGACGGGACCGGTTAGCGTGCAGCAGGGAGGCCTGCTTGCGGGCTCCTCAGCGGCCAACCTGAAGCTGACCGGCGGCCTTACGGTCTCCGGCGGGACATTCGGGTTTGCAACGGGTGCGAATGGTTCGATCACGCTGGCGGACGATTCGGCCTTCACCCTCTCAGGCGGCGTCTTCGACACCGTGGTGACGACGAGCAGCGTGCTCTACAGCGTGGCGGCTGGAACGGGTGACCTCACCCTTTCGGGCACCGCGCCGGAAATCAAGGTCGCGAGCGATACTTACACGCTGAACCGGCGCCTCACGGGCACGGGCGGCTTCAAGAAAACGGGAGCAGGCACACTCATCCTGGGCGCGACTGGCGGCGACTGCGCGGGCACGGTGGAAGTGTCGGCGGGCACGCTGAAGCTCGGGGCCGACGAGGTCCTTGGCGACAGCGCAATCCTGAAGCTTTCGGGCGGCACGCTGGACGTGAACGGCAAGTCCGAAGGTTTGGGCAAGCTGAATGTCTCGGCGAACAGCGTGATCGACCTGAGTGCGGGCAGCGCACTTGTGTTCGCCGATTCGAGCGACCTGACCTGGGCGGGCACGACGCTCACGATCAACGTATCCGACACAAACCCCTACAGCATCCGGTTTGGTACGTCGGGCACGGGCTTAAGCGCGGCGCAACTCGCCAAGGTGAGCATCTACAACACGACGACCTCGACGACAAAGGTGGCGACCCTCAACAACCAGGGTTACGTTGATCTGGTTCCGCCGACCTGGACGTCAGGCTGGCCGAAGGCGGACAGCGCGACGGCCTCGGGCTTCACGGTCCGGGCGAACTTGAACGAGCAAGGCTCGGCTTACTACGTGGTTGTCGCAGACGGTGCCACGGCGCCGAGTGTCGCGCAGGTAAAAGCGGGGCAAGACTCGACGGGTGCGGCTGCACAGAAGAGCGGCACCATCGAATTGTCGGCAGGGAGCACGGAAGGCACGGCGTCTGTCACGGGTCTTTCTGCGAACACGGCTTACGACGTGTATTTCGTCGCCCAGGACACGATCCCGAACGTGCAGACGAGTGTTACGAAGGTGGACGTGCAGACGACGCCGGCGAGTTACAGCTGGGCCGT
>CAZQIE010000010.1:0-20083 GCA_964593675.1 uncultured Opitutales bacterium
TTATACCTCCCCAAAACTCTTATTCAACCCCCGCCAACTTTCGGGGAGCAGGTCATAGATAAACCAGTCACCTTAACCTTCTATTTTTCGCCAAAAAGTAACGACAGAATTATACCGGACCCCAGTAACCCCGTAACTATTACGGTCTGGAAAAAAAGTGCAGTGCCCGTTGCGCTGAAGACTGTCAAGTTTTACATAGACGAAAAATCGAAGCCCGGGGAGAAGCTTTTTATTAGCCTTTACCTGAATCCACAAATGACGAAGATCGGGTCGTTTCCTGACGCAGACTTTGTTTTGGAATTCCGAAACGACTCGATCGACCCGAATAACGGTTTCTTTTGGGACTTTAAGATGACCGCGCTTGGGGGCGGTGGGATCCAGAAAGCGAAAGACGCAGGGTACCGTGCGCCCGAAGACGGGTACGAGTCGGTAGTGGAGTTTACACCGCCTGAGGCGGCGTGGACCCGTAAGTTTGAAATTGAAAAAGCCTACATCCGAACGAAAACGGGGCTGTATGGCCTTGGTCGAGTATTCATTCTGACCAGCAGCTGGGGGCGGTGCACGGCCAGCATCCGGTTTCAGATCAATCCATCCGGCTCGCGGGCCATGAAATAAAGACGCCGGGTTGAACGCCAATCACGTGCATCCGCCCCACGCAATGCTGGCCGTTCCTAAAACCTTACGAAGCATTCCTCCTGCTGGAGTGCCTTTTAAACAGTTTCAACCGTTACGTTTTAAACGTGACGGCATGCCCGTCTACACGCGTGGAGTCCCTTCGGGTTCGAAGATGCCCGAAAACGCCTCGCACTCGGAGCGTGGGATGCCCAGGTCCTGGGCTGCGGTGCGCCAGCCGCCGATGACGTCCCGCAGGACAGCGAGCTCGCGGGCCGCGACGGCCTGGGAAAGCCCGTAGTACGAGGCCGTTTCGAGGACGACGGCGGTGGAAGGGCTGTCGTCCGCCTCATTTAGAGTAAGCGCGTGGGTGGCCTTGTCCCTGTTCGGATTGACGTCGTAGGCGGGCGCAAGCATCCACCCGGCACCTGTGAAAATGAAACCGTGGTTCCTCAAATGGTCGTCCCTGTTGCCGACAAGTACATTGAAGGCCAGCCGCCGCCACAGTTCCACAAGGTCGCCATCTCGTGTGGTTTTGGCGCCGTGGTTGGAGAGGAACTCGGCCAGATCGAGGTAACTTGCGGGGCAGCCGTCGTCCTTCCCAAGGAGCGTCATGGCCGACACAAAGAAACGCCGCCGGCCCTGGGCGTCGCGGTCAAACCGCTTGCAGGCGAAGGTGCGGAACGCGCCGCCGAGCGTCAGGAGCTGCGCTTCCGGCACGCGAAGCCCCGCGTGGCGGGCCAGGACATGCACCAGGTACTCCCACGCGCCCACATCGTGGCGGTCGTTCCGACTCGGAAACTTTGCAATCCAGAGGGCGCCGTCGGGCGCGACAAAGCTCGCTTTTGGCCGGGCGCCTCCCAGGGAGCTGCCTGGAGCAAGCAGGGTGCGGAGCCATCCGCAATAGCGCTCGTCGTCTTCAGCGTGTGGATCGTCAAGGGCAGCCGCCGCAGCCTCCAGTTCCCGCAAGCTTGTCACAGGCGGCGCTGCGTAGGCGTCATTGTCATCAAGGAACGGGCTTCCTGCGTCGCGGCGGAAGCGCAGGGCTCCGAGGCGGCAGGTGTCATGCACGCCGAGAAGGTAGTCCCACTCGCCAAGCCGCCGCGGTGTGCGCGCCTGCTCACGCGCCACCAGGGCCTCCCGGCGATCCATGAGCCGCCGGCCCCAGCGGTCCGGCGCGGAGTCCGAGAATATCCGGAAACTGCCCCTCCCAAAGTTTTCCCCGCCGTAAAGCTGGAGTTCCGGGTCGATTTCGAAAGCGTCGGGGCGCGCCAGCCAAGCGGGTTCGTATTCGAAGGAAACTACGTCCCCCGCCCCACCGGCGTTGAACAGCGTGCCCACGTGGCAGAGCGGCCCTGCGCAGTCGGCGTCAAGCCACACACCCACGCTTTCACGGGGCGGCCTGCTTTTTGGCGCCCGCTTCATGGGCTCTTCCTCCGGGGGGCGCGCCGCGGCACCTTCAGGTCGAGATCCTGAAGCTTCCGCCCGAGCTCATCATCCCGCGCGAGCAGGTCCAGGTCCGCATCGAGACCCAGCACGCGGAGCACGCGGGCATAGGTGCCGAAGGCTACGGCTTCGTCCCCTTTCTCGACCTTCCCGAGGGTTGTCCGGGAAATCCCGGCACGTGCGGCCACGACCGCCGACGCATAACGCCGGCGCAGACGCGCCAGGCGCAGCCGTTCCCCAAACGCGGCGAGCTTCTCCCGGGTGGCCGGAAACAGGACGGGCACGGTGCGCGGCATATTGTCCAATAACCTAGGCAATAGTCGCGTTCTTGTCCAGAGTATTGAGCGTATTGCCAGCCAAGGCCCCCGTTGCCAACCCGGGAAGCGTCCCCCGGCACGAGCCAGGATCACTTGGCGTCCGCGGCCAGGCACGCGTCCTCGCGGTCGCCCGCCTCGAGGACTGCGCGTGCCTCTGCCTTCACCATCTCCTTGAGTTCCTCGGGCTCAATGACGCTCGCATGGCTGCCCCACGAAAGCACCCACCGCACCACTTCAAAGAGCGAGCTCAGCCTGCACGACCACTCAATTTCGCCGCCCGGCAGGTCTGTGATCACCTGATCGGAATGCCAGGAACGTTCGCGGACCAGTTTAACAGCCCACCCCTTGAACCGCACGCGCACAAGCTGCTCGTTCTTTCCCCGGAAGACGGCGAGGGCGCTGCCCACATGCTTGCGCCCATCGAAATCGCGCGGGAGTTTGAACAACTTATCGGTGAACCTGACGGCGCAAATGCGGCTCAGCGCATATGTGCGCATCTCTTCTTTCGCGGTATCCCTTCCAAAAAGGTACCACTGGTTGTCCACACAGGCCAGGTGGAAAGGCTCCACTTCACGGGCTACAGCCGCCACAGCCTGCAAGTTCTCATAGTCGATGGTGATGATGCGGTGCTCCGTTACCGCCTGCACGACCTGCCGGAAAATTTCCTTGTTCGCGATAGCGAGATTCGAGGACTTGAAGGAAAAGGATTTGTCGATCGTTGAGAGCAGCACCCCGAAGTGGGCCTTCAGGTCGTTCCCGATCTTGCGGATCAGCCCGTCGAGCAGTTCCTTAAGCTCCGTTCCCGCAAATTGCTCGACCGATTTTTTTGCCACAAGCAGCGCGAAGATCTCGCTTTCCGATGCCAAAGCCAAAGTGAGCGGCCCAACCTCCGCGGTGTAGTAGTAGCCGTTTTTTTCGACGTCGAATTTGATCGGCAGGTTCATCTGGTCGCGCATGAACGTGATGTCGCGCTGGATCGTCTTTTCGCTCACTTCCAGCTCCTCTGCCAGCCTGCGGCAGTTCGGGTATTTCGCCTCGTTCAACAGGCGGTGGATCGTGGCCGTTCGCGCCATCGGGGGGCGGGTGCGCTGGGTCTTGTCTGGCATGGGCGGGGTGCGTGGGGAGAACGTGCTTGCCGGATTTCCGGGGACGGACAGCGGATGTCCAACCGGCCTTGGTATTATGTGCCCATGAAACGCGGGATCAAACGCATTCCAACATACGGCCCGTTACTGGGACCCGGCCCCCTTCCCCCCCGAACGACCTGCGTAGCGCCCGTGGGTTGATACCGAATTCACATGAAGACACGCATCCACCACCGCCGCTTGACCCGCTGCGATCTGACCGAAGCCGGAAGCATCCGGGACATACCGGAACTCCTCCAGCTATGGGTCCTGCGCGTTCTCCACAATGCCGTCTGCGACAGGGTCGCCAGAATATCCCCGACTGAAAACGACCTCATTTACAACGCGCTCGATATCCCCGCCAAGCCGGTCAAGGACAGCCGGACGGACGATTACCTGTGCAAACATCTGGCCCGCAGGTGTTCAGGGCTACTCCGCAAGCGCCCCGGCCTGAACGCGCTGGGAAAACACCTTGGGGAAAACGTAGCGCGGCTCGCTAACCTGATTGGGCTCAACCCGACGGAGCAGCTTGTCCTCGCTTTCGCCGTCCTGCTCCGCCGGAGCAAGTGGCTGTGTGGTTCAACGGAGCTTTACGGGGACATCGACAACATGCAGGCCACCCGCCTGCTCGCTGTCGCGCTCGACCTTCCCGAAGCCGAGATCACGGGTGCCCTTTCGCCCAGGGGACGGCTCGGCCGGTGCGCCTTGGTCAAGATGGATTCCAACCATACCGTCATGGCCTCGAAACTCGACCTGATCAGCCGCGAGTTTCCGGACCACATGTGCCTGCCCTGCACGGATGAGCTCGAACTGATCGGCGACATCGCGCGCCGGGCTCCCGCTGCTACCCTCACGTGGACAGATTTCACGTTTCTGGGCCGGCCTGCGCAACTCGTCGAGGCCCACCTGCGTGATTCACTCTCCCGAGGCAAGCCGGGCGCAAACGTTCTGCTTTACGGCCCTCCTGGGACCGGCAAGACCCAATTCGTGCGCTCGCTCACGGAGTCCCTCGGCATCCAGCTCTTTGAGGTCACCTGTGAAGATCAGGACGGAGACCCGATAGATGGCGAGCGACGTGCCCGCGCCCTGGCGGCAGCCCAGAACATCTTCCGCAACCGGAACGCTGTCCTGCTCTTCGACGAAATTGAGGACGTCTTCCCCAAGCCCAGCCCGAACCCGTGGCGAAGCCTGGGTTCCACCTGCAAGGGCTGGATCAACCGCATCCTCGAAGACAACGCCGTGCCTACCATATGGGTGTCCAACTGCATCGACTCCGTCGACCCGGCCTACCTGAGGCGCTTTGACGTCGTCCTCGAAATTCCCAACCCGCCGCGCGAAATCCGCCGCAGCATCATCTCGAAGTCAGCCCCAAGCCTTTCCGAAACCACCATCAACCGGCTTGTGGAGGTTCCCTCACTCACCCCTGCCGTAGTCTCCCGTGCCGTGGGTGTGGCCGAAGGCACCCGGCGCACAAGCCTTCCTTCTGGGCAGATCGACACTGACGTCGAACTCCTCGTGGACAACGTCCTGCGGGCCCAGTCCCTCCGTACCATCGGAGCCAGTGCTGCCACCCTGCCCGGCTTCTACAACCCCGACTACGTGAATGCGGATATCAACCTCTCCAGCCTCACGACCACCCTGCGCGCCAGCAAGACCGGCGCACGACTGTGCCTCTACGGGCCTCCGGGCACCGGAAAGACAGCCTTCGGGCGCTGGCTCGCCGGAATGCTGGGCCGGCCCCTACTCGTCCGGCGCGCCTCAGACCTGCTCTCCCAATACGTCGGTCTATCGGAAAAAAACATCGCCGCCGCCTTTGCCGAAGCCACGCAGACGGGTGCGCTCCTGCTCATTGATGAGGTGGACAGCTTTCTCCAGGACCGCTCAAAGGCCGTGCGTTCCTGGGAAGTGACGATCGTAAACGAACTGCTGACCCAAATGGAGGCCTTTGCAGGCGTCTTCGTTGCCTCCACCAACCTCATGCGGGATCTGGACGCTGCAAGCCTGCGCCGCTTCGACATGAAAATCTGTTTCGGCTACCTCCGCGCGGACCAGGCCGCCTCCCTCCTCTCGGAACACCTGAAGGCCGCCGGCTTGCCGACCCCCACCGAACGCGATCTCGGAGACCTGGCCCGCCTCGACACGCTCACACCGGGCGACTTTGCCGCCGTGGCGCGCCGGAGCCGGTTCGACCCCCTCGCCTTACCGGCCGACTGGACCGCAGCGCTGTCCGCAGAGTGCGCGCTCAAGGCTCCGGTCTCCCGCCCCGTTGGCTTCGCAGCGGGCTTCTGACTTCCAGACTACGTGCCGCCTGCCCGGCTCTACTCCCATGAGAGCTTTTTCCTGGTGAAATCCCGCCTCCTTTTTCTTTGCATCGGGCCTTGAGCTGGCCTGTGCTGAACGCCACCCCTGAATCCGCTTTTCCGACGATGCCCGTTACCCTGAAGCTCCATACCAGCACCTCGGACCTTACCGCTCCGGACGGCCTGCTGAGTGCAATGGGCGCAGCCCTGAAGGACCTCGCACGCAACAGTGCCTCGATTCCCCCACCCCTGCCCGTGGTGGTCCCGTCGGCGGCCTTTGGTGACTGGCTTCAGGTCCAGATTACGCGGTCGCAGGGCCTGAGCATGGGTTGCGCATTCCTTCGGCCCCAGCAGTTTATCCACAGACTGCTTGAGGCCGCAGCCGGAAGGGAAGAGATCAAGAAGGCGCTGGGCGCATGGTCGAAGGACGCCCTGGTGTGGCGCGTGTTTGAGCGTATCGACGCCTACGCGCCCCGGCTCGGCGTGAGGACGGGGGAAACGTTTTCGACGCGCGACCGTTTTGCGCTCGCTAGCCTGGTGGCGGACCGCCTCGACCAGTATGCGCACTTCCGCCCCGAGTGGTTCCAGGATGGCGGCAACCTGCCGGGGGGGCTCCCGGAAAGCGAGGCTTGGCAGTTCGAGCTTTGGCGCGAACTGGCGAGCGGGATGCCGCCTCACCCGGCGGTGCAGCTTCGGGCGCTCGGCGGCCTGAGCGTCCCGCCGCCTGGACTCGGGTTTGTTTTCATTGTCAGCATTGGCCTGATCGACCCGCTTCTGGTCTGCGCGCTGGACAAGCTTGCCTCCGCGCCGGGAAGTCACGTGGAGGTCCATGCGCTCCTGCCGTCCCTCGGGTATCTCGCGGACCTGAACCGCAAGGACGCCTGGGAGGTGCTTCGGACCGACCCCGCGGCAGAGCCCCCGCTCGATGGCACGCACCCGCTCGTCGCCTCGCTGGGGCGCGAAAGCGTTGGAACCTTCCTTTTGCTCGAGGAGCTCGATCCCGACTACAACGCGTGGCCGGAGCCGGCCACGGTCGGCACTCCATGCGGGGACGGCACGCTTCTGGAGCAGCTTCAGGCGAACCTGCGGAACCTCACCCCACCCTCCCCGGCTGACCGCACCGAGGCCCCGGCGGGCGACACGAGCCTGCGCATCCATGCCTGCCACAGCCCGCGCCGCGAACTGGAGGTCCTGCGCGATGAGCTCTTCCGCGCCTTCGACGAGATTGAAGACCTGAAGCCCGAAGACGTCCTGATTGCGGTGCCAGACCTCACCGCTTACGCGCCCCTCGTGGAAGGCGTGCTGCAACACGGCTCGAAACGCCTGCCCGTCCGGCTGACTGAGATTCCCGCCCGCGAGGGCAATCCCGTCGCTGTCGCGCTCCTTGGCCTTCTGGACATGGCTGTCGGGGGGCGCATGGCCGCAAGCGAGGTGCTCGATCTGGTCAACTTCCCTGCTGTCCTTGCCAACCTCGGCGTCGACGACGACCCGGGAACGCCCGAGCAGCTCTTGAACGCGATACGCGCGTCCGGGCTGACGCACGGGCTGGACCCGGAGGACCGCCACGCGGGCACAACCCAGCCGAACGAAAACGCCGAAAACGACGCCGAAACGGGCACCTGGCGGAGCGCGCTGGACCGCCATCTCGCGGGGTTCTGGTTCGGGCGGGACGAGCAGGCCACGGACGCCGAGGGAGCCTGCGTGTTCCCGATCGCCAGCGAGCTCAAGAACGGCGACGACCATATCCAGGCCTTTATCACGTGGCTAACGAAGCTCGCGCTGCACCTGAAAGCGTGGAAGCACGAAACCACGCCAGCCGGGTGGTCCAAAAGGCTCACCCAAGCGCTCACAGAGCTGCTTGCCAGCGACGCCCAAAACGACGCGTTCGCCAAAGTTTCCACGCACGTTACAGAGCTCGGCAAGGTCACATCCACGGCCACCCTCGACGTTGGCGCGGTGCGTGACTGGCTCGCAGGTCATTTTGAAGAAGCACCGGCGCGGCGCACGACGGCGAGCGGCGAAATTCTCTTCGGTCGCCTCAAGCAGCTCCACGGCCTGCCGTGCAAGGTGCTCGCGGTGCTCGGGCTCCAGGAGGGCGCCTTTCCCCGGCAGAGCCGCGCGCCCGCGTGGGACCTCCTCCCACGTCAGCCCCGCCGCTGGGACCGCGATCCGCGGGCGGAGGACCGCCAGCTTTTCCTCGACGCCCTGCTCACGCCTTCCCACCGGCTCATCCTGTCCGCAAGCAACCGGAGCCGCCACTCGGCGCACGACGCGCCCTTTTCCTCCTGCGTCGAAGAGCTCCTGCGCGCCGCGGAAGCCACGTTCCGGCCACCCGCAGCTTCCAAAGCGCCCACCGTGCGCAGCCATCTGGTCATCCAGCACCACATCCAGCCGTTTGCGCAGCCGTATTTCCTGACAGCCGCGAACGCCACCCAGCCCACGGTCCCAAAGTCGTATGACGCCCGGTCGGCGGAGATCGCCGCGGCGCTCGTCAAAAACACCTCCCGCGAAATCGTCCCGTTCTACAAGCGCCCCGAACAGGAGCCCATGCCTGTCGAAGGCGCCACGCCTGTCTTCTCCAATGCGGCCCCTGGCGCGGTTCTTGAGACACTGACGCTCGACGAGCTCGCCCGCTTCTGGAAAGACCCCGCAAAGGCCTGGCTCCGCGCGATCAAGGTGGCTTTGCCGCGGGATGAGGAGGACGACGACGCGCTCGACCACGCCCCGCTCTCCCTGAACGAGCTTCAGAAGTGGCAGGTGAAGGATGCGCTCCTGAACAGCCGCGCTGCTGCCCACGATGGCTCGCGCACAAGCTCCCGCCTCAAGGCCGACCGCAAACTCCCGCCGTCCATCCTGGGCGACTACCTGCGGCAGGAAGCGGAATCCCTGGTGGAACCCATTGTTGCGCGGCTTGGGAAGTTCACTGCGTGCGACCCCGTTGACATCAGCCTGCAGGTCGGCGGCTTCACGCTGATCGGCAAGCTGCGGGTCGTGGAAAGGGACGGGAAGAGGGGCCTACTCGCGTATCGCGCCGGAAAGGTCGAAAAAGCCAGGCACTTCCTCACGGCCTGGATCTACACGCTCGCCGCCAACGCGCAAGGGCTCGGCCTCCCCTGCTATGTTCTGGGCGAGGGCGACAGGTACACCTGCAATTTCTGCGAGCGCGACGCGATCCCGCAGGACGAGGCGCGTGCGCAACTCGAAACCCTCTTGCGCCTCGTTTGCGAGGGCCGCCGACGTCCGCTCTGTTTTGCACAGGAAACGAGCGAGGCCCTCGTCCTGGCCCTGCTTAAGAACCCGGACGATGAGAAAACCGCGATCCTCGCGGCGCGCAAAAAGTGGGATGGAGGCTATGACAAGGACCAATGTGAAGGCCTGAAACCCGCCACCCTTTGCATCTGGCGCGACGGGGATGCCTTTGGAGACGACCTGGAGGACGAACGCGAAAGGCAGCTTGCACGGAAGCCCTGGATTGACCTTGCCCGCGCGGTCGCTGAGCCGCTTTGCCGCTGGGCCACCCCGGATGAATACGGAAAGGCGGCAGCGGCAGGCGCCAAGTCCGCCGACACGGTAGCCGCAGGCGCCCCCGCCCTTGCGAACTGAACGCCCCCCTGACCATGTGCTCCTTTAAATTCGACACCTCACCCATCAAAGAAGGCCTCACGGTGATCGAGGCCAGCGCGGGTACGGGCAAGACTTACGCGATCAGCCACCTTGTGCCGCGCCTGCTGATTGACGGCACCGTCAAGTCCCTCAGCTCGATCCTCCTCGTCACGTTCACCAACGACGCCGCGAGGGAACTGGGTGACCGCGTGCGTCGCGTGCTCACGCAGTTGGCGGACGCCCCGCAGGAAAACGAGGCGCAGGCCCACCCGGGCGTGGCCGCTTTGCGCGTGCTCATGAAGGACCACACCGGCTCCGAGGCCGTTGTTCGGCAGGCGCTCAACCAACTGGACCTCCTTTCGGTCTCCACGATCCACGCCTTTTGCCAGCGCACGCTTCAGCGCGAAGGCACGTTGTGCGGCCTCCCCACCATCCCCAACCTCGTCACCGACGATTCGGAGTTCCTCGACGAAATCGTGCAGGAATTCTGGGAGGAACACCTTGCGACCCACCGTTTCCTTGCGGGCATCGCCTTGCATAAAAAGTGGGAGCCCTCCGAAACCGCAGGTTTCCTCAAGCAGTGGCGCAAGTTCCCGCGCATCGTCTCACAGCCCTCGCCAAAGGCGCTCGCCGTCTGGGAAAACGACCTCCACACACAGCTCGGCCTGCTTTCATCTCCCGCCGCCCAGACCGCGTTCCTCACGGCTGCAACAGGAATCACGACCTGGAACAAGGGTGCCACGCCCGACCCTGTGGCAATGGTGGACCGGCTCAACGCGGCGCTGCCGGACTACAAGCCGGCGTTGTGGACTGTACTTCAGGAAATCGCAGGGCTCCCGGATCAGGCAGGCGCAAAGAGCAAGGCCAACAAGGCGCTCAAGGAGGCCCTGGAAAGCTCGGCCCTCGTCACGGGCTGCACCGCCGCGCACGCCCTCCTTGAGGAAGCCGATTGGGTCTGGCACCATGCTGTGGCTGCGCAAATCCAGCAGCGCGTGGACGCCGAGCTTGCGCGCCGCCGGCTGATCACGCAGGACGGCATCATCCGCAAACTCCGGTGGGCGCTTACGGAAGGCCCCAGGCACGCGCAACTCGCGGCCAACCTCGCCGGGCGCTACGAGGTCGCATTGATCGACGAGTCCCAGGACACGGACCCCGACCAGTTCGAGATTTTCAGCCGGATCTTCCTGAACGACGCCCACAAGCGCCGGCTCATCCTCATCGGCGACCCCAAACAGGCGATCTTCGGCTTCCGCGGGGCCGATGTGCAGACGTACCTCGACGCCTGCAATCGCTGCCAGATGAAATACACGCTCAACGAGACGTACCGCGCACCGCAGCGGCTCGTGAGCACCATCAACGCGGTCTTCGACAGCCCAAACTCCTTCCTCAGACAGGGCCTGACCTTCGCGCCCGCGAAATCCGGCCTGAAAGGCGACTTCCACCTGAAGCGCGGCGGAGCCCCGGCCCCGCGCATGGAGGTGTGGATGATCCCGGAGGCGCAGGCCCACGCCTTCGGGGCGAAGGACCGGCGCAAAGCTGAAATCTCTGCGCGCGTCGCGACCGCCATCGTAGACGTCCTGAGGGACGGCACGCTCGTCACAAAAGATGAAGCCGGCAAGGAAACGGGAGAGCGTCCCGTGCGGCCCAATGACATCGCGGTCCTTGTGAGCCGGAACGACCAGGCCGCGGCCGTACAGGAGCAACTGCGCGAACGCGGTGTCCCCGCGATCATCGCCTTTGGCCGGGATGTCCTGGCCTCGGACGAGGCCGCCGACCTCCATTGCGTGCTGCGGGCCGTGCTTGAGCCCCGCAGCTCCCAGCTCCGCCGCGCAGCCCTCGCCACCCGCATTTTCGGCTATAACGCGGCGGACCTCCAGGCGCTGCCGGAGAATGACGAGGACGACGCCTGGCTTGAGCGTTTCAACCGCTGGCTCGCGATCTGGCAGAGCCGGGGACTCGCCTCGCTTTTCGCCGAAATCGACGCGCTCGAAGACAACCGGGCCCCCAGCGCACGCCTCGCCCCGCTCCCGATTACCGGCGAACGTCGCGTTACAAACTACCGCCAGCTTACAGACCTGCTCCTCGCCACGGCCCGCACCGAGGGCGACCGGCCCGAGTTCATCGTGCGCTGGCTTGGTCAGGAAATTGCGCGGGCAAAAGAGGACGACCGGACGGAGGCCCCCGAGCGCCAGTTGCAGATCGAAAGCGACCGCAAGGCTGTCCAGATCGTCACGATGCACAAGGCCAAGGGCCTCGAATATGACGTCGTTTTCTGCCCCTACCTTTGGGATGGCACCCAGGACCCCAAGGGCCTGAACATCCTGCGTCGCAGCTCAGCCAAGCCGCAGGACCAGCTCGTTAACGCCGAACTCGCGGGGTCCGCCGGCGGCCTTATCGAAGCTCTTACAGCCGCCCAACTGGAGGAACGCCTGCGTCTCGCGTATGTCGCGCTCACCCGCGCTAAAGCCTATGTATGCTTCACCGCAGGCTGCCTCGGCCATAAGCCAAAATCTGGCTTAGACAGCGGGGTCGTCCGCGCAAATGCCGTGGATTGGCTGCTGCGCGAGAACCCGCAAGGCACCCCGTTTTCGGCGGCATGGGCTGAAGCGGCGCGTGCGACAGGGCGGGAAGGACAGGCAGGGAGGGAGGACCGGCACACCGCCGGGCTCAACCGTATCCGTTCCAAGGATACGGAAGACCTTATCTGCGTCGTCCCTATTCCCGACGCAAGACCCGACCTGTGGCAGGACCCTGGGGCGGATGCCGACGCCGCAAGCCTCGGCGCGCTTGAGGCGCCTGAAATCCCGAGGGCGTGGCGGATTACGTCGTTCTCCTCCCTCACCCGGGAAAAACATGGTCACGGCCAGCCCGAACGCCCTGCGCCTGTAGAAGCCACCGCCGCCAATGCCGCTCCCTGCGCGGTTCCGGAGCCCAATGCGTTTTTCTCAGCCCCTGCCGGTGCAGCCGTGGGCACGCTCGTCCACGCGTTTCTCGAAACCTGGGACTTTGCCGAACTGGACGCAGAGGCCCTCGACAGCTTCCTGAAGCCTCCTCACGTGCCTGCCAACGACGACGCGATGAAGGCCTTCTGGAAAGGCACGCTCACGTCCCTGTTTGGCCGCCTGCGGCAGGCGACGCTTCCCGGGCTTGGTGAGCCCCTCCACGCAGCCTGCGGAGGCGCCCATGCCTCGGAGTGGCACTTCCACCTTCCCCTGGGCGAAGGCTTTTCGGTACAAGCCCTGGCCGAGGCCTTTGCGCAGCACGGCGCGCCGGAGCACAAGCCTTACGCGTCCATACTCGCGGCACTCCCGCCCGAGCGCCTGAACGGGCTCCTTCAGGGCTTCATCGACCGTCTGGTGCGCCACGGCGACGCCTGGGGCGTCATCGACTGGAAGACGAACCGCCTCGGCAGCGCGCTGGCCGATTACGACCCGTCCGCCCTCCTTGAGTGCGCGATGCGCGAGCATTACCTCCTGCAGACGCACCTCTATTTGGTCGCCCTCCGGCGCTACCTGTGGCTGGCCGGGCTGGACGCTTCAGGCCTCGCCGGGGCCTGGCTCATCTTCCTGCGCGCCGTTGAACCCGGCTCCAACCGCGGCATCCTGCACATTGATCCGGCGCCCGCGATGCTTGATGCGCTCGATGCCCTCTTCGCCCCCGCACTTTGCCCCGTTTGCTCATGACCTTCTGGACACCCCCCGCCGGCCTCGAACCCAAGATTGACCTGCTCCAGCGCCGCTGGAACCTGCCAGCCGAGCGGACCGGCGTGCTCAAGCGCCTGATCCAAAACATCGACTCCGGGAGCACCGCGCTGGCCATCCCGGCTTCGGAGGCCACGACGGACTGGGGCGCCGCCCTGACCCAAGACCCGGGCACCGCTACCGCGCCGCTTGTCCTCCTGGAGGCCGGTAACGGGCACCGATGGGTCCAGACGTGGCGCCACAATCAGGCCGAGCGCGCGATTGCGGCCAACCTCGCCGAGCGCCTGCGGCAGCCTCCGACCACGCCCGCCGCCCTGACCCTTATCGGGAACGACAGCACGAACGACCTCCAGCGTGAAGCCATCCGCGTCGCCCTCTCCCATGCGTTCTCGCTCATCACCGGCGGCCCCGGCACCGGCAAGACTTTCACCCTCGCCCGGATCCTCGCCCTGCTCGCCCACGACGCCCGCTCCGTGCAGAGCCGTGCCCTGCGTGTGCGCCTTGCCGCCCCCACAGGCAAGGCGGCGGACCGTATGCGCGAGGCCGTCAGCCATGCGCTCGATTCCCTCCCGGACGTCTTCGACCAGACGATCCGTGCGGACCTCAAAGCCGCCGCCGGGGCCGCGTGCTCACTGCATGCCCTCCTCGGCTTCAACCCGGCGCTCGGCCGCTGTTCCTTTAACGCTCAAAAGCCCCTGCCCTGCGACGCCGTCATCGTCGACGAGGCCTCCATGGCAGATACCTTCGTCTGGGCCGCGCTGCTCCGCGCCCTGCCGAAAACCGCCCGGCTCATCGTGCTCGGCGACCCGCACCAACTCGAAAGCGTGGACGAGGGCGACGTCCTCGGCTCGCTTGTGCGCACGGCCGGACGGCTCAAGCCCCTGAAGGACGTCTGGGTGCGCCTGACCGAAAGCCACCGCTTCCGCGAGCGCAAGGCCATCGGCGCACTGGCGGAGGCCATCGTGGGTTCGGACGCCGCGGCTGCGCAGCAGGTGCTGGAGAACGCCACGAGCCCGGATGCCCTGGGCGTCCAATGGATCCCCGGCACCGCGCACCGCCTGCAATGGAAGGCGCTCCCCGAGCCCGTACGCTCGCGCATTGTCAGCGTCGCAGAAGCGGCCACGCCCGAGGAAGCGCTCAAGGAGCTCAACACGGTCCGCATCCTCACCGCCCACCGTGCCTACGGCGTGGGCGCACTTGCCCTCAGCGAAAGCATCAACGTCGCCCTCGCCCACGAAATCAGAGGCGCCGCCCGCCCGCACAATGTTCCGGTCATCATAAACCGGAACGACCCCGAAACCGGGCTGAAAAACGGTGCGGTCGGCGTGGTCGTGACCGGCACAGACGGCGTGCGCAGAGCCTGGTTTCCAGCAATAGGCCCGGGCGAGCCGCCCCGGTCCTTCTCCATCACACAGCTCCCGGACCACAGCCCCGCATGGGCGCTGACCATCCACCGCTCCCAGGGCAGCGAGTTCGAGCACGTCCTCGTCGTGCTCCCCGCGGAAACCAGCCCCCTCGCCACCCGCGAACTCATCTACACCGCCATCACGCGCGCCCGCCACAACGTCTACCTCCACGGCGAGAAAGAAGCCATCACGAAGGCGATCAGCGACCCTTCCTTCCGCACAACCTGCCTGGAGCCCCTCCTCCTCGCCGCCACCCAGTAACGCCCCGCAGCCAGGGGTGAGAGTATATTCTCGTTTTATGCGAGTTCGACAAGGTTGTTTGGACGCGGGACGTTTCCGGCGGGGTGTGTCCGAGTAGGCGCGTCATGTCGAGGTAACGGCGGGTGCGCCATTCGCGGCCGGTCATGTAGCGCAGCCGTGCGGCGACGAGCATGAGCGCGCTTTTGCCGTCGGGGAAGGCGCCCCACGACGCGGGTGCGTCGGCGCACTTCGCGGATGAGCCGTTCGATCGGGTTGTTTGTGCGCAGGCACCGCCAGTGTTCGCGCGAGGAGGCCATGACGCCGTGAAGCGACGCCAAGTCACACTACGTGTGACAGGCTGCGATTGACATGTCTGGGGGTTGGAATCTGAATACGTTAGCAACCGTTAACCCGGGGCGGGCTGAATCCGTGGGATCCACGGCAGTTCTATCCCCCGAGGGCAATGCTGGGTGGCCCTCGCGCGCGCATAAATCCCAACACACGTGCAAAGTATGCAGAATCTCGTTTGGACTTTCGACTTGGGTAAAGGGTCTTTGGGTGAGGCCGTGCGGCGGGACAACGCCATCGTGCTCGCCAATTCCTGGCTAATACCCGAGGACTTGGCGCAACGGGGGCCCGCCAAGACTGCGGGCACGCCAGCGAGCCGGCACCGAGCGTGGCGCACCCGTTGGGCGCATAAATCTCGGGAAGAGCGTTTAAACGAGATTTTCAGGGGAGCAGACATTGAGGTCTTGGAGGCCGGAGATCCAAGGCTTGGGCGTGAGTTTCCCGCGAAGGGCGACGAGACGTGTTACGCGTCGTGTCTGCTGCGCGCGAAACTGCTAAGGGGCGAGAGCCTCCAGGGCTGGCAGGTGTACAAGGCCGTGCGCTCGGCCATCCAGAGGCGTGGCTATGACCCGAACCCAGCGTGGACGGGGCGCTCCAGTTCCGGTGGCGAAGCCGAGTCAGGCGGGAATGCGAAGGATAAGGAAGAAGCGGCTGAAATGGCTAAGCGCCTATGCGCCTACAATGAGGCACTGGAAAAGATGGCTGCCGGTCGCACGCAGTTCCAATTCCCGTGCTTTCTTGAAGCCTGGCGACTCGGGTTGTGGTCGCCGGATAAGCCGGACGCCTTTGCGTTACGCATCGACCATAATGCCAGCCCCGCACGTAACCGTGAGCGGCCTGAAACGTTGGCGATCGTTCCTCCCCGCGAGTTGGTAGAGGCTGAAGTAAAGGCGTTGCTCGAAGCCGCAGGAAGACTGTTCCCGAAGCTGGCGGGGAAAGCGGACGAGATCATCCACGGGCCTGGAGCACGCCGGTACGCCTCGTTTTTCCCGGAACTGCGGAAAGCACACGGCCTGAAACAAGGTGGGCCGAATGATCGCCTGGGGATCCTCGGCCAGCTCATTCCTCGGTTCGACAACCGCATCATCGCCAAATGCTCGCTCATCCCGCGATTCAACGTGTGCAAGGCGCAGATCCGAAAGGGCGCACAGGGCATGCCTCATCCGGATTCCCTGCTCGTCGCCGAAGTCACGTTTCTGATGAAGCTGAAGAACATGCGCGTGGTGCGGCTCGACAAGACGGTAACAGGGCTCACTGCGGCCGAAATTCGAAGCGTGTTTGAAGACCCGAAACGCACGGCCACGAAATTCTCGTTAACGGCGACACAGTGGCGAAAAGTGTGCTCGGGCTTCGGTGCGCACCCCGCTCCCGGGCATTTAGAAGTGACTGCCCCCAGCGAAGGCGGCCGCAGCCGCTTTTGTCGACCCGCGCTTCGCATCCTCAAAGCCCTCATACTCTCCGGAGAGGCGCCTACGGTCGCACACGAGCGCGAGTTGAAGGCGCTTAATGGAAATACGGATCCCAAAAAGGGCCTTGTTCCGGCAGACCTCAAGTTCCTGCGGCGCATGGGGGACACCTGGGACACCCTTTATGTCCCAGACCAGAAGTTTGACGCCCTTCTTGCCCTGCGGGCCGAACAGGGGCGTGACGCTGCGATCAGCGCGCTCATTGGTGACGTCAAAGACCCCATCGTGCGTCACCGCCTAAATGCCCTCAAAGGGCGACTCGTGGAGCTTGAGCGCACGTATGGGGAGCCCTCCGAGGTCGTTCTCGAGTTTGTGCGCGATGACTTCATGGGCGAAAAGGCGAAGAAGGCGCTGCAAAAATTCCAGAACGAGCGCGCCGAGGCGCGAAAAAAGGCGCGCAGCCAGTTGACGGCGATGGGTGGGGAGCAAGCTCGCAGAAACGCGCTGAAGCTGGAACTGCTGATGGCCCAAGGCTTCCAATGTCTGTATACGGGCGAAAATCTGCCCCAGACCGAGCTCGACTCCCTGGAAATCGAACACATTGTGCCTCGGGCGCTTGGGGGGGCCAGATGCGATGGTGAATTACGTCGTCACCAAGCATGCAACCAATATAGCCAAGGCCGATCGCACCCCGTACGACTGGTTTGCGTCAAACGGCTTTGCGGAATGGGACGCTTACCTGGAGCGCGTCAAGAGACACGCCACCCAGCTGCGGAACAAGAAGGTGAAGCTACTAACGTCGCCGGACGCCCGGGACCTAGTTGACCGCTACACAGCGCTTGCGGAAACAGCGTGGATCGCGCGCCTCTCACAAACCCTGATCGCGCTCTACTTCGGATGGCCCATCCGCAGCCAGGAAGGCCAGCGCCGGATTACCATCATCAGCGGAGGGGTCACGGCCCGGGTGCGACGCAATTACCGCTTGAACAGTTTGCTCCATGGCCCGGCACCAGAGGGCATGGACCCGCTCGAGTGGGAAGAAGAAACCGAGAAAAAGAATCGGGATGACAAGCGGCACCACGCCTTGGACGCCATGGTGCTCGCCTTCCTGCCAGGCTGGCTGCGGGACCCAAATAAACGGGGCTTCTTCCGGTTCCCCGAGGGCGTGGATAGAAACTCGTTCCAGCAGATGCTGGACTCCGTGATTCCCCGGTTCCTCGCCTTTGAGAAACCTCGACTCGAAGCCACCATCTACGGGGAACGCCTGCTCGGCGCGGACGATGCCCACGCGGAGGGCCGCTACGCGGTCAAGCGCGTAGATTTGCTCAGCATCGGCAGCAAAGTGGAGCGCAACAAGCGCGTCGTGAACAAAGAGCCTAACACGAAGGCGATCGTCGATCCGGTTATCCGCAAAGACCTCGATGCGTTTTTCCAGCAGAACCCGGGCTTTACCCTCGAGCAGTGGGACGCCTTCTGCAAAACCTTCCGCCGCGGGGGCCCGACAGGGCCTCGTGTTTTCAAGGTGCTGACCACCGTATCTCAGCCCAACGTCCTCGACGAGTACGCCGATTTCTCAAAGGACGGCACAAAGCAGCTCCGCAAGGGTAAGATGAACCAAGGATATTTTGTTGTCGCGGTTCCAAAGCCCAAAAAAGGCGCGCCGGATGCCCGGGTCTACCAGGTCCGCCCGGTTTACGTTCACCAAAGCCGCTACAAACTGCGTAAGCAGCTCGAAGCTGAACCGGGTCTTGAAATAATCGGCTATTTCCGGCCGAACTGCCTCGTGCGCATAGAAGCCCACATCCCGCACCCCAAAACCCCGCTGAAGCCCGGCATATACCGGCTGAACAGCCTATGGAAAAGCGGACAAGTGGAATTGACGGATTCGCGCTCAAATAAGTACGGTCCTATCGGCTTGGCAAAACTCATCGACGCAGGCTTCCGGCGTGTGGAGTAGGGAGCGACCCGCGTGAGCCACCACGTCCTGCACGTCCTCCAGCCTTACTGCACCTTGGGCAAGGAGCACGGCTTCATCGTTTGCCGCAGCAAGGGCCAGCCTGACAAGAAACTTCCTCATGCTGATATCAGGGCTGTTATCATCGCCGCCCGCGGGGTTTGCCTGACCTCCGCCTTCCTCAGCGCGATCCTGGAAGGCGACGCTGTCGTGCTGCACTGCGACGAGCAATTCCGACCATGCGGCGTGACGGTGCCTCTGGCTCGCACCGTGGACCGCACCGCGCTGCTCCGGCAGGCCTCGCGCCCCAAGCGCCTCAACGAGCGGCTCTGGCGGTGCCTCCTTCGCGCAAAAGTGGCGAACCAGCAGGCCGTCCTCTCCGCGCATGACAAGCCCTGCGGCCACCTCGCCTATGCCCTTGAGCACGACACCATTGATGAAGCCAACTGTGCCCGGCGCTACTGGGAGCGCTACTTCCCGGCCATCGGCTGGCTCTCCACCGGGCGCGACCAGCGGGATTCCGCGCCGCCGAACCAGATGCTCAATTACGGCTACGCCGTCCTCGCCGCGCTCTGCCACCGCAGCATCCTCGTCCACGGCTTGTCTCCGCTCCTGGGCGTAAAACACACAACGCGCTACAGGACCCATCCCCTCGTTTACGACCTCATGGAGCCGTTCCGCCCCGCCGTTGACCTCATGCTCGCCGAGTTCATGGACGGCGCGGACATTGCCTTTAGTGTCTGGGCCCGAAAGGTGGGCGAAAACTTGCGCGACAAGCGGATCCGGCGTACCCGGTATTCGCTTAAGCTCATGGACGCGATCGACGTCTGTGCAAGCTCCCTCGCCCAAGCGTATGCCCAAAACTCCGCGAACGCGCTCTGGGTGCCGGAGATCTGACAAGATTAGCCCGTTTCGCATGGGCTGGATACTCGTCATGTTTGACCTGCCTGTAATGACCGACGACGAGCGCCGGACGGCTACGCGTTTCCGAAAAGACCTTCTGGATGCCGGCTACCACATGGTGCAATTCTCCGTCTATGCTCGCCCCTGCGTCACCTACGAGTCCATGGACACGCACACGCGCCTCCTCCAAAAACTCGTCCCCGAAGCCGGAAACGTCCGCGTTATGTTTTTCACCGACCAGCAGTGGAAGCGCGCCTACACGGTAATCGGACCAAACTATCGGCAGGGCAACCGCGTGCTCAAGCCCACCATCCCCCGACAAGTCGAATTCTGGTAAGAAAGAAAAGCCACACCCCGGACGTGCTAGGCAGAGGTCCGGAGTGTGGCGTATCAGTTAAGACTTCACCCCTCTGAGAGTTCCGTCGTTACTGACCCTAAATTGCTCGAAAACAGGCCCTTTGGCAAGTCCTACTGTAACCGACTTCTCAGAGGGGTGAAGTCAAAACTTGTCGCAAATACTGGTTAAGAAGAAACTCACTGTAACCGACTTCTCAGAGGGGTGAAGTCAAAACTTTTTGATCTTCTCGCGGAGCCGGCGGGCGACTGTAACCGACTTCTCAGAGGGGTGAAGTCAAAACACGATCTTAGGGTGGCGTCGGTTACCCGCGACTGTAACCGACTTCTCAGAGGGGTGAAGTCAAAACTGCCGCTCGTCGCCGTCCG
>CAZQIE010000010.1:20183-56656 GCA_964593675.1 uncultured Opitutales bacterium
ACTGTAACCGACTTCTCAGAGGGGTGAAGTCAAAACTGCCGCTCGTCGCCGTCCGGCAGCTTGGCCACTGTAACCGACTTCTCAGAGGGGTGAAGTCAAAACTAATTGACCGTTCGCATGACAATGACCTGACCCCTGGAAAACGTGCCGCTTGAAAAGTTAGGGAAGGCTGGGCAAGAAAGGACGGCCTTGAAAAGACAAGACACAGTGTGGAGCAGATCCTGAGGATCCTGAGGCAGGCGGAGAGCGGCCAAGGGGTAGCGGAGGTCTGCTGGGAGCACAACATAAACGAGCAGACGTATTACCGCTGGAAGCGCAAGTATGGGGGCATGGAGGTGTCGGATGCGAGGCGGCTGAAGGCGCTGGAGGAGGAGAACCGGCGTTTGAAGAGTCTGGTGGCGGACCAGGCGCTGCACATTGAGGTGCTCAAGGAGGTGAACTCAAAAAAATGGTAAGCCCGTCGCAAAAGCGAAGCGCGGTGGAGCACGTCTTGTCGCTGGGGCTGTGGTTCGGTGCGGCGGGCGTGCCGGTATCTGCGTGTGCACCGGTCGGTGTATGGGTATGAGCCGAAGGAGCGGGGTGGCGGAGAGCAGACGCCGCTTGGGCGTGGTAGCGCTTTCGCTTGCGTATCCACGTTATGGATACCGGTTTGTGACGGAGCTGCTGCGGCGTGAGGGCTGTCGGGTGAACCGCAAGAAGGTGCAGCGCATGCGCCGCCGGGAGGGCCTCGGGGTGAGGCCTGCGGCGCGCAAGGTGCGTCGCCGGGGCAAGTTCGAGCGCGCCGGCGGCGGTGGTGGCCGACCGGCCCAATGCGGTGTGGAGCTGGGACTTTATCTATGACCGCACGCTGGACGGGCGCACGCTGAAGATCCTGAGCGTGGTCGATGAATACAGCCGCTTTTGCCTGTGCCTGCGCGTGGGAACGTCCCTGGGCGCCTCCGCGGTGATCTGAAAGAAACGGTCGCAGTACGGGGCGCCGTCCGCGCTGCGCAGCGACAACGGGCCCGAGTTCATCGCCGGGAAAATCCAGAAGTGGCTTGAAGAGACCCGCATCGGCACGATCTACATCGAGCCGGGCAGCCCTTGGAGATTACTACAACCACGAACGCCCACACAGCGGGATCGCCTACCGGCCTCCCTGCGCCGGAGTCTTGACCCAGTTACAACCCTGATCCCAAATCATACAGCCCCAGCCTAACTAACTCTCATCTGGCCCTAATCCAGGGGGCGGGTCACTCCCAACGTCGCCCCGGGCGAGACTTCCGACCCGCAACCGTCAGGGAACGGCGCTTTCCGGCGGGGTGGCGTAGTGGGCGGCCATACCGCGGGCTGAAGCGGCCATAGCCGAGACTAGGCTCGCAGGTCCCAGGACCTTGGCGTGCTCACCCCAGCTCAGGATCCAGCCGACGAGGTCGGAGTGTACCTCGTGTTGGAACTCAATCGTGACGCCCTTTTCATCGGGGGTTTCCACATGCTGCATGGGCGCGAAACGCTCCCGGATGTAGGGAGCGGAGAAATTATCAAACCAGACGCGGACGGTCTCGGTTCTTCCGCCGCCCCACACGCCGAACTGGCTCTTCCACATCTGCTCGGGCTCGAAGTCCGGCACGCGCTCGAACGTGGTTTCAGTCTGGGCTACGTCATGCATGCGGTTCAGCGAGAACGTGCGGAAATCGTTCACGTAGCCCGGATACTCACCCACGAGGTACCAGGTGCCGTGGTTGCAAAACAGGTGGTAGGGCCGCACGACTTTCCGTTCGGGATCGCGGTTGGGGCGCTGGTAGGTGAAAGTAACCTCCTTGCGCGCGATGATCGCCATTGCCAGCAACCGGAAGTGTTCGGTGGCCGCCGGGTTACCCGGCGCGATCTTGAAGGAGACAGCGTTGCGGAAATCCCTCACGGAGAAGGGCAACTGGCCGCCGATGCCCGTCAGCAGCTTGCGCAGGGCAGAGCCCGCGGCCTCACGGAAGGGCGTACTCGGGTATTCCTGCAGCGCGCGTTCGGCCACGATGATCGCCAGCACCTCGTCCCGAGAAAACTGCAGGCCCGGCATTTCCGTCACATACTGGGTATAACGGTAGCCCCGCATGTCCCCGTCGTATTCCAGAGGCAGGTTCAGGCGGTCGCGCATGAAGTCGATGTCGCGCTGCGCCGTGCGCTTGCTCACGCCGAAGTTGCGCGCGAGCGTCGTTGCGTTGGGGAAAACCTCAGCGCTGACCTGCCTGTGGAACCACATGATGCGCTCGAGGGGAACGAGGCTCGAGCCGGCCCGGTTTTCTTTGCCTGCTGCTTTCTTCGTCTTCATGGGGCCAAGTATACCGGCGACGGTATGACATTTAACGTCCTACCCCGCTGACCGCAGGCCTTTTTCGCCAGCACCGGCGCGAAGATTGGGCGTCCGCGCCCGCCGTGGCGTCCGCACGGGGGATAACTTGGAGTGGAACTGCCTCTACCGCGCCGCGATGCGCCCCTGCCCGTTACTGCGGTGCCTCCACCGGACCACACCAGCGGTCCCGGCTACCACCTTTTCCGTCCCGTTATTCCGGCGTGCGACGCACTTTGTCATACCCCGCATGTCAAAATGGGCCCGAATGCCTGGCACTGGCTTGGCAATTTACGCCCAATCCGGGCCGGACCCATCACCTGACAATGACCATGCTCACCAAAAACATCTCAGCCGTTTTCGCTACCTTGGCACTCTCCGCATCAGCGGCCACCGCCCAAACCGTCTGGACGACATCTTCAGGAAGTGGCCTGGATGTCGCTTATGGCAACGGAAAGTTTGTAGCCGTTGGAAACGGGGGTGGCGTCGGCGAGGTCCGCACCAGCACGGATGGCACGACGTGGTCCACCCAGACCCTCAACGGCGTATCGTGGCTGAACCACGTCGCCTACGCGAACGGGCTCTGGGTAGCGACAGGCACCGGCGGAAAACTCTACACGAGCACCGACGCTTCGTCGTGGACGCTGCGCACGACCGGGCTCGCCGATCTCACAGACATCGCGTACGGCAATGGCCGCTGGCTCACGACCGTGCTGAGCAGCACCAACACCTTCGCGACAAGCACGGACGGGGTAAACTGGTCGAGTATTTCGGGCTCTGCCGGGACGGGCGGCGTGGCCTACGGCAACGGTGTCTTCGTGACAATGGACACGTCCCACTCCTACACGAGCACGGACGGGGTCACCTGGACTTCGCACGCGACCGCTGAAGGCGTCGGTGGCCTGACGTTCATTAACGGGCGGTTCATGGGTGTGGGTGGGAACAACCGGATCGGCGAGAGCCTTGACGGCATCACCTGGTCCTTCCGCGACATTGGCTTCGCCACCACGCCGAACATCCAAAACCTCGGCTTTGGCGGCGGGACGTACGTCGCTGTCGGCCTGTACGGGCAGGCGTCGGGGGTGCTCCTGACCAGCACGGACGGGACGAACTGGACGAATCGCAGCGCCCAAATCAGCGGAAACCTCGTCGAAGTCACCTACGGCGATAACCGCTTCGTCGCTGTGGGCGCCATCACCGCAACCAGCCTCGTGCCGGAGCCCGCGACGTATGGCGCTGCCCTCGGCGCACTCGCCCTCGGGTTCGTGGCTTGGCGACGCCGCCGGTAGCCTTTGAGTCCGCAAGCTCCCATGCGGCCGTGCCAGGCCCCCCAGCTGGCACGGCTGCCTCGTCGCAATGCCCCGATGCCCGCCCGAAGGCGCCCGTTTTTCAAAGCTCCCAACCCCAAACCCACGCCAACATGACCCCCGAACAACACAGCCACCTCATTGACGCCATCAACAATGTCGCACGGGAACTGCGCCTGCTCTCCCAGGTGACGGCTAGCGCCTCCCGGGAGCAGCAATTCGCGATGTTCAGGATTCTCGAGGAATGTCGAAACGGCTTCAACGGTGCTGGCTATGAAATGGAGCTGCTATATGGCGAAAACTGGCGTAATCCGGTCCCGGTGCGCAACGAGGAGGTCATCCGGACCAAGCGGGCGAATGCGCTCTCCGAATTGCAGGAGGCCTACGAACTGTGCCTTTCCGTGTTTAATAAGGTAACGGAAGGCCGGCAGCCGCCCAATGTTAACATCCCCCCCTGCCCTACCGTGCAGGAAATGAAAGGCTACCGTCTGCTCAGGCCCGATGAAGATGTGACTCTGGACGATGAGGTTCTCGAGCGAAACGGCAGCACGTTCGGTTGGAACCAGTTTTCCGGACACAGCTACGCGTGGGCCGTCTACGGCGGCAACGAGTTCAAAAGGGCGGCCCCCCGGGACCTCTGGCGCGTCGCCCCGCATTCCATGCCCATCTTCCGCCGGGAAGTATAGCGCTGGGCCCTTAGCCGCCCGCCCCTGGGCTTCACCCTTTCTTTACCTTTCTGTAATCCGTGGGCGGCATGCCCATTACGCGGTGGAAGCGGCGGGAGAAATAAAGGGGGTCCTCAAAGCCGCACTCCGTGGCGACGCGTTGCACGGGCCAGGAGGTATGGTCGAGGAGGTGGCAGGCGCGCCGCATCTTGAGCCGCAGAAAATAATCCACCGGCGAAAACCCGAAGCGTTCGCGGAACCGGCTGGCGAAATGTGCGGGCGACAGGCCTGCTTTCCGCGCAAGGCTCCCGAGGCTCACCTGTCCCGCGCTGTGCTCCTGCATCCAGGCTTCCACGTTTTCGATGGCCTCCCGGGTGCTCGCCCCGATGCGCTCCTGCGAGCGCGTGGGTTCCAAGTTCGCCAGCGTCCACCGGAGCGCCGCCGCCGCGGCCACGAGATCCGCGATGCTATAGCCGAGGCGCTCATGGACGCGCCCAAGATCCAGGGTCTCCGCGATTCCCGCCTGAAGACGCAGGACGCCACCCTCTCGGGGCAAGCGAAGCCACGCCCACCAGTCGCGAACCTCATCTCCCTCAAAATGCGTCCACTGGATCGTCCATGGATCCGCGTCGTCGGCCCCGTAGGCGTGGGGCGTTTCAGGGGCCAGGAGGGCAACATCGCCAGCCTCGATTTTGCGTTCGCCGCCAGCAGGCGTCCATATGTGTCCACGCCCTTCCCGGCAGAGGATCATGACCGCGCCCGCCGCGCCTTTTTCACGCTGGATGTAGTGCCCGTGAGCTCGCGGGAAATAGCCGGCGTCGGTTACGCGCAGCCCCCGCAGCAGCGGGTGTGACGCGACGCTCCTGAGCACGGGGTGCGGCACCACCACCAGACGTTGCTCAGCGAAGCCGGCTTCCCTCCGTGCGCCCCCAGTATTCATTTCAGCGGATAGTCCATGTTTTCCGACGTCGAGGCCATGCCAAAATTTCGGCTGATCGGGTAAGCTATGGGCATGCTCGCAACCGCCACCGTCTCCTCCGTCGTCGTTCGGGATTCAGTCCTCACCCTGCCCACCTACGTGCCTGCGGCCCCGGACAAAAATCCGATGTTCCTCGAAAAGCGCGTCTACCAGGGTTCGAGCGGGCGCGTTTACCCGCTACCCTTTATCGACCGCATCGCCGAAACGCCCGTCCCGCGCGACTGGCGTGCGATCACGCTCGAGAACGAGTTTATCGAGATTGTGATTTTGCCCGAAATTGGCGGACGCGTGCATCGGTTGCGTGACAAGACGAACGGCTACGACGCCATTTATTACCAGCCTGTCATAAAGCCCGCGCTTGTTGGTCTGGCCGGCCCGTGGATCAGCGGCGGGATCGAGTTCAATTGGCCGCAGCACCACCGGCCGTCCACCTTCATGCCTGCCGAGGTGGAAATCGAGCGCCACGCCGACGGCGCTGTAACGGTCTGGCTCTCTGAGCACGACCCGATGGCGCGTATGAAGGGCATGCACGGCGTGCACCTGCGTCCAGGCCGGGCGGTGCTCGAGCTGCGGGCCCGGGCCTATAACCGCACGGCTGACGTGCAGACGTTCCTTTGGTGGGCAAACGTCGCGACCGAGGTGCACGAGCGCTACCAGTCTTTCTTTCCGGCCGACGCCACCTTTGTCGCCGATCACGCAAAACGCGCGATGAGCACCTTCCCGCTGTGCTCCGGCCATTATTACGGCGTGGATTACGCGGAGCGCGGACGCAAGGGCGTGCCTGCGGGCGAACAGCCTCCTGCGTTCGTCCCGGACGGCTCGTACCCGGCCAACGACCTCTCCTGGTACGCGAATATCCCGGTGCCCACGTCCTACATGTGCATGGGCACGCGTGAGGCTTTCTTCGGAGGCTACGACCACCGCGCCGCTGCCGGTCTCGTCCACGTTGCAAACCCGCATATTTCGCCGGGGAAGAAACAGTGGACCTGGGGTAACCATGCCTTCGGCTACGCGTGGGACCGCCTGCTCACCGACGCTGACGAGCGCGGTGTGCACCGGCCTTACATTGAGCTCATGGCAGGCGTCTACACCGACAACCAGCCCGACTTCTCTTACCTGCAACCGGGCGAAACGAAGTCCTGGAGCCAGTGCTGGTTCCCGATCCGCGCCATCGGCCCCGCAGACCAGGCGAATCTTGACGCCGCCGTGTCTTTGCGCGTGTCAGGCCGCAGCGCGCGTCTCGGCGTCCACGCAACCGCGAATTTTCCCGGTGCCCGCCTCGTCCTGACGCATCGCTCGCGGTCGCTCGCAGACGTTGCGGTGGACCTCTCCCCGGCAAAGCCTTTTGTCCACGAAGTGAAATTGCCGCGGGAACTGCCGGCCTCCGAACTCGTACTGGTCGTGACCGCCGCCGATGGCCGCGTCCTCCTGCGCCATCAGCCCCTCGTCCCGCCCGCACCGCCTTCCCCTGAAAAGCTCGCAGCACTTGCGGCAACGGAACCGCCTGCCCCAGCCGAAATCGCGTCCAGCGACGAGCTCTACTTCACGGGCCTGCATCTGGAGCAGTACCGGCACGCCACCCGCCATCCCGAGTCCTACTGGCGCGAAGCTCTCCGCCGCGATTCCGGCGACGCCCGCGCAAACCTCGCCCTGGGACGCTGGCACCTGCGGCGCGGTGAGTTTGGTGCCGCCGAGTCCCACCTCCGGGCCTCCCTCGCACGGCAGACCTTCCGTAACCCGAATCCCGCCGACGGGGAGACGCTCTACCAACTCGGACGCGTGCTCCGTTTCCTTGGCCGCGACGATGACGCCTACGCGGCCTTCTACAAGGCTACATGGAATCAGGGTTGGGCCGGCGCGGCGTTTCTGGCCCTTGCCGAGATCGCTTGCTCGCGGGCGGATTTGGAGAAAGCCGATGAGCATCTCGACCGCGCCCTGCGTCTGGATCAGGACAACCTGCGGGCCCGCGCGCTCCGCGTCCACGTGCTCCGGCAACTGGGCCGTCTGACCGAGGCGGATACCCTGCTCGCCGCCGGTCTCGCTCTTGACCCGCTTGATGCGTGGCTGCGCCGTCTGGCTGGCCGCCCGTGGTGTGGCGATAATGGCGTGCGGCTCGACCTTGCGTTCGATCTGGCCCGCGCCGGTTTGGATGAGGAGGCCCTCGCACTGCTGGCTGAAGCGGACGCCGGGGCAACGGATGGCACGGGCCCAATGGTTGCGTATGTTCGCGCCTGGCTTCACGAACGCCGCGGCGAAACGGCCGCTGCTGCTGAGGCCCGCCGTGCTGCCCGCAAGGCCTCACCCGATTATTGTTTCCCCTCACGGCTGGAGGAACTCACCGTCCTTGAGTCGGCCGTGGCCGCCGATCCTTCCGACGGCCGGGCGCACCTCTTTCTTGGGCACCTGCTCTACGACCGCCGCCGTCACAACGAGGCGATCACGCACTGGCGTGAGGCTGTCCGCTGCGAGCCGTTGAATGCTGTTGCGTGGCGCTGCCTCGGCATCGCCTCCTTTAATGTCCTTCAAAAGCCAGCCCAGGCCCGGATTTCCTTCTCACGTGCCCGCGCCGTTGCGCCAAATGACGCCCGGCTGCTCTACGAGAGCGACCAGCTTGCAAAGCGCCTCGGCGTGCCGCCGGCGCGCCGTCTGCGCGAGCTTGCAGCCCGCCCTGACCTCGTGGCCCGACGCGACGATCTTACCGTCGAACTTTGCTCCCTCTACAACCAGACCGGCCAACCGGAGCGCGCCGCGGCTCTGCTTGCCGCCCGCCGGTTCCAGCCTTGGGAAGGCGGCGAAGGCCTCGCGCTTGGTCAACACACGCGCACACACCTCCTGCTTGCCCGGGCTGCCCTGACCCGCAACGAGGCCGCAAACGCCCGACGCCTCTGCGAATGCGCCCTAGCAGCGCCGGAAAACCTCGGAGAGGCAAGGCACCTCCTTGCAAACCAGAGCGACGTCCACTTCCAGCTTGGCGAAGCCTGCGCGGCTGACGGTGACATGCCTGCCGCCCACACGGCCTGGCGCGCCGCAGCCGAGTTCAAGGGCGACTTCCAGGCCATGAGTGTGCGCGCCTTCTCCGAAATGACCTACTTTTCCGCGCTCGCGTGGCGCCGCCTAGGGGACAAGGCCCGTGCCGACCGCCTCCTGCGAGAGCTCCTCGCCTACGCCCGCGATCTGGAGCGCCAGCCTGCCAAGATCGATTACTTCGCGACGTCACTGCCCACAATGCTCCTGTTTGACGAGGACATCCAAGCCCGCCAGACGACGACGGCCCGTTTCATCCAGGCTCAAGCCTTGCTTGGCCTCGGCCAGAAGACGCGTGCCCGCAAGCTCCTGAAAGACGTGCTTGCACGCGACCCGAATCACGCGCTCGCGGCAGACCTCCAGTCCTCCTTTTAAGGAACACCCATGTCCACCCTTTCGTTATCTCCCCGCGAGGCCACACCGGCGCTCCTTGACGAGCTTGAGTCCCTGGGCCTCATCACACGGCTGGCGCCACGCCGCCACGAGATCCGGACGAGGCCGGGTGAGGCGTTGGGCGAGCCCGTATACCCCGGCACGCCGCCTGCAAATGGCGGTCACCTGCTGCTCGCCTGCACAATCAACCAGACCGGTTTTGGCCGCTTCGGCTGGCACCCGGTCCCCGAAGAATTTCTCCTGATCGGCGCGCCAGACAGGGCCCCCCTTTACCTGGCAATTTTCCGCGGGCTCGCCGATGCGCTGGAGTCGCGTCTCGCCGCAGGAAACCTCTGCGCGGACGACTTCACATGCCTGCGCTGCCGCTTCAACGACCCCGAGACGTCGTTCTTCACGATGCGCCCCTTCGTTCCCCACGGCGAATGCGTCGCAAAGGAGGGCGACGAACCTCCCTCGTTCTACGTCACGGAGCCTGCCAACACGCCGCTCTTGCGGCCAAACTGGCGCGATACCAGCCTCACCCTCAACTCGTAAAGAATATTCCGGCCATGCTCACACCTGAAAATCCGACAGCCACCTACGACCACGGCTCCGTCCGGTTCGTCTATGCGCGCTGCCCGCGCACGGGCGTCGTCGAGTTCTCCTGCCTGCCCATCGCGCTCGCCGGCCATGTCCCGCCGCAGCGTCCTTACGACACGGGTCCCCACATCGACCACCTGCCGGCTCGCTGGCTACCACGCCCGGCGCAAGACGTCGAATGGCTCACGCCCTTCAAGACGAGCGCATCGCCGCTTCCGCACGACCTCTGCTCATCCCGGTCCCTGCGCAGCAACCACGACGTCTGGGGGTTGCGGTTGGCCAGCCATGCCGCCACGACGGATGCCGATGGCACGCTTCGCGTCGAAACCGCCGTAGACTCCGAGCGTGGCGTGCGCCTCGTCCATCGTCTGGTGGCCCGCGCAGGCGCACCTTACTTCGAGGTTTCAGTCGAGGCCACGAATACCGGCAGCACGCCCGTGACGCTTGACTACTTGCCCAGCTTCTCGCTTGGCGGTCTCACTCCGTTCGATTCAGGCGAGGCCGTGGAACGCCTGCGCCTCCACCGTTTCCGCACAGTGTGGAGCGCCGAAGGGCGCCACGAAGCGCGGTTCCTCGAAGAACTCGCTCTGGAACGCTCGTGGGCCGGCTGCGGACGCCGAACCGAGCGTTTCGGCCAAAAGGGTTCCCTGCCTGTCCGCGAGTGGTTCCCGTGGGCCGCTCTCGAGGATGTCGTTACGGGCGTTTTCTGGGGCGTGCAACTGGCCGCACCGGGCTCGTGGCATCTCGAGGTATCACGCTTGAAGGACAAAGTGACGCTGTCCGGTGGGCTGCCCTGCCGCGACTTCGGTGACTGGTGGTTCACGCTCGCTCCGGGCGAGTCCTTCGCCACGCCCGCCGTCACGCTTGCCTGTGTGGCCGGCCACCTGGACGACTTGTGCCATGCCCTTACTGCGGCTCAGGTTCCCGCAGCCGAGGCGCAACCCAGTTCCGAGAGGGACTTGCCGACAATCTTCAACGAATGGTGCTCTTCCTGGGGCGAGCCCACTCACGATTACGTCGCCGCGACCGCGCGCTCGCTCGCCGGGCACCGCCTCGCTGATATCCTCGTCATTGATGACGGCTGGGCTCACAAGCCCGCTGGCGGCGACATCCAGAACAACGGCGACTGGCATGTGGACCGCAAGAAGTTCCCCGCTGGCCTTGGAGCCACGACCGCAGCCATACGTCAGGCCGGCTTGCGGCCCGGACTCTGGTTCGAATACGAGGCTGTCACGCGCGGCACAGAAGCCTTTGGCCAGGAGGATCTCCTCCTGCGCAGGGAAGGCTCTGTCCTTGAAGTCGGGAACCGGCGCTTCTGGGACCTTCGTAACCCCAAGGCACAGGCCGTGCTCGCTGAGAAGGTTATCGCCCGACTTCGGGAAGATGGCTTCTCGTATTTGAAGATCGACTACAACGATTGCCTGCCTCCCGGCATCGACGGTCCTTATTCCCCGGGTGAAAACCTCCGCCGCCACCTGCTCGCGGTCCAGTCTTTCGTGACGCGACTCCGGCGGGAAGTGCCCGACCTTGTCATTGAAAACTGTTCCTCCGGCGGCCACCGCCTCGAACCCTCCTTCCAGGCCCTTTGCGCCATGGGGTCGTTCTCCGACGCCCATGAAACCGTCGCGATCCCCATCATTGCGGCAAACCTCCACCGCCTCATCCTCCCGCGCCAGTCCCAGGTCTGGTGCGTTGTCCATCCCTCCGACTCACCCACCCGGCTGCGCTACGGGCTCTCCGCCTGTTTCCTTGGCCGCATGTGCATCTCGGGCGACCTCAAGGACCTTCCTGCTTCGCACCTTGGGGAGATCGCGGCGGCCCGAGCCTTCCACCACGGTGCGGCGTCTGTCATCCGCGACGGGCGCACCCACCTCCATCGCGCTCTGGGCCTGAGCTGGAATGAGCCCCGCGGCTGGCAGGCTGTCGTGCGGCACCATGAGGACAAGGCGCTCGTCGTGGCGCACCGCTTCGGCGCTCCGCCGGCTGGCGATATTGCTGTGGCCTTGCCTCCGGGCACCTGGAGCATCGCCGCACGTTACGGTGACGGTCTTCCCTCTCCCACCGGACCTTTTGAAGGCTCGCTGCCCCTGCCGGCCGCCTCCGCCTTCATGGGCGGCGCGGTACTCCTCCAAAGAACCTGAGCGGTGATCACACGCAAGAAAACCGTCATCCGCGTGCCATCGCCCTCGGCATTTCTGATATAGTGACTGGTTCCGCGACGGCGACTTGAAGTAGATGTAACCGAAAACCGGTCAACGGCCCGGTTAGGGAAGTTCTTCGAGCTGCACGTTTGCGAACCAGTATTGGCCGGGCGGGTGTGCGGCGAACAGCATCACCCGCACCTCCGTGACGTCCGGCCGGTTGCGCGTGGGGTGGATGACTTGCTCGCAATGCGTCCACCCGGTTGCACTGTCCGGACAGTGTACAACCGCCTCGTAGCGCCGCCGCGCTTCGCCGTGGACGGTCCCGTAGCCCCGAACCCAGACCATCGCCTTCCCTTTTCCGCGGTAATCAAACGACACGCGGTAGGCCTTGCCGGGCGTGACGGGCACGGCTTCGGAGTAGAACGACAGGCCATAGGTCAGCGCAACCGGCGAGGCCGCAGGCTGCGGGATGCTCCACTTCGTTATGCCCTGCCGCTCCCATTGGCCGACCAGCGCCTTCTCCGATACCGACGTATCGAGCTTGATCGCCCGGCCTGTAGGCGCGCCCGCGCCCCCCGGTGCATCGGCCCACACCACGCCGAGGCCATCAGGCTTGTCCCAGAATTTCGGCTTCGCCGGATCGGCGGGATCTGGCTCGGAGAAATCGCCATTGGGCAGGAGGGACTCCGCGTGCAGGCCCAGTGAGGCAAAAAAGAGTAAGAGTATTGCGGTTTTCATTTTCGTGGGGCCGGGTTCGTGGAGCCGGGTTGCGCGGTCTCTGTTTCCGGTTTAGACGCCGTGGCCAGAGCCCGGAAATACTCACCCACAATGTCCTCGTAACCGCGCGGCACCTTGTCCTGCAGCCCGCTCTGGAGCTCGCGCCGCACCGAGGGCGACAACTGCGTACGCTCGCCCGCGATGATACCGCTTCCGGACCGCACGACCTCGCGGGCTTGCCGCAAGCTGTCCACGGCCTCGTGGTGCCGCTGCCGGACAGCGAGGCCGTCGCCCCTCTGGGCCGCTTCAACAACGGCCTTCATTGCGCCCACGGCGTTCTCAATGTCCCCGGTCGGCGCCCGGTGACGCCTCAAGTGCAGCGCAAGCGCCTCCGCCTGCTGGAGCACCTGCTGTTGGCGCCCCGCGAGTCTCGCCAGGTTCTCCGGAGATACCGGCGGTGCCCCGGGACCACGTAGCCCGGAGGGAGCCGACCCCGAAAGCTTTCCGCCGCCCGTGGCCGTGCCGGAGTCCCGGGAACGGTCCCGCACGCTCCCCTGCTCAAAGGGCGTCGGCGTCAAACGGGAGGGCGTGGCACGCCCGGCCTTCCCTTCCGCCTCGTCCGCCACCATCTGGCCGCTGCTGCGGCCCGTGCGGCCTTCACCGGAGCGCCCCGCAACCTCGTTGGAGTTGGGCAACTGATTCCCCGTCACGCCCCGCGCGCTCATGTTTGATATCGGCCCGTCCGACGCTTCCCAGCCGGCACCTTTGTCCAAAGAGTCCATCCACGCGCTCGTGACGTCCTCGACCTCCGCGGTCATGTCCTCCTCGCGGTCGAGGAGTTCGCCAACAATGTCCTCGAGTTCCGCCGGAAGCTCGGCCAGGGCGACATCGGGAGGGGTTTCGGGCTCCTCCATTTCCCACTTCTTAAAATCCGGCGTGGTCGGCAGCCAGCGCTCTATGTTGTGCAGCATCTCACGCGCGTTCTCGATGGCCGCCTGTTCATTCGGAACCGCAAGGTCCACCTTGTTCTCGTAGAGCTCCTTGGCGGCGAGCTGGACTTCCTGATACACGCTGTTCAATTCGCGCAGAAGGGCGCCGTCTCCAAAATCCTGAACGGGAAGCTTCGCAAAATCGGTAAGGCGCTCCTGAAGGAACCGCGCCCACTCGGCCTCTTCGCGGGCAAGGGCTCCAAGGATGCGTTCACGCTCGGCTGTAAGGTCCTGCGGAGTCTCGGCCAACAAGGCGCGCGTCTGCTCAAGTATGCGCTCCTGCGCCCGCTCGAAATCCTTAAGATCCTGCTTGAGGTCGCGGAGGGCCTCCGCGGCGTCCCGGGCCGCAGGTGGCGCCTGTTCCACGGCTGCCCGCTTTGCCGCACCGGGCGCGTTTTCTTCAGACACTTCCCCGAGGAGCTTGAGCAGCTCGCTACAGATGTAGCCCTGACGTTCCAGCACCCCATTCAGCTCTTTCTCCGCACCCCCCGGAACGAGCCGGGAGAGGGCGGCCTCCGCAAGCGCCATCTCCGCCTCAACCAGCAGGCCCAATTTCTCCGCGTAGGCCTTGCCGTCCGCTTCGGCCTTGGAAAAGAGCTGGCGCGCCTTCCGGCCTTCGGCCTGCGCCTCCTTCTGCTGCCGGGAAAGCGCCTGCTGTTGCTTCGAAAGGGTGCCCTTCGCCACGGACTCCGCGAGGTTGGCGCGCAGATTTGCCGCCGCGCCACGTGCGCGTTCCTGCAAGTCCGCGCACGCTCGAAGGCTGACAAACGCGGCCGAAAGATCCGTCCGTGCGGGGGCTTCGAGCTCCGCGGCTGACCGTATCCGAAGCGTCACCGGCGTCGAACGGCCCACGCGGCCATCGGGGCAGAAGTCGCGCGCCTCTGCCTCCAAAATATACGTCCTGCCGGGCTGCAAACGTGCGGGATCGGCAACCAGCGTGAACGCCTCCACGACCTCCCCTGCCCGCCCCGGCGGCCCGAGGTACGTCCAGCGCTTGAGAACACCCGCCTCGGCTTCATCCGACCGGCGCACGGTCACGAGCACCTCGCGGAGGCCAAAATCATCGGCCGCTTTCACGGGCAATCTGATTTCCGCACCCGGCGTTACGATCCGGTTGCGGTCGCTCGTGGAAAACTCGACGGCGGGCGGGCTATCCGCGGCGATACTGAGCTCACCGCGCAGGACGACTTCGGGCCCGGTGCCCTCTTCCGTCGCCTCAAGCACGCTTGCACCGCCGGAAACCACGCGCAGCTCGCCGCGCCAAAACCCGGCTTCGAGCCTGAGCGCGACACTCTGCTCACCCACACGCCACGTAACGCGCTCGACTGGCCTGTCCAGACGCAGGCGCAAGGTCGCCCGCGATCCCGCCAGCACGGACACGGGCGCGGGGGGTGGCGGCGCTTCGCTTTCGGGACGTCCCGTATAATCGGGTGGTTTGACCGCAAGGGCGATTTCGCGCACGGACGGGCTCGGCCGGATGCGAACGGCGATGCTGCGTGAAACGGCGTCGCCCGCGCTTACGCGAAAGGCGAACGGGCGTTTGACGGCTCCCACTTTCCACACATGGTGCGCGCCGGCCGCCGCCATCGGCTGCGCTTCGGCACCGGAGCCATCTGCGGGAACAGGGCTGCTTCCCTCTTTGATCAAGATGCGTGGTGGCGGTGCCTGACCCAGCAGGCGGACACGAACGGTCAGCGGCTGGCCTTCCCGCAGCACGACATCCCGGTCAGGCTCCACCTCGATCTGAACGGACCCGAGCGCAGGCACGTCCGCAAGCGGCAGGGCAAGCCTGAGTGCCGCATTCCATGCATGGGCGGAAAACAGGACCACATACGCGGAGCCCGCCAGCAGCAGGAGGCCGAGCCAACCCGCCCAGCGCCGCAGCCGCGGCGGCTCCCACAGGTCCGCCATGCGGGCGCGCCGGCCCGCCTCACAGGCCTCCGCGACGGTCCGCTCCACCATCGCGGCCCCGGATGTTTCCGAGCGCGCCAATTGAAAGGCGTTTATCAGCAAATTATGCGGCACGCGGTACCGGCGCTCCAATTCCAATGCCACCGCTTCGGCCCCCGGCCTGTGAAAGGCGTGCCAGACGACGTTGCGCCACAGGTCCCACCCGGTTGCGAGCCCTATGACCAGCGCCAACGGAAGCCTCAACGCGGGCGGCAAGTGCAACAGGTTATCCAGCCAGAGCAGGCTCAGAGCGAGCCCGCCCATCCGCACCGCGCATCGCAGCAAACCGCGCGTGACAGCAGCGGCCTGCATGTGCGCAGCCGCGCGTGACAGCGTTGCCGCCAGGCTTCCACAAGACGACCGGGAGGCCGCAGTTATGGCGTCTGATCCCATTGGGCAATGTTTGTGCGCAGAAAGATGCCCGACCGCAGCAGCACCGATGGCGGGGGCTCTCCCGGCTTCAGGAGGCCGCGGAACAGCCAGGCTCGCCCTGCGATCAGCGCCGGAGCGTCCGGCACGAGCTTCCACCGGAGGACCTCCAGGCGCCACGGCAGGCTCGCTTCCTTATCAAGCGTCGTGGGTGCGGCGCGCCACAGCATCAGGAGCGACCAAACCTCCTCCCCGCGCGACCACACGGCAAGCACCTCACGGCGGTCCATGAAGTCCGACCAGCCCTTCAGTTCCTCCCGCAAACGCGCAAGCTGCGCTTTCCTGGCCTCGGGCGCCGTCGCGTCCTGCGGCCACGCGATGTCAATTTGCCTGCCGAGCTGCGCAGCCAGCACCAGGGGCTCCCCGCCGGGCGCAGCCGGGAACCAGATACTCCCTGCGCCCTCTTGCCCTTCGTAGCGCGAAAGGCTGTCGCGGGCGATGCCCACCCACTGCGCCGCCTGCAGCCCCGGCCCCGGCACAACATACCGTTTTTCGGGTGCGGCCTCCTCCGGGGCCGCGCGGGTGATACGCTTCGGGTAAACGAGGTCTTGCAGCGACTGTCCCGGATTTCCGCGCTGTTTGGCAGCCAGCACGATTTTCCGCACGGCCTCCCCCTGCCCTGCGGGTTCCAGATAAACAACGTCGGTCTTCAGGTGCCCGTGCAAGACGGCCCCATCCACGAGCTTCACCGTGGCCTCAAGGTCGCGCACCGGATACGGGTCGCCGTCGCGCACCTTCTGCGACTGGCCCGCTTCAACAAAACGCCACGCCTGCACCAGTTCCTCCTTCGCCGGTGCGAGCGCGATCTCCGCGACCCGGTCAAAGGGCAACAGGTAGAGTTTGCCATCCACAAACATCTGCAACGGGCGACCCGGCGTGAGCGTAAGCAGCCCGGCCACCCGGGTGCCGTCGGACCATTTCACGCTGTCGTGTGTCTGGGCCAGCGCGCCCAATGCGCCGAAACACAGTCCGCAGAGACCGAGCAGGCCCGTGCGCAGGATCCGTTTGAAGACAGGGAGCATTACAGCTTTCATTGCAGGTTGTAACGTCGCCTCAGGGACCACTCCAGAACGAGCAGCCCCAACGCGACACAGAAAAAAATCGGACTGGCCTGGGTAACGGGAAATTCCTCCCGCGTTGGCGGCTTCGTGCAAGCCCGCACACAGGCTGCAATCCACGCGTCCACGGACTCTTCCCCAGCGTATTCGCCGCGGCCCCGGCGCGCCAGCTCACGCAAAAATTCCGCGTTGCCCTCAAGCTTCGCGCCCTCCGGCAACAGCGGTCCAACGGGAAACGCCCGTTCGTAGCGATCAAAGACGTGGTCTCCCGCGTGCGCGGTCAGCCTGAACCGGTAGTCCCCGCGCTCCGGGAACCGCAACCCCACCTGATACACCCCGGGCCGTGACGGGATCGCCTCGACCGGCACAGGCTGCTCTGCGGCGCCATTCATGGAAATGCCGGCAGAAAACGTCAGCGTCTGGGTCTCCACCACGGCGAGCGGCTCGACTTCAACTACCGCAGCCTCCCCGGGTCGATAGGCCTCACGGTCCCAGCGCACACCCAGCGCGCGACTGCCATCTGAACGTCCACAGAGGTCCCGCACCGCCTGCCGCCAAAAGAGCCCGTACGCCGTGCGCAGGCTTTCGCCCTGGCGCGTCCACCGCCACAGCGTATTGCTTGCCGTCGCCAGCACCTTGCCCCGGCCGTAGCGCTGCGTTGCTACCAACGGCATCGCACCGGTAGGCGTGGTGGCAGCGAGCAGCACCGAGGCGCCTGGCCTCAGGGGCCCGGTCGGTATGCAGGCGTCAACGGAAGCCTTTCCACGGCGCAACGCCTCATCCACACCCGCGACCGCCGGGTGACTGGCAGCGCTGACCGGCACGGCAACATGCCAAGGCCCACCGCGCGCCTCCGGTGCGCCTGTTCCCCGCTGCGTCCATGGCAGCAAGCCCGCAAGCTCTGTGGAATCGGCGATCGACCCGTCGCCCGCCAGCAGCACGACCGCGCCCCCGTCTTCCACAAATTTGAGAAGCCCCGAGCGCTGCGCCGCACTCCATTCGCGGCTGTCAAGGCCGTCGATGACCACCACATCGAACGCCTTCAACTCCGCGGCGGAGACAGGGAACCCGCGGGCCAGTGCGTCGAGGCCAACGGAGCCCTCGGCCTGGAGCAGGTAACGCTCCGGGCCCGTCCGGAGGAGTCCCGTAAACGAGACTGTCGGGTCACGGGCAAGTTCCGCCCGCACGGCCTTGTAGTTCTGGCCCAGCTCGCGCGCGTAATAGAGCACACGCAGCGCCCTCGCCTTCGTCTCAACGGTGAACGGCCGCTCGTTGTTCAGCTCCGAGAGCTCCCCCCGGACCGGCACCACCCGCGCTCGAAACCGCCGCACGCCCTCCGCCTCTGCGCGCATCGGCACACGCACCGTCGCCCCACCGCCAGACACGTCCACCGTCGCCTTCGAGACGGGCGCCCATGCCGTCCCCCGCAACTCCTCAAGCACCACTTCGACGCGTTTCAGGAGCCCGGCGAACTCACCACCCCCACCGGCACGGGCCGCGATCTCAAGCGCCACCTCGAAAGCGGCGTCCTTCTCCACGGTGGCGGGCGTCACGACACCCGCAAGGGAGAGGTCGTTCCAGCCCTCCGGGTTCGTGCCGAGCGCGAGCACATGCAGCCGCGACGCCGGAACCGGGACGTCCTGCAAAACCTCATCTCCGCCATCGGTGAGCAAGAGCGCTGCATCGTACGTCGTCTCCCCGCGGGTTGTGAACTTCAGGAGCGCCGCGCCAATATCCGTGCCCCGCGGATGCCCGTCACCCTTGGAGGGCATGTGGGTGTCGAAGGGCAAATATTCCAGCTCGCCGTCCTCGAGCTCCCGCTTGAGCCGCTCCGCAATCCGGCGGGCGCGCTCCACACGTGGCCGCCTGCCGTCATCCGCGACCTCCATGGACGACGACGTATCGAGCAGGACGGCAACCCGCTGCTTCCCGGCGAAATGCTCGCTCACCCAGTGGGGCTCCAGCAGTGCAAACACCGCCAGCGCAGCCAACGCCGCTTTTGGCAGCACGAGCAAAGCCGCCACGCGGTGGCCAAGCCGCACGGCAAGCCGTTTGTAAAGCACCCGCAGCCACACGACCAGCCCCGTAACGAGGCACGCCATGAGCCACGGCGAGACCTGCCCGCGCCAAACGAGCGCATCCGCAAGCAGGGGATCTCCGGCGGTCATGGGCGGCCTCCTTTCGCAGGTTCAGCGGCGCGTGCACGCGGCGTCGACAGGAGGCTCTCAGCGACAAGTGCGCCAAGAAACGCCAGCAGGCCCCAGCCATAGAGCGGGACGTCTGACGCATCGTCCTTCCACGAGAAGGCGTCCTCGCCCTCACGCGTGAAACGGACTTGCAGGCCCGCCAACGCACCGGCCGGCTTTGTCGCCGTCTGGCTGCCAGCCTCCGCGTCAGCTCCCCGCGTCGCGAGGATTTCCTGCGTCGCGCCGGACACCCACCGGTATACGCCTGCACGCGGCACACTGAGCGTCTCCTCCGCCTTTACTTCCCAGTCCCCCATGCCGCCTGAAAGCGTGAAGACCTGCGCGGCGGCTTCGAGGGGACCACCTCGGGCACCAGCCACGTCAACGCGCGGATTTTCGTCGGATGAGGCGCGTCCTGACATCGCGGCGCGCTGCAGAAGGACCGGGAAGGCGGGCCGCATCACCAGGTTTGTCGCCTCCGGGTCGGCTCGAAACCCGAACACATAGACATCGCCGCGCCCCACGCGCCGGTGAAGAAGTTGGGCCGCTCCGTTCTCCAGCGCGAGAAACGGCGTCGCTCCCGCCTTCGCAGCCAGCGGCCAATACTCTGACACCGTCACCCCCTGGAACCGGACCCCACCGTCCGGCGCCCTGAGGTCCTCAAACACCGCCGCGCTCGAGACCCCGCGCAGCGCTGCCGGGGCCTCCCGCGCGCTTACGCGCCGCCCGGCCACCGCGCCGCACCACTCCGGTATATTCGGAGCCTCCGTGCGCGGCACAACGAACGCCACGCCACCGTTCTCCACAAAACGCCGCACCGCCACGGATAGCGCCGCCTGAGCGGAAAGGTCCTCCGCATGCGCGACGACCGCCACGGGCTTTGCGGACAGGAGCCGCTCAGCGGCTTCAGCCAACCCGCAGGTCGCGATGCGGAACCCCGAGCATGCCCGCGGAGGCGCGAGCGCGAGCGGAATCAGCCCGAACCCGCCCGGCGGCCCCACAAACACGACGCCAAGATCCGGCACCGCCGTGAAGGCGACTCCGGCTTTAGCACCGGACCGGTGTACGTCGCCCTCCGCGGACACCCGCGCCCAGTGCAGGCCCGGCGTCGCCGGGCGCAAGAGGAAGCTCACGTCCTTAGTCTCGCCGGGGCCAAGGTGTACCGACTCCGTGGCCACCGTGCCGTCGTCCGTCGTCACGGCCAACACAGCCCTTCCGGCGTCACCGCCCGCGTTGAATAACCCCACTTTCAGGGGAAAAAGGCGCCCCACGGGCAGCGGTTGCTCGGGCAGCGACACCCCCCGCAGGACGAGGCCGGGGCCCTTCGTGTCAACCTCAAGCGCATGCACCCGAGCAACCGCCCCCCTCGGGACCACATGCGGGAGCGACGGAGCCGCTTCCCAGTCCACCCGGTGCAAATCCGTAACCACATGCAACTGCCGGCGCGGTTCCGTGGATTCCTGCAAAAATGCAAGCGCCTTTGAAACCGCCTGCGCACCCGGCCCGGACGCCTCCGTCGGCGTCAGTTGGTCCACGAACGCCCGCAAAGCCTGCACGTCCGTCTGCAACCCCCGGGGCAACCCGGCCATCGGGTCCTCCACGGTGAGCACGAGCGCGGCGCGATCCCCTGCCTTCAGCCCGTCCAAGATCGCCCGCGTCCTGTCCACCGCGTGCGCGAAACAGGTGCGCCCATCCGGCGCCTTTCCCTGCATTGAACCGGAATTATCAAGCACCACCACAACCGCCGCTGCGCCGCCCCGCACGCCGCCTGCCAGCCAAACGAAGCCCGCAAGGCCGGCCAGGAGCGCCACAATCGCGAGCATTCGCAAGGCCAGCACAAGAATCTGACGCAGACGCCGCCGGGCTTGCAGCCGTGGGTCGATCCGCCGGAAGAACAGCAGGGACGATACGGGCTTCGCAGCACGGCGCGCGCGGAAAGCCAAATGGAACACCAGCGGAGCGGCCGCGAGCGGGAGCAGGAGCAGGAAGATGGGGAACGCAGCGCTCATGGTTCACCGGGTGACGGCCCTCCGGGCGAGCGCCCCGAGCACCGGGGTCGTTGTCTCGATGAGCCGGTAATCCGCGAGCGCGGCCCCGCACCCGCGCCGCAGCTCCTCCACAAACCCTGCGGCTGCTGCGTCGTACGCCGCACGCACCTCGTCAACGTCCACCTCCAGCCGCTCCCCGGTCTCCAGCTCTCGGAGCTCGACGACCCCAGCCCCCCGAAGGCGCAGTTCATCGGGGTCCAGCACGTGGAAGACCGTCAGGTCATGCCCGCGGGCGCTCAGGGAGCGGACGCCCCGGAGCACGCCCTCGGTTTCTTCGAGAAAGTCCGAGATCACGAAAACGACGCTTCGCGGAGGCAGGCGCAGGGCCGCATCGGTCAGGCATGCCTCGAGCCGGGTGCGGCCTGAAGCCTGGAGCCCTTCCAGCGCCTCCAGCAACGGCGGCAACCCCGCCACACCGTGCGCGAGCGGACTGAACTCAACCTTCCCGTCCCGGAACCAGCCGATCCCGCAGGCGTCACCCTGCGAGGCCAGCACATACAGCAGCCCCGCCGCAAGCCACTGCCCGTATTCAAGTTTTGAGTACTCGCCGCGCCCCCGGAACTCCATGCTCTCGGAGGCATCCACCAGCACCCACGCCCGGACGTTCGTCTCGTTTTCGAAACGCCGGATCATGTGCCGGTCCGAGCGGGCGTACACGGCCCAATCAATGCGCGACGGCGGATCTCCCGGAACATAGGCGCGGAAATCCGCAAACTCGACGGAACTCCCATGCCGCGGCGAGCGATGCAGCCCTTGCCGGCTGCCCTCCACCGGACGGCGCACCCCGATCGAAAGGCGCCGCAACGCCTCAGCATAGGCCGGCGGCAGGAAGCGTGGTGCTGTTGCGGGCATGGCTAGTAAGTGGGCTCCGGCACTGCGTCGAGAAGCCGCTTCACGATCTCATCCGCCTGCACGTTCTCGCTCGCCGCCGCGAAATTGCAAAAGATGCGGTGCCGCAGCACGGGCAGCGCGTACGCACGGACGTCCTCGCAAGACACGCTCGTGCGGTTTGCCAACGCCGCGCGCGCCTTTGCCGCGAGCAGCAGGCTCTGGCCCGCCCGCGTGCCGGCTCCCCAGCGCACCCAGCGGTTGATGAAATCGGCGGCCCCCGGCTCACCCGGCCTGCTGGCCCTCACGAGCGCGGTGGCGTACCGCGCCACATGCTCGCTCACGGGCACCCGCCGCACGAGCTGCTGAAACGCCAGAATCTCCGCGCCCGACACGACCGGCGAGACCTCGGCGTCCCGCTCGCGCGTGGTCTCCACAAGGATCCGTGCCTCGTCCCTTTCACCGGGATAGCCGAGCGTGATGCAGAACATGAAGCGGTCCAGCTCGGCCTCGGGCAGCGGGTACGTGCCCTCCTGTTCAATCGGGTTCTGGGTCGCGATGACGAAGAAGGGGTCCGGGAGGCTGTACGTCGCCCCGGAGCTCGTAACCCGCCGTTCCTGCATGGCTTCAAGCAAGGCCGCCTGCGTTTTCGGCGGCGTGCGGTTGATCTCGTCCGCAAGCAGGAGGTTCGTGAACAGGGGTCCGCGGCTGAACCGGAAGCGGCGCTCGCGGGTGACAGGATCTTCCTCAAGGATGTTCGTGCCCGTGATGTCCGAAGGCATAAGGTCCGGCGTGAACTGCACGCGGTTTGACTCCAGGGCGAGCGCCCGACCGAGGGAGCGCACGATCAGCGTCTTTGCCAGCCCCGGCACGCCGATAAGCAGGCAATGGCCCTTGCAGAGCAACGCCGTAAGCACCTGCTCCAAAACCGCGTCCTGGCCGATCACAGCCTTCCCCACTTCGGCAATCACACGCCGCCTCAGCTCCGCCAAGGCGAGAAGCCGGGCCGGCTCCTCCGCCGGAGCCGCACCGCCTGCGGCCTGCCCGTCCGCAGCGCGGGCCAGCACGGGCGCTGTCGCCGCCTCGTCGAACAGCAGCCACACGGGCCCCACCGTGAAATGCACCCGGCCGCGCAGTGCGATTTCCTTCACCGTATGGCCGTCGTGACGAAGCCGCCCGCCGCTCCCCTTCTCGCGGACAACGTAGCCGCCCTTCGAGTTCGCAAGCACCGCCTGCACGGGCGCAAGGTCGGCGTCCGGCACGCTCACATGCGCCTCCGGGGACGAGCCGATAAGCGTGTCACCGGCTCCGGGCTCGACGTAAAACTCCTGGTCTTTGATCCTGAAAAAGAGAAGGGGCATGGGCTAGTGGGTGTTTGCGTAAATGAGGATGTTCAGGCCGAGGCGCATTGCGGATTCCGGCTCGTAGGCGCGTGCCATCGGGTGCTCGTCGCCCTCCCAGCCGGCCTCCAGGTCAATCGGGCTATAAATCACGCGCAAATCGCCGTTCACCACAATGCCCTCGAGCGCCGGACGCTCCTTGCCGGGCTCCGTTTTGAGGACAGCCGGTGAATACCGGACGGACTGCGTAGGCGCGAACGCCCTCAGGAGCGGATGCTCCACCGGGATCGCCTGGAACTGCGTCCCCGGCAGCACCCGCGCGAGCTCCCGCCGGACCGCACGGTCAAACACCTGCAGCCCGAGCCCGCTGTTTATCAAAAGCGTTCCGTTGCCCCGCAGGAAGTCGCGAAGCGCCCCCACTTGCAGGTCCGTCAGCCGAAAATCGTCCAGACCGCTCAGATACAGGAAAGAGACGCCCGAGAGGTCATCGCGCCCCAGTTCCACCGGGACGCGCCGCAGGCTCACCCGGAGCGCCGTCTCCTTGCGCGCCCGCATCAGCAGGGCCGACGCGGCCCCCGGATGCACATTCCATGCACCATCGTGCCGGATTTGCGCAAAAACGAACTCGTCTGTGGGCCGCTTCTCATCCACCGCGCCGTAAAGCTCCGCCTTTGCCTCGTTCTGCGCCACGCGCTGATACCCGATCGCGTAAGCCACGAGGTTCACGCCGAGCTTTGTGGCGGACGGCGGGTCGTAATACACCGCGTCCCTCACATGCGGCACGTCACGGCCGTCCCAACCCACACCCAACCCGAACGGCGAGAGCACGACGGCGGCGCGGCTGCCCACGTAGAGCGCCTCCAGGACCGGCTGCGTCTCCTTGCGGTTTTTCGGGAACACCACCTTGTCGACGTCGTAGACCATGTGGAACAGCGGGTGATCAGGCGGCAACGTGCGCCAGGCCAGCTCCGGAAAGGCCGCGCGCATGGCCTCGCGGAACGAAGCCGCGAAATAGGGCGAGCCTGCGGCGGCATCGGCGACGATCATCCCGCCCCCCAGGACATATTGCCGAAGCAGCGCGAGTTGCTCCTTGCCCAGCCGCAGCGAACGGCCACCGCTGAAGAACAACACCGGCGGCGACGCCGGATCGCCGGAAAACGCGGCCAGGCTCAGCGGCTCTGACCCATAGGAGACGCCCAACGCGCCGTTCGCCTTCTGCAGGAGCGACTGCACATCCGCGGGCGTCAGGTTCCAGTCCGAAATCTCCGTGGCGCCAAAGGCCTCGTCCGAAAACGTTGCTGTTTCCCCCCAGACCACCTTCCCGATCAAAGTCGCGGGCTTGGGGTCGCGCTTGCGCTCCGTGCGGCGAAGCGGAGTCGCCGGCAGCGGGAGCGGCGGAAAGGCCTCTCCGCCCGAGATACGCCTCGGAGCCGCCTTCGGGGGTGCGCCGAGCGGCACAAACCAATCGTTCTCCCCGCCCCGGGCCGCACCGGCGGCCACGCCCATGAAAAGCAGACACAGGAGGCCCGTGCGCACAGCGTGCAAGCTGCGGCGACCGAGGATACGCATGGCAGATGGGATACTACTCATCGGAAAAACTCCGGCCAACGGTCGCGCGCGATCATGGCAGCCTCACTGCCAGGACAATCCGCCAGCAGCCGGCGGCAATACTCCCGCGCCTGTTCGCGCTTACCCGCGTTCACTTCCAACGCAATCGCGGCCAAATACCACTCGCCCCAGTCTGCGGGCGCCATTGCAAGCCGTTCCGCCACGGTCAGCCACCAGCGCGCGACAACCGGCTTTGCGCACGCCAGCCAAGCCTGGCTCGCGAGTATTGCCGCCTCAGCTGAAGCCCGTGCGTTCGGCACCTTCCAGAAAAGGTCTTCCAGCGCCTCCGTCGCCGCCACAGCGTCCTTTGCCTGCAGCGCCTGCCGCGCTGCCTGAAAAGCCGCGCGCATACGAAACACCTCCGCGTTTGCGGGCCCAATGACCGGCACCGCCCGGTATGCCGCACGCGCGGCGTCCACCCGCCCCGCCGCAAGCTCGCCATCGGCAAGCAGCAGCTTTCGGAGCCGCTTCACGTCCTCCTCAAGCAGGCGCTCGTCGAGCACCCGCAGTTCCTCAAGCTCCCGCGGCGGCTTGCCGGGCGTCCGCATGACCAGTCTGGCCAGCTCCAGCTTCGCGCGCGCCACGACAGCGAGCTCCGGACGCGGCTGGTCCGCCACGGCCCGGACCAACCCCAAAGCAGCGTGTTCCTTCCCCACCCGCGCACTCCCAAAAACGCGCGCCGCCGTAATCATGCCAGCCCAGTCCACGGGCTCCGCCTCTCCCAGACGTGCGCACGCCGGCCCCACGTAGCGCTCGGCGAGCGGAAGCTCTCCTGCTGCGGCCGCCCACGCGAGCGCCGCAATGACATCCCCCGCCGCCAGCTTTGCCGGGTCCCGGGAGGAAAGCGCCTCCTGTTCCGCGGGCAGCAACTCGTCCACCCAACCGTCCCCCTGCGCCCAATTCGGCTGCACAGCTACGGCGCCCGCAACCTCGTCCACCTCCCGCTCCCCCTCCTTCACAGCAAGCTTCACCGTCCGCACGCCCCCGCGGAAGAAGATGTGGGTCACGGTCTGCCCGCGTTCGGTCGTGCCATCGTCAAACGTCCACTCGCAGGTCTGGCTGCCCTTTACGCCCGTTGCCGTGAAACGCATATGAACAAACACGTGCCCCCCTGACGCATTATGCGCCTGCGCCTCCCAGACATAACCGGGAGCCTCGTTCTTCCCCGCCTTCTGCAACGCCCGCACTTTGAAGCGGGCCAACGGCATGAACGCCGTGGCGGGCATCACCGAAAACCTCTCCTGCCCCGGCGGTTTCCACGCCAGCACAGCCATCGCGGGTACCTCCTGGGGCACGTGAAGATATTCCACACGATGCAAACCGGGCCCGAGCTTCACAGTCCCATGCTTCTCGCCACGCCGTCCACCCCAGGGGCCATGCCTCCCCGGCCATTGGGCCACCACCGCCCCATCAACGGAAATGAAGGAGGCGTCGCTGGAAACCGTCGCAAAGGCATACTCCCCCTCCTCGGTCACCGGGAACACACCGCGGAAAAGGCTCACGAACCCTGTCGGCTTACCGTGTGGGTTGTTCGCGAGAAACACGTTTTCGACAACCGACCGCCCCTGCACAGGCCCGGAGTCCCTCCACGCCGCGAGCGCACGCTCCCTGTTCGGCACCGTGCCCCCCGCGAAAGCCCGCGTCTCCAGGAAAACCCCCGCCTCCGGCTCCCAAGCCTCGGCGTCCGTTGGCGGGCCCTCGAGCACGTAAACCTCGTAATCGCCCTCCCCCGCCGACGTGTCGAACAGCACCTGCAGGGGCTGACCCGCCGCCCCCCAAAGCACCTGGCTCGCTACCTTCCGACCATTGCGGTAAACGACGGGCGTAACCTGAGCCGGGTCCAGTTCAGGAATGTGCAGCGAAACATGGCCGACCCGTGCCGGCCAGGGCCCCGCGCGTTCCAGCACGGCACGCCCCCAAGCATCGCGGACAGCCCAGGCACCACCGGCTGGGCATGCCCCCCCGAGCAGTAATCCCGCCACAAGCCACAGGGGAACGCATGTCCACAGCACGGAGCCGGCACGACCCAGGCGTGGCAAAGGAGCTCGGAGCAATGGAGGCACCACAGTTCTGTAAAACCCGGAGGCATCGGGGCAGTTGCACCCCACGCCCCTCCAAGTGCCCGAATTGTCAGAAACCCGCCGCTACGCTACAAGCCCAGAGCCGCCGCCCCCCGCCCTTCGTTTTCACCGGAACACCCCCCTCTTTACTGGCCCGTAAAGAGAGCCTTTTGACGGCATAGATCTCCGGCGGGACGGCCGTTGCGCGCCAGGTGGCAAGGACCGTGCCGCGCCAGACCACCGTCTCCGGCGGGGCCAAGTTTAGTCCTCCGGACGTTCTCCGGCGTTTGCCATTTTTACGAGGCGTGGGAAGAAGCGGGCGAGAGTCTCCACGAGGTCCTGCTGTTCAGCCATCACCGCGTCGATGTTCTTGTAGACGAAGGGGACCTCGTCGAGGCCGGCGGAGATGAGGTGGACGCCGCGCTCGGCAAGGAGTTTTCGAGCGGTTTCCCAGTTCAGGGTCCTGTACGCCTCCTTGCGGCTCATGACCCGCCCCGCCCCATGGCTGGCGCTCATCAGGGACTCGGGCTTCCCCTTGCCTATCACGACGTAGGCCGGGTCGGCCATGCTGCCGGGGATGATGCCGAGCACGCCCGCGTGGGCCGGGGTTGCGCCCTTGCGGTGCACAATGACCTCACGGCCAAAATGCACCTCTTTCCAAGCAAAGTTGTGGTGGTTCTCAAGGTCGAGGAGCACGTCCACCTTCAGGTGCTTCGCGATCTCGCGGTGGATGCACGCGTGGTTGGCCGCGGCGTAGTGCCCCATAAGCTCCATGGCCGCCCAGTACTCCTGGCCCTCCTGAGTGTCGAGACCCAGCCACGCGAGGTAGCGCAGGTGCTGCGGGATGTGCGGGTGCTGCGCCTGTGCGAGCTTGCTGTAGTGGTCGCATACCGCGGCCCCCGTCCCGCGGCTGCCGCTGTGCGAAAGCAACGCCAGGTACGTGCCGGGAGCAAGGCCCGCGCGGGCGTCACGGATCTCCAGTTCGCCAAATTCGACGAAGTGGTTGCCACTCCCGCTCGTGCCGAGCTGCGCCCAGGCCTTGTCCTTGTTCTGCCGCGTAACCGGCGATACCGACCAGTCGCGGTCCATCACTTCGTGCACGCGCTTCTGCTTAAAATGCGCGCCGATGCCAAACTGGGTCTCACGCTGGAGGGCGTTGCGCAAGCGCTCGCGGCCCGCGGCGTCCTCCAGCATCGACAGGGGCAGGTCGAGGACGGTCAATTTCATCCGGCAGGCGATATCGACACCCACCGCATAGGGCACGACCGCTCCCTCCGTCGCCAAAACGCCACCGATCGGCAAGCCGTAGCCCACATGGGCGTCGGGCATCAGGGCGCAGCGGGAAGTCACCGGCAACTCAGCCGCGTTGGCGATCTGCTTCAGCGACTCCGCTTCAAGGTTCTTGCCCCAGATGCGCACGGGCGCGGATTCCGGGCGCGGCGTAAACGTGTAGGTCTTGCTCATGGGTCGTCTTGGCTGGGATCTTTCCTAACTACCGGTCGCGCTCCGCCTAAGCTTGACCGCGACGAGCGCCGTCCCGTCCGGACAGGTCGTGGCCTCGATCACAGGCCCGAGGCACTCATTGATGAGCCAGAGACTCGTCCGGCTATGGCGCGACAACGCCGAGGTACGGTAGAGGCCACCACCACCGAGCGCCAGCGGCAACATGATCTTTTGGGGATGCAAGCGTCACGCCAAAGGGGTGCCTGAGCCGCCTCCACATGCCCCGCACGTAAACCTTGGCCGCCTGCACGCGTCCCATGTCACGCGAAACCCCAGCTCTCACCCCGCACGGGAACCGGCACCGCACAACGCCATTGCATGCCGCCGGACCCGATCCTGCCGAGGAAGTACCGCGTTGGAGGAAACGAAAAATGACCTGCAAGCGGGCACGCTTTCCGGACTCCCCTACCCTCCCCTTAAAGGCCAGAACGGGCCCGAAAGAGCCTCAAGCCATATAAGCCGACCGGAGCTGAGACCAGGCCCTGGAGGCGCGGTGCGGACGGGCCTCCTGCTCTTGGCGAAGCGACAACTCACGCCCGCAGCGCCCACGCAGGAGCGTCCATGGCGCGCAACGTCCAGTATATGCGGGCAACAGCCCGGAAAACTGCACGACAATCGCGTTTCACAGTAAAATTTCGCGAAAATCCGGCCCCTTCCCTTCGCGCATTCACCCGGCACGGGCGAATTTCGGCGCCGTTTCGCACACCCCTGCCCGTGGGGCGGGGCCCGTGGCCGCTCTGGCGTGCGGCCTTGCCCCATGCCCCCAAAGCCTTCAGGCGCCCTGCCCCATCGCGCTCACATACAGAGTTTAGCGCCCGCGAAGCTGACAACCATGCGCCCTACAGGGCACCCGGCCGGCACTGACAGCCCTCCTCGCGCCACCTTAAACATACCCCTCCCCGTGGCCCCTCGGGCGGTGGCCCGTTGGCGTGCCCCGTTGCCTCCTGCTCGTTCCCCACGCCCCCATGCCCCTTGCCCCACCCTTGCGACGCAACCCGCGGAAACCGTCACGCCATGAAAACCGCGACGAAAACCGAGCAATCCCGTAATTCCGGCAACTCGCCCACCACCGCTTCGCTCTACACGCAGCCTCTTCAACCTCCGAGCACCTCCATTTGGAGATCTCGCAGCTACCGAAATCACCCTTTCGGCCCGCGCCGACGAGATAAGGGCGCCCACGCTCGCGACAGCGCCGGCGTAAAGCGACACCCTGAAACTGAACTGCTCCAGGAACTCATCAAGCCCCCCCCACCCCACCAATTTCCACCAATTTCCCGCCCAGACCACAGAGCCGCACACGGAAAACGCCCGCCGCCCTTTCCCGCAAAGCCCATGCAGCCGGCCTTCCCCGTGGCCCCATGGCCGTTCGGCCTCCGACCCCGCCTCCCGCCCCATGGCGCCAACGTCTATTACCGAGACAGGCATTCATTCCTCGCCCGCGCCCATTGCCCCGTGCCCGTGGCCTCATACCAGTCACGCAAGGCCACACAAACAGCTTTTTTGCCTCCTGCCCGTGGCGCCATGCCACTCGGCCTGCACTAAACTTCCGCGAATCCCACGCAGCGCAGGACGCCTCCCCGTTGGGCGTGGGCCGTTGCCCCATTCCCGAACCCCAGCACCCTCGCCCGTGGCTCCTGCCCCACGCCCCACGGGCGCGACTGAATTCACCTTCCTTAATATCCCCTTTGCCCCACGGGCCATGGGCCTTTGGCGGAAGCTCCGCATCCCGCCCCGTGCCCCACGGGCGCACCGCCATCGCCACCGACTTACGGAAGTAAAATCGCCTCCCTTCCTCTCTTGCCGCGACCCATACACACCCCCACCCCCACTGCCGCCCGCCCGTGGGCCGTGGGCCAAAACTCGAGGCTTGTCGCCGTGGGCGGCACCTCCAGGCGCTCAGATTTTCCGCGCCCCACCGGATGCCCTGTGCCCGTGGCCCGTGGGGCGCAGACCTCCTTTTGGCCGGTCGGCATTGCCCCTTTTGCAACCCACCTCCTTTCAAAGCCACACCCGTCGCCGTGGCCCGTTGCCCCTTCCCTCTCGCCCGTTCGCCCACGCCCCGCTCCCCTCTAGCCATGCCGCTCGCGCCCTGCCCGTTGGGCCATACGCCGTGGCTCGCAACACATCTTCAACCCCGCTTCTCGGGCCATGGCCCATGCCTCCGCGCCCATGCCTCCCGGGCCGTGGGCGTGATCGATGATTGACAAAGAGGGAGACCCTTTCTAAGCAACGGGTGCGCGCGAGGGTAGGGGAGGGGAATGAGTGATTAAGGACCGGCACCCGCACTGTTCCGCGCTGCGCGAAGAGACATCGAGAAACATGAAAGCGACCTCTGAACCGAAAAAGGCGACCCGGGTTATCTGCGTGGTGAACCAGAAAGGCGGGGTAGGGAAGACCGCCACCGTCCACAACCTCGGCTATGCGCTCGCGGAAAAGAAGAAATCCGTGCTGCTCATCGACCTCGACGCGCAGTGCAACCTTTCGGTCAGTTGCGGCATCGCGGTTGATACGGGCACGCTGGGAGGCGTCGACGTCCTGAACATGGACACCATCCTGCGCCTGCACGAAGAAGACCTCTCGCACGAGGAAGGCAACGAAACGCGGCACCTTCTCAAGGCGCTGAAAGGGAAATGCCCGCTGGAGTCCCTGATCGTGCACTGCGCCGGCGTGGACGTAATTCCTTCGAACCCCATCATGGCGCTCGCGGACCTCGAGCTGATGGGGCAAATGAACCGCGAGGCGTTCCTAAAGACGCAGATTGAACCGCTCGTTTCGAGCGGCCGGTGGGACTACATCCTTATAGACTGCCCCCCGCAGCTCTCGATCATCACGATCAACGCGCTGAATGCCTGCACGGACGTCGTCATCCCCGTGCAAGCCGAAGCGTATGCCCTGCAGGGCATGAGCCAACTGCTGCGTACCGTGGGCGCATGTCTCGCACTCAGGCGCAGCCAAAACCGGCGGGATTTCCAGATCCTCGGCGTCCTGCCGACGATGGTGGATATTCGCCTCAAGGAAACAAAGAAGATCCTCGGGCTGCTCGAACAGGCGTTCGGGGTTGGGATCTTTAAGACCCACATCCGGCGCAACACGAACATTTCGAGCGCACCGAACGACCACAGGGCCGTAATCCAGGATTCGCCGGACTCGCATGGAGCCGAGGACTACCGGGCTCTCGCGGTGGAACTGCTGGAACGCTGCCGCAAACACAAGAACCACGTGAACTCTTAAGCCCAAACAACACCATGAGCATCGCCGCCAATCTCTTCTCTTCGCCCCCAAAGAAAAACAAAGCCCCGTCCGCAAAAGAGCCTCAGGCCGAGCCGGTCGTGGTTGAAGCTCCCGCACCGGTGCAGCCCGCTGCACCCGCGAAGGACCAGCCTGTTGCACCCGCGCCGGTTGCCGCAATTCCGCCCACACCGCCCCCTGCACCAATACCCGCGCCAGCACCTGCGCCTGCTCCGGCCCTGGCACCCGCTGCCGCACCCGCCGTTGCACCCGCCGTGGCACCCGCTGTAGCAGCCGCACCGGAGCCGCCGCGCCTTACACCCGCCGCGTCCGGCGCGCCCGTGGATTTTCTCCACATTGGCAACGAGCTGACCTTTTTCCTCAGCCCAAAGCACAAAGAAAAAATCCGGTATGTCATGCATACGCTGATGCAAAACGGAATCCGGTGCACAAAGGCGGAGGCCGTCCGGATTTTGCTCGAATCCACCGAGCCCATGAATCTGGACCTGCCCGAGCTCTTCAAGAAGGTTTCCACAAAGCAAATGCGCGGCTGAAGAAACCGTTTACCCAGCTTTGTTTTCCAACCCGCCGGCCGGATGGGGTGGGGTGGGGGAGCGGACTGTCCAGTTTTTCTCCTCCCCCTTGGCGAAGGCTGTCGGATCGCATAGCCCGGAATAAGCCTGCCCCAAGAAACCTGCCGATTTTTTTGGGCGACCCACGGGAGCGCTGCTACACCCAACCGGGTGAGTTCCAGACCTTCAGGCCCCGTATTCCTCTCTCCACCCAATAGCGCTGCAGCGACCGCCGCCCGAAATGGAGGGTAGGAACCGCGCGCTTCGCCCGATCAGCCGGCGGCACAGGATGTCGGCGGAACGGCAGCAAAGAGCAACACGGACAGCGGATGTCCGAGCCGTCCGGTATACTGGAGGGACCAAAAGGACATGCCGAGTTGTAAGCTTTTTCCGGGCCGCACATCGAATGCCAGTGCAGTCCGGAAGAAACCTATGCTTGGGACAATTGGCCGACCACCGAACCCCCAATACCGCCCGGTATGCACCAATTCGCGCGGCGCGTTGCCCTCCTCCTGTTTACGGCCGTTCTCCTTGCTGTGTCGTCGCTCCCTGCGCAGACGGCCACGGAGATCATCGTTGGAAAATGTGTCAGGGTCTTTGACGGCGACACGATTGAAGTGCTCGTGGCCGGACGTGACAACATAAGGGTGCGGCTGTGGGGGATAGACTGCCCTGAAAACGCTCAGGACTTTGGAGGCCGGGCAAAGGACTTCACCGCCGACCTCGCCGGAGGCAGATTCGTTACCGTTCAGGTGCGCGATGTTGACCGGTATGGACGTAAAGTAGGGTGGGTGACCCTGCCGGATGGACGCTCCTTGAACCTGGAATTGGTTAAGGCAGGCCTCGCGTGGTGGTACAGGAGCTTTGCGCCTGACGCCATCGAGATCGCGAGCGCGGAGGCCGCAGCCCGTACGGCCGGGATCGGCCTGTGGTCTGGCAAACACCCGACGCCGCCGTGGAAGTGGCGCAAGGCCAGAAAAACGTAGGGGCGGCGCGACGGAAAGCCTGCCCGCACGCAAAAGGGATGGACAACGGATGTCGGGCCCCAATGATATACCGTGCTGAAGCAATATCCACCTTAAGCCCGTTGTCTTCCATTGTATGATCAGCAGGGATGGGCGTTGGAAGCTCCCGCCGTACGCCCCTCCCTGGCCAGCCTGTGTCCAAATGAACTTCAGCCGCAATCCCTCGAAACTCCCAAACAAGCTCGTCCAGCTGTCCCCTCCGGGCGAACTGCCGGTCCTCGCCTTTGCGGATTCGCTCCTCCGGGGCCAGGACGAACTCCGGTTTAAGCGCGCCGTGGTCCGCCGCGGGAAGAACCGCTGGGGACTCGTCGTGGACGCTATCCCCGAGCCCGCCTTCGAAGGCTGGGACGACTTCGCCCGGAAACACGGCCTCGCCAGGCGGGAAAGCTACCCGTTGCGCGATCTGCAGGAGATCGCCATCAGCCGCATTGGAGCCAAGCCCGGAGGGCTCTTGCCCTCCCTGCCCGGCACGCCTGCGGAATGGCACGATTTCTGGGCCGAAATACACCAGAAGAAACTGGATCGCCTCCGCAGCCTGGAACGGGTTTCAAGGCGCGTCCACAAGCCCTACTATAACCGCGGGCAGCAAGACACCGTTGACCAGGCACGCGACAGCCTTACCGATGCCGTCCTTTCAGCCCCCGCCTTTTGGGAAACGGCGGACTGCGGGGCAGACCCCGCCGAGATTCTCGACCAGCTCCGTTGTGATCAGGAACGCGGCACCCTCCTGATGCTTGAGGAACTGGAGGCCCGCTTCAGAGGCGACAACGCGAATATCGCCCGGCTTATTTTCGATTGGGAACTCGAAACCATTGAACGGGCGCGCCGGAAGGCCGGGACCTTGGACACAATCAGTGAAATGCTGGTCCTTCCCAAACCAGTCCAAGGCTACTTCGAATGCTTCCCGTCCGAACCGTGGGCGCTGCAGCCGCAGGAAACCCGGAGGGTCTGGCTCCAGACCTGGGACGCAAGCAAGCCCTTTTTCGATCCCGTCCGCTAATGCGGGCTCTCTTATCCCCACGGCAGCAACCGCACGCGCCCGCTGGCCTTTCCGGACACATGCAAGGCTGCCGTGCGCGCCTCGAGGTCGATAAGGACATGCCTTGGGACTGACCGGGAAAGATCCGGCGTGGCTGCGTTGATGCAGAGGGCGCCCCCACACCGCGCGTTCCAGCGCGGGGCGTTGTGCACGTGGCCGCACAGGACCAGCCTGGCCTTGGCGTTCCATCCCGGCGAAAGCGCCGAACGCAGGTCGTCGCTGCCGAAATCGAACCCTCCGCCGCTGGAGCATGCGATACCGCATTCGCTCGGCGGGGCGTGGTGAACCCAGATGTCCGCAGCCATCACTTCAGGACGCAGGAAGGTCTCAGCCGTTGCAGCCCAAGGCAGACAGGCGATCGTCCGGCCCCCCCCAGGCCCCGACGCCCCCATCAACGGTAATCGTGGGCGTCGCCAACGCCAACAACCACGAAGTATCCAGGTTCAAATCGAGCCCGGCATCGTGGTTGCCGCTGCAGATAAACAGCGGGAAATGCGCCGCCTTGACCCAGGCGGCTATCCACTCGGCTTGCCTGCCCAGCGAAGACGGAGTGGCTCGCGCGTCGACATCCAGCAGGTCTCCCGACACCACGACGGCACAACCCAAGGCTTCGGCCTGGAGCGAGACCCAGTCAAACCAAGGCCTGCGCGCATGCAGGTCCGAAACGTGGAGTAGGGTAGTGGCAGGCAAGGACATGGGGGCAAAGGTGCCACATTGGGCCGGCAACCTCGACACATCGTCGGCACAGCAGGGAAGGCGGTCACGTCAAATCCGCCCTGCGGCCGTTATTTTCCAGAAACGGAGGACGCCGTCAGACCGGCCCTGCCCTCCGCCGCCGTCATTCCCGCCTCCACCCGCGTAGACCGCCGTCAGGGAGCCCGCGGCCGCTCAAGATTTCTCCCGTTCGGCCATCAGAGACCAAAAGCCGCTCTTTCGCGCATGTTTTTGCGCTATCACGCGCCAGTAGTCCTCGTGTGGGATCACGGATTTCCAATCTTCAACACTTCCGGCCAGCGCCGCCAGTTTCTGGGCATAGCGCACGGCATAGGGGTAGTATTTGGAAGCAGTCCGTTCGAGGAGCGACTCCATCAAGGCACGGTAAAGGACCGTCTGCGCCAGCGGGTATCCCTTACCCAGCAGCTTGATCACCCCAAGTATGGGGTCGTAGTGTTCGCCATTGAACTGACCGTTCGCGGACACCACGACCTCCGCAGTCGTGGCCAGGTCGCCCATCTCGGCAAAGTACATCGCCTTGCGCAGCGGTGTGAATCCGCCCCGTAAAACAAGTTCGTGCATCCGCGAGAGGGCCTGTTCCCGCTCCCCTTCAGGCATGCTGTCGATATAAGCCTGTCCCGACGTTCCTGACGGGTTGCGTTCGAACTCAGACCAGAGTATCTCCGATACCTCCTGCGTATTGCCAAGCGCGCGGTGTATCCCGATCAGCACAGCATAGTGCTTTGGGAAGAAACGCCCCTGTTCCGGCGGCATTTTCTCCAGTGCGGTTTCAGCTTTTCCGCACTTCAGGTAAACGCGGGCCACATCAATGGCAATGAGGGGATATTGCTCCTTTGGCTGCCCGCACAGCGACGCTTCCTCAAACAATTCCGGGTCTCCCATACTTTCCGCCACCTGGGCAAGGCGCACCCGGATGCCCCCAAATTTCTTCCAGTCCTCGCTTTGAGCCCGAAAACGCCATTGCGCGACGATGCGCTCCAACGCTCTCCGGTCCAGGATGTTTGCCGCTTCATCAAACATCTCGTCACGCGAACCGTAGTCGCAAACGTCTTGGAGACTGAGAAATACTTCTTCCGCTTCCTTTGGCTTTCCAGCAGCCATCGACGCAACCGCGAGAAGGCGGCACGCCCGGTGGTAAGTGTCCGCAATCTGCCCATTCGAATCGTCCGCATTGGCCAGAACCTTTGAATCCGTGGCAATGAACAAGCCGAGCGCTTTTAGCGCCAGCAGCGGCTCGGAGGGCACCAGATCGCGCTCGATCGAGTCGAGAATGATGTGCATTTGATCGGCCACCTTGCCCGACTCGTGGACTTCAATATACCGGCTGCGCCGCTTGAGCCCGCTAATCTGGCTTTGAAGCGCCTTGATGAGCGCTTTCGGGTCCGCACGCGCGAGGAACGACTCGACCGCCTTGTCCACCCCAGGATCCCGTTGGGCCAGATCAGCAAGAAGCGCCGCCAGATCCTTGGCGGGCCAGGATGCCAGCTTCGAAATTAAGACCTGCTTCTCTTCGGGCGTGTGCACGGTTGCCACCTTTCCGTATTGTTCCAGTCAGCAGTAAGTGACGGGATGAGGACAATAAACAGTAACGGGGAGCGGGTCTAGGACAGATCTCCGTTTACCCGATCCCCCAGCAAACCGTATGGATCAAGGTTTGTTTCGAAGACAAACCCGAGCTCCCCCGTCCGCCGACTAGGGCCAATCGACATATGGGTTACAGCCACAGGAGGGCGGAGGCGAGGTA
>CAZQIE010000011.1:0-6603 GCA_964593675.1 uncultured Opitutales bacterium
TACCTCGCCTCCGCCCTCCTGTGGCTGTAACCCATATGTCGATTGGCCCTAGGGAGGGGATTACGAGGGGGGGGGTTCCGCCACACGACGGCCAGGCGGGATAAGCACGAATTCCAACGCCGGTCGGATAAGTAATTTTACTGTAGGAGAATATCGGGTCAAGAGCCTTCATGAAACCGGTTTTTCAATCGCGCAGCCGGGAAGCGACAGTCCGAACGGGGGCGAGTCTGGAGCAAAGAGCTTGCTGCTCCGGGCGTGCGGGCATTAGAAGACGGCCCCGGTTCCAAGGCAGGTTTGCCTGAGACGGGCCCCCTACCGCACGTGAAGGCCGCGCAGAAAAAGAAGCCCATCAAGGCGCCGCCCGCGAAGCCTCCGGCGGGGCCAATGCCCACAGGGCGGGCGCTCGCGTGGGTGGCGTTCGCCGCCCTTCTCGCCCATGCCGCGGCGCTGGGGTCGCAGCTTTTCATTGACGACCGCGCGTTTCTTGAGCTCCCGCTCATGCAGCATTTCCGCACAACGGCGGTCCTGTCTGTGCGGCTCAATACGTTCCTGGGGGGAAAGGGGACGGTTTGCCTGCATGCGGGAAACCTGCTGATCCATGTGGCGACAGCGTTGGCTGTCTGGGGGCTGCTGCGTGAGATAGCCACCTGCGCGGGTCGCGTGGAAGCCGAGGCGCGCCGTTTCGCGCTGATGGGCGCAGCGCTTTTCGCGGCACACCCGCTGGCGACGGAAGTGGTGAACTACGTACGGGCGCGAGATACGTCGCTCATGCTCCTGTTTTCAGTGCTGGCGGGGACGGCGTTCCTTCAGTCGAACACACGACCGCACCGGCTGGTCTGGGCGGGGGTCTTTGCGCTGGTCGCGTTGAACGCCAAGCCGCACGCCGTGCTCGTCACGCCCTGCCTGCTGCTCGTCCTGGGGCTCTGGCAGCGGTCACGCTGGTTCCGGTTCCGCCTCTGGGGGTGGGCGCTCATACCGGCCGGGCTGCTGTTGGCCTTCCTCGCGGCGATTCACCATACCTATGTGGCCCGGTTTTTCGAGAGCATCAGCCGCCTCCACGCCCTCGCCTATTTCACATACGGCCACCTGAAGGTCTTTACGCACCAGGCGGCTAACGCCTTCAACGCGACGGCGGACAACCCGCTGCCTTGGCATCTGCTGACGCAGGTGAAGGTGTTCGGCTACTTTGTGGAGCGCCTGCTCGTGCCACTGCGCCTGTGCAACGACCACCATATCCCGACGTCGACGCGGCTGGCGGACCCCGCCGTGCTCTGGGGCGCGCTGCTGTTTCTGGCGTTGGGCGCGGCGGCGGTTTGGGGCCTCCGGCGGCGCAGCGTGTCCGGGCTCATGCTCGCCGTGATTGTCACCCAGCTTGGCCTTTATTTCCTCTACCTTTCGGGCGAGGTGATGGTGGAATACCGGGCTTACCCGGCTCTCGTCGGCTTTTGCGGGCTGGTGGCGTGGGCGGCGCTGCGCCTGAAGCCCCAGCACGCGCTGTGGGCGACGGCCGGACTCGCGGCCGTGTACGCGACCCTCTCCGAACGCCGCGCCATTCAATGGCACGACCATGACACGCTTATCCGCGACGTGATCGCGCGCTACCCGTTGAACACCCGGGCCTTGGGTGATGTCGTCTTCGGGCATTTTGTGGCGGGCCGCTACGAAGAAGCTGAAGCCGCCGCGTTTCAGAACCGCGTGGCACTGCGCGACATCCTTCTGAAAAACCAGGCCGACCCCTATGGCCGTCGCTACAGCGAGTATCAGGCGTATTTCTTCACGATCAGCTCGGAAGGCGTCCGGGCACGGACCGTGGCGAAAGCGCGGGGCAAGGAGGCCGGAAAACGCGAACTCGCCGACCTTGAGCGGCGCATCAGGTCCCTCGGCAACCCGCCCCGCGAGTTCTGGAGCCTCTTCTATTACCACGCCGGTCGCCTCCACGCCGAGGCCGGGGACGTCGCCGAAGCGGTCCGCTTAATGAGAAACGGTTATCCCTTTCCGTCCCTGGAAATGACACTCGACTTGGCCCAAATGGAGGCGTATCTTAAACGTGACCATGAATTGGAAGGCTCTCGCGTTGGTGCTGGGGCTGCTTCTGGTGCTGACCACTGAGGCCAACGCCTATGTGTACGTGGGCATAAAGGAACGCACGTTCCAAAACACGGGCGAGACATATGCGCTATATATATCGGTCGCAAATTACACGACATGGTATGCGGTCTCGAACGCGGCTTGGCTTACGCCCAACCCGACGTCCCAAAACAACGGTCAGGGCACTTTCCACGGCGGAGGCGCTGCGGGAACCTGCTATGTAACCGCGGGAGCCAATCCGGGTGGCCAGCGCGTGGGCACAATTACCGTATCGACAGGCCCCTCAGACGGCGTGACCTTCACGGCTACGCAACTTGCCCGGGCACCGAACCCTACGCCCTCAAGCTTAACCATGGCATATGGGGGGACGCCCAAACAGTTTCGGTTGAAGCCTGGGATACGTGGACGGCCACAGCCAACAATCCCTGGCTTTCCGTTTCCCCCGGCTCAGGCGGAGTCGGCACGACTACCCTTACGGTTACGGGGCAACCCTATGGAGGGCTGCCGCGCACGGGGTCGATAACAATCGGAGGCACAACGCTAAACGTCACGCAGAACGGCCCTCCCGTTACGCTTTCGCCCTCCCTGTCAACCTTCCCGGCTACCGGGGGCAGCGCGACGACCACCGTGGATGCCCCCATAGGCTGGTCCGCGGTTACCGGCGCCTCTTGGTTGAGCATCAACCCGGCGAGCGGGCCGGGAGGGACATCAAGTGCAACGGTGACGGTGCAAACGAACCCCCAGGTGACGCCGCGATCCACAACGCTCACCATCAACGGCAGCACCTTCACGGTCACGCAGGACGCCCGCATAACGACGCTCACGACGTCTTCTTACACCTTCCCCATAGCCGGGGGCAGCACGTCGTTCTCGGTCATAGCGAGCGCTGCATGGACGGCCACCAGCAATGACGCGTGGTTGAGCTTCTCTCCAACCTCCGGAGGTGCAGGATCCACGGTTTCCGTGGCCACCGCGGCGCCGAACACGGGGGCGGCTCGCACGGGCACGATCACGATCGGCGACTCCACGTTTACGGCAACACAAGCACAGCCGAATGTAATGCTGTCCTCCTACAGTGGCTCTTACAGCAGCGGCGGTGGGGTTCTTAACATCTCGGTAAACGCCAGTGCGCCGTGGTCGGCCAGCACTATACCCTCTTGGGTGACGGTGAGCGCCACCAGCGCGAGCGCCGGGACGTTGCAGGCGAGCATCACGACAGCGCCAACGACCGGAGCTTCGCGCACGGCAAACGTCATCCTGGGCGACGCCGTGTATACCGTCACACAGGCAGGCCCGCCGGTTACGCTTTCAACGACCAGCTTCAGCTTCGCAAGCACAGGGGGCACGGCCAGCGTGGAAGTTTCCGGTGGTTACGCGTGGAGCGTGACACCAGGCTCGGAGTGGCTGACCGTGGACAAAACAAGCGGCGGGCCTGCCACAACCACCGTGACCATCACCGCCGCGCCCAATGCGGGCGCCGCCCGCACGGGCACCCTGTATATCGGGGGCACCTTGTTTACGGCGAACCAGGCGCGCGGGGCGGTCGTGCTTTCGCCCATAAGCCACGAGTTCACGAACGGCCCAGGATCGAAAAGTATAACGGTGGACGCCACGGCTCCGTGGACAGTGACGACGCCTTCCTGGCTTACGGCGTCGCCGGCAAGCGGCTCAAGCGGCGCCTCGACGCTCAACCTTACGGCAAGCGGCAATTTGGGAGCGCCCCGAACCGGGACCGTCACGGTGGGGGATGCGACGTTCACCGCGACACAGGCGGGCCCGGCCGTCACGTTGTCCAAATCCAGCTATACGTTCCCGACGGGCGGAGGCAGCACAAGCCTCTCGCTTAACGCGTCGTCGGCCTGGATCGCATCCTCCAACGGAGACTGGCTGGTGATGGCGCAGGCCAGCGGATCAAGCGGGACGACCGTGACGAGCGTGATAGCTGCGGCAAATACCGGCGGGCCGCGCAGTGCCACCCTCTATGTGGGCAACGCGCCTTTCCAGGCGACGCAGCCGGGACAAGTGACGCTCGCGGCGGCGAGCACGACCTTTACGGGTGGCGGTGGCACGTATAGCCTGGGCGTGACGGCCACGGGCACATGGAACGCGATTTCCAGCGCCGGCTGGCTCACGCTCTCCACCTCCAGCGGCGGAGCCGGGACAACGAACCTTGTGCTCACAGCCGCCCCGAACCCTGGTAGCGGCAGCCGCACGGCCACCGTCACGCTTGGCGACGCCGTGTTCTCCGTCACCCAGAGCGGCCCGCAGGTGAACCTGTCGAAGTACAGCCATACCTTCGGGCAGGCAGGAGGCACGACGAACCTCTCAATCTCGTCCTACAGCGCGTGGACGGCGACCTCCAATGCCGCATGGCTGACCCTTGGCACCACAGGCGGCGCCGCGGGAACGACCCTGACGACCGTCACGACAAGCGCGATCACCAGCGGCACCCGCACGGGAACAATTTCGATTGGCGACGCCACCTTTACGGCGACCCAAAACGCGGGGGCGAGCATCACGCCGGGCAGCCACACGTATACGAGCGAAGGCGGCCCGCTGAGCATCGCGATCGACAGCGTGGCCGCATGGACAGCCGTGTCGAACACCCCTTGGCTCTCGATCAACGTCAACGGGGGCCTCGCGGGCACCACGACCGCCACGGTGACGGCTGGCACGAACCGCGGCGGTGGCACGCGGACGGGCTCGCTCCTGATCGGCGACACGCTGCTCGTCCTCACGCAGAACGGGCCACAGGTCGTTCTCACGCCGGCCTCACGCGCCTTCCTGAGTTCCGGCGAGTCCATCACAGTGACCGTTTCCGCGGGCTACCCGTGGACGTCCGGCACGGGCGACTGGCTGTCCATCAGCCCAACCAGCGGCAGCGCAGGCAGCACAACGGCGACCGTGACCGCCCCCCCCAACACAGGCCTTCAAACCCGCTCCGCCACGCTGGCGGTGGGCGATGCAACGTTCTCGGGCACGCAGGCCCGCGCTTCCACGTACGCGGAGTGGACGCAAACATACTGGCCCGGCGTCGTGAACCCCGCGATCACAGACGATCTGGCGGACCCCGACCATGACGGCCTGCCGAACCTGCTCGAATACGCCTTCGGCACGAATCCCACCCGGCCGTCGGTAAGCACCGTGACGACAGGCTCTGCCCAGACCTACCCGACCCTCACCTTCACGCGCCCGCACCCCGCGTATTCAGATATCACCTACACCATCCAGGCCACCACGGAGATGACGGGAGCCTTCAGCCCGTCCGGCCTCATTGAGGTGAGCACGGAGGTGCTGCCGGATGGCCGCGCAAAACTGATCTACCGCGACAGCGCCATGCCCACCGAGTTTGGCGGGCGCTACCTGCGCATCCAGGTGACAAGGCCGTAGCCGCCCCTCCCGGGCGGGCGCGCGTTCAGGACTTGCGCCGCACGGGGGCTCGAGTATGTCAGAAGCTATGTCCAGACCGGATACCGGAGCGATTCTGTATGACCTGCCGAGCCCGTACGTGCCGCACCGCTGCGGGCTCCTGCACCTGCCGCGCTTTATAGCGAAGATCCGCAAGCATCTGGCCGGGGAACTTCCCCCGTCCTACCAGCGCAACTTCACGAAAGGGTTCGACGGCTTCCTTTGCCTGCACCTCGGCATTGAGCCGCAAGCGGTGATCGAGGTCGTGCGCCAAAGCGCAACTGACGAAGATCTCGACGCGCGGCTGATGGCCCTGTTTCCGAAAGACCTGCGCCTGGCGAAGTGGAACCGTGAGGTCGTCCAGAAGGGCATGAGCGACATGGGCAAAGAGGCGCTTGAGGCCGCAAAGGCGAAGATGGCGATCAGCCACCGTGAGGACATCCGGTCCTTCGCGGACCTGATCGACTACGACGAAGGGCGCATCGAGTAGCGGGAGCGACCGTCATGCGGTACCTCGGCATTGATTACGGGGAACGGCGGATCGGACTGGCTTACGGCGACGAAGTTGGGGTGGCCGTGCCATTGCAGGCCGCCGTCGAGGCTACGTCGGAAGCCCGGATGGAGCATGTCTTGCGCACGGCGAAGGACCGGCGCGTGACGGACCTTGTCGTCGGCTACCCCTACAACATGGACGGCACGACAGGCTTCAAGGCGAAGGAGGTCGATGCCTTCATCGCGCAACTGGAGGCACGCCTGGGCCTACCCGTACACCGGGTGGACGAGCGCCTGACCAGCCATCAGGCGGAAACGGACATGCGGGCGCTCGGTGGCGGCGGTCGCAAAAAGCATTCTGTGCGTGCGCAGCAAGAGAAGCGGCGATCCGGCGAACTGGACTCGCGCGCGGCCGCGCTCATCCTGCAAGACTTCCTGAACCAGAAGCTCCCGCCCACGCTGGAGCCAGACCCCGACGCCCCCTATTGAGGGCAAGACGCGGCCTTCCGCGTCGGCAAACGCCGGGCGAATTGTTTCGCACCGCCACACGCAAACGTTACCCTGACAAGCGTTGCCAGAACAATGGGTTCCGGCGCAGCGGCCCCCTCCCCCCCC
>CAZQIE010000011.1:6628-9832 GCA_964593675.1 uncultured Opitutales bacterium
CCCTGTGTCACATCGAGAACGCGATTGGCACGATCACGCTCAACAATTGCGATAAACGGAACGCCTTGAGCGAAGCCATGGTCGAGGCGCTGCTGGCGGCATTCGATACCTGTGAGCAGGCGCAGGTGAAGGTGGTGGTGTTGCGTGCGCCGTCGGGCGTAAAGGTGTGGTCCGCGGGGCACGACATCCGCGAACTGCCCGAAGGCACGGATGACCCGCTGGATTACTTCGACCCGCTTGAGCGCCTGTTGCGGCGTGTGCAGGACTTTCCCTCGCCCGTCATCGCCATGATCGAGGGCAGCGTCTGGGGCGGCGCGACCGACTTGTGCCTGTCCTGCGACATCCTCGTCGGCACGGAGGACAGCACGTTCGCGATCACCCCGGCAAAGCTTGGCCTGCCCTACAACGCCTCGGGGCTCGTGCACTTCATGAACGTGCTGGGCGTGAACAAGGCGAAGGAAATGTTTTTCACCGCGCGCCCGGTCTCCGCATCCGAGGCCTACAACCTGGGGATGCTGAACCACAAGGTGCCGGCAAGCGGCTTGGAAGCGCTGACCCTGGACCTCGCAAAGAGCATCGCAGCCAACGCGCCGCTGGCGGTGCGGGTGATGAAGAGCCAGTTCCGCCTGCTGAGCCGGGGTGCGCCGCTGGACGCGGAGACGTTTGAGCGCGTGCAGGCTTTGCGCTGCAAGGTGTATCAGTCGGACGACTACAAGGAGGGCCTGCGCTCCTTCAAAGAGAAGCGTCCGCCGGTCTTCAACGGCAAATAGGCCGATGCGCCCGTGCGCCCGTTTGCGGCGGCGCCTTCATATGCGCGGACAAAAAAAAAAAGGGTGGCACAGGGGCCACCCTTTTTTCCGGACTGACGTTTTCAAACGCCTTACCCGACGATCTTGCGGTAGTCGGCCTCCGAGAGCAGCGCGGCAACGTCACCCGCGTTGACGACCTTGATCTTCAGCATCCAGCCGTCGCCGTAGGGCGCCTGGTTCACATTCTGGGGGGCGTCCTGAAGGGCCTCGTTGATTTCGAGGACTTCGCCCGCGACCGGCAGATACAGGTCGGAAGCGGCCTTGACGGACTCGACCACGCCGAAAGACTCGCCCGCGGCGAAGCTGGCGCCAACGTCCGGAAGTTCGACAAAGGTGATGTCACCGAGGCTGTTCTGGGCGTAGTCGGTAATGCCCACGACAGCGGTGCCGTCGGCGTTGAGGCGCACCCACTCGTGGCTCTTGGCGTATTTGAGGTCGGAGGGAATCTGGCTCATGGGAAACTCCTTGAAAAGGTTGGATCGTTTTCAACACAGGACAGGCGCGGCGTCAAACAAACGAAGCGCGAGCGTGGAAAACGATGCGGAACGCTAGACGGGCAGCTTGAGGAACGGCGGCTTCACGCGGAGCATCGGGATGCGGTGCTGGCGGATGTCGACGGTGAGCTTGTCGAGGTCCACGCCCGCAAGCTCGACGAGGGCGCTGCCGATGGGCTGATTGAGCGACGGCGAGAGGGTGCCGGAGGCGACTTCGCCCACCTTGCGGTCGCCAAAAAACACGGGGGCGCCTTGGCGTGCGATGCGGCGGTCGTCGAGCTTGAAGAAGAGGATCTGGCGGGCGGAGCCTGAAGTGATCTCCGCGGAGAGCGCGGCTTTGCCAATGAAGTCGCCCTGGCGCTTCAGCTTCACCGTCCACGCGAGACCGGCGGTGAGGGGCGAGATGTTCTCGCCAAGCTCGTGGCCGTAGAGCGGGTAACCGGCCTCAAGGCGCAAGCTGTCGCGGGCACCCAAGCCAACGGGAACCAGCCCGAGCGGCTTGCCGGTCTCCATGAGCGCCTCGGCGAGCTTTTCCGCGTCGGACAGGCCGCAGTAGAGCTCGGCACCGTCTTCGCCGGTGTAGCCGGTGCGGCTGACAATGCACGACACGCCGCCAACGGACTGCGTGGCAAACTTGAAGCGGCCCGGGAGCTCCACGCCCGCAGGTAGCAGCGCGCGGAGGATTTCCGTGGCCCGCGGCCCTTGGATGGCGAGCTGCGCCCAGCGCGGCGACTCGTTCTCGACCTTGCACCCGAAACGCTTCGCGTGCTCCTGCATCCACGCGACGTCCTTGTCGGCATTAGACGCGTTCAGGCAGATGAAATATTCCTGCGGGCCCACGCGGTAAACGATGAGGTCGTCCACGGCGCCGCCGCTCGGGTAGCACATGACAGTGTAGCGGGCCTGACCGGCGGGCAAGGTCGCCATTTCGTTCGCCATGAGGTAGTCCACGAACTCGGCCGCATTCGCGCCGGTAATGCGGGCTTCGCCCATGTGGCTCACGTCAAAGAGGCCACCTGTGGCACGAACGGCGCGGTGTTCTTCAAGGATGCCGGTGTATTGCACGGGCATTTCCCAGCCGGCAAAGGGCACAAAACGCGCGTTGTGCCGGGCATGAAAGGCGTAAAGTGGAGTCCGCTGGAGGGCCGTCATGATCCGCGCACTTTGCTCCCCCTGCAAACGGTCGTCAAACATGAAGCACCGGAGGCGCGACGGTTGTTGCGAAAGCGATGGTCCGTACACGCCGCAGGCCCAGAACCCGAAATGCGGGCTTGGGCCTGCGAGGATCAGCGGCCGGCGTAGCGGCTACTGGTTTGAGTAGAACTCGACGATCTGGTGGACGACGTAGCGGTGCTCGTCAGCCGAGAGCTTGCCTTGCTCGCGCATCTTGTCGGCCTGCAGCACGCGTTCCACCATTTCCCCGTAAGGGTCCGCGCCGGCGTAATCCGGAACGAGGGAGGGCACGAGCTTGAACTCAACCGGGTTGGGCTTCAGGTCGTAGTAGAACCCAACTTCGCTAAGGAGGCCAAAGCGGATGAAATTGCGGCTGGCTTCATTCGGGACGGGGCCCACGATCTCCGTCTGCGGCTTGTAGCCGTCTTTCGAGGCCACCAGCTTGTAGCTGGTCTTGCGGTGCATCTCGGCGAGCATAGGCGTCTCGCCCGCCGGTAGCCCATCGATAGAGACGTTTGCGCCGTCCGGGTACGAAAGGACGATTACATCCTGGGGCGTCCCTTTTTCAAAAGCGGTGCATCCTGTGGCACAAAGGGCCAGGAGAAGTGTGCCAAGGCGAAGGGTAAGGAGATGGGGTTTGTTCATGGGGAGAACAATTGCTCTAAGAAAACCTCCGTTATGGGGGAGGATCAAGAAAACAAGGCAGCTTCTTTCAAATTCTTTCACAC
>CAZQIE010000011.1:9845-54860 GCA_964593675.1 uncultured Opitutales bacterium
GCCTTTTGGGGGCTCGGGCGGCTGGGCATCATTCCTCAGGGGCGCGCCTGGAGACGAAGGTTTCCCGTGGCCCACGTCCCGGCTTCGCCAGGGGTGGTGGGCTGGCCTTCCGGTCGTTCCGGCAAACGGTGCGGTCTCCGGGTGTGCGGATTTTTTCTTTGCAAGGAAGGGAAAAGGACTTAGCGTGACTTTCCATGAAGCTGCTCAAGACCCCTAGCACGCTCGTTCTCGCCCTCGTTGCCGCAGCGGCATTTTCCGGTTGCTCATCCCCCCGCACCGGTGCGCTCGAACCGACTGGGCCGAATCGCGGCATCAATATGCTTGGTATCGTGAAGACCGAGCCCCGTTCGTTCGTCCCGCCGAAAGTGTCGACGCTCACGGTTAGCACGGACGACATGGTTACCCGCAACAATGTGACAGGCGACAAGGTGTCCCTGCTCTGGGGCGCCGTCCAGTTCACGGATTTCTAAATCGAAGTCTTGTTAGCCTTTTTCGCCGCGTTCGTGGGCATACGCCCCGGGCGCGGCCTTTTTTTTGAATAATGAAGGGAAGTATTCGAGCCCACGGAGCTTCGGAAACCGCCGTCTGCAACGTCGCCCGCTTCCTGCCCTCAATGGCGGAGCGCAACCCGGATGTCTGCGCGGTTCGGGCGCCCGTGCGGAAGTCGGGGCGCCTCGCATACCAGGAACGCTCGTTTGCGCAACTGAACGCGGAGTCCGACGCCGCGGCGCGGCTGCTTGAGGCCCGGGGGATCACACGGGGCACGCGCACGCTGCTGATGGTGCGCCCGGGCCTGGACCTGATCCGGCTGACTTTCGCGCTCTTCAAGGTCGGGGCCGTGCCGGTGGTGATTGACCCCGGCATGGGGTTGAAAAATTTCCTGCGTTGCGTGCGCCAGACGCAGCCCGAGGCTCTCGTGGGAATACCCCTTGCCCAGCGCCTGAGCCGCGTCTTTTTTCCGTGGTTCAAGAGCGTGGGCGCGCGCGTAGCCGTGGGTGGGGCGGCCTTTGCCCGGGAGCTCAAGGAACGGCACTCGGAAACCGCCTTCCCTGTCGCCCCCACAGGCGGAACGGACTTGGCCGCGGTGCTTTTCACCTCAGGCTCTACCGGCGCCCCCAAGGGTGTGTGCTACCAGCACGGCCAGTTCGAGGCTCAGGTTCGGATGATCCGGGCGCAGTACGACATCCAGCCAGGGGAGGTCGATCTGCCGATGCTCCCCATCTTCGCCCTGTTCAACCCGGCGTTCGGGATGACGACCGTCGTCCCCGAAATGAACCCGAGCCGTCCTGCGGCCGTGGACCCGGCCCGCATCGTGGAAGCCATCGAGCGCAACGGGGTAACGAACAGCTTCGGTTCCCCCGTCCTTTGGTCAAAGATCGCGACCTACTGCGAGGAGAAGGGGACGAAGTTGCCGACAATCCGGCGCGTGCTGATGGCCGGGGCACCCGTGCCGCCCCAGCTCATCCGCCGCATGCACGACCTGCTCCCCAACGGCCACGTCCACACGCCTTACGGCGCGACGGAGGCCCTGCCGGTTTCCAGCATCTCCGGGACAGAGGTGCTGGAGGACACATGGCGCCTGACCGAGGAAGGAAAAGGGACCTGCGTGGGACGCCCACTCCCGGAAGTATCGGTCCGGGTGATCCGGCTTATGGACGGCCCTATAAAGGCGATGACGCCGGACCTTCTGCTCGAGAACGGGCAGGTCGGGGAGATCGCCGTCCATGGGCTTGTCGCCACCCAGGCTTACGACCGGCTCCCGGCTGCAACCGCGGCAGCGAAGATTCCTGATGCCACGCGCACGGGCCTATGGCACCGGATGGGCGACCTCGGCTACTTCGACGCGTCGGGACGCCTGTGGTTCTGCGGGCGCAAGGCCGAGCGTGTGCAGACGTCCGCAGGCGACCTCTACACGGATTGCGTGGAAGGCGTCTTCAATACCCACCCAAAAGTGTTCCGGACAGCCTTGATCGGTATCGGCAAACCGGGTGAGCAAACACCCGCGTTGATCATTGAACCGAAAGCGGAGCACTGGCCGAAGGCTCGGGCATCGCAGGCCCGCTTCATCGACGAGCTTCGCGCCATCGGGACGAAGTACCGCCACACGGCCAGCATCGCGCTCTTTTATTTCTGCCGGAAATTCCCGGTGGACGTGCGCCACAACGCAAAGATCCACCGGCTCACGCTGGCAAAACGCCACACCAAGGCGGTGGTCCGGGATCTCGCCAAAAGCTAGGGCAGACCAGACCGGCGCGGCTTACTTCTTGCCCTCGAGAAACAGGTTCGGCGCCGAGCCGGATTTCACACGCACCTCGGATTTCCTGGGAGCGGGTGAGGATATGCACACACGTTCCGGAACCTTGCCCACCCTGCCCCGCGAATCGACACCCACTTCCGCTTCGAGCCGGACCACGAGCGCAAGGAGCTGCTGGGACTGGCCGTGGAGCTCTTCGGCGGCGGCGGCACATTCCTCCGCATGGGCGGCGTTTTGCTGGGCTATGCCGTCCACATCAGACATCGAACGCGAGACCTGTTGGACGTTCTCCACCTGACGGCCAATCTCCCCTGAAATCTGCTCCATGCGGGTTCGGGCGCCGGACACGCTCTGGACGAGCTCCATCAGCGCTTGGTTCGTCTTGTCCACCATCCCCTCACCTTGCGCAATCTTCGCCGCCGAACCATCGAGGAGGCGCCCGGTAGCGTCCGCAGCCTGGGCGGCGCGTTGAGCCAGAGCGCGAACTTCATCGGCCACAACCGCAAACCCGGCGCCGTGCCCGCCCGCCCGCGCGGCCTCAACCGCCGCGTTTAGGGCCAGGATGTTCGTCTGGAACGCAATCTCGTTGATGCTTTGGATGATCTTCCGGGTCTCGGCGCTTTCCTTTGCCAGCGCCTGAAAATGGGCGACGAGTTCCTCCATGGCCGATGAGGCCTTGGTGACGATGTCCGAAGCCTGCTGCATGGCCCCGCTGGCCTCGACGGCCCCTTGCGCGGACGACTTCAGCCCAGCCGTGAACTCGCCCACCGACGTTGAGGTTTCTTCGATGCGGGCTGCCTGGGCTGCGGCTCCGCCGGACAGGTTTTCGCTGGTGCCGGCGACCTGCGTGGCCGCGGACGCCGTTTGTTCCGCGGAAAGGTGCAGTTCGTGGGCGGTCAGACGCATGCTGCCCGTTATGCGCCGGGCGAGAACGTAACCTGCACCAAGCGCGAGGATGCCGCCGCAAATCGAGCCATAAACCGCGAACGCGGAGGCCATCGCCGAAAGCGACTTTGATTTCGATGACGTCGTCTCAAGTTCCTTTTCCAGCGACGTCGTGAGGTCATCAAACAGGCCCTTCATTTCCCGGAACGTGACCAGCGTGCTGGCCTCATAGGCGGCCACCTTCGCGTCTGAGCCCGGCGCAGCCTCTACAGCGCTGGCGGACTCGTGAAGCTGCCGGTGCGGCGCCTCAAACCGCGCCAGCGTGTCCCGGACTCCCGGGAACGTCTGCCCCAACCGGCCGCCCCCTTCGCCATAGTACCATTTTCCGAAGTGACACTGGGCCGGGTCCCGCACGAGTTCGAGTTTACCCGTCTTACCGCGGGCGTATTCTTCCAGTTTGCTTACCCAGACGAAGTGATCGACCTCACGCTGGAGCATGACACGAGCCGTCTCCTGCGCGTAGGCCGTGCGACTCACGGCACGAAGGCCGTACCATCCCACCAGGCCGAGCAGAAGCAGGAGCGCTGCCACCGCCACAAAACAGGTGAGGATGCGGACACCGACGGTAAATCTAGCCATAGCAAAGCGGTGTTTACGATTTTTTATCAGAATTCTAGCGTAAAAGAGATACGTCGCAATTCAAAAGCCGGTACTGGCTCGGGCGCGAGAACAAAGGGGAAAGTCATCCCCCGGTTAAGCCGCCATGGGGAACCCGAAGGTTTGGGAACGCCCCTTGAGTCCCGTAGGTGCACACGACTGCACAGCCCTCCGCACCTGCGCGAAGCGGCAGATCCCCTACTAGCCGTCCCCCGAACAGAAGCGGCTTTCTCGTGCGTAGATTACCCCCCGCACGCGCGATAAAGCCGTTGTCTTTTGACTTCCCCCTCGGAGCGGTTTGCTTTGGGATCACTTTATGAAGGTGCTGGTCACTGGAGGTGGCGGTTTTCTCGGGCGTTATATCGTGGACCTCGCGCGTTCGCGGGGCAGGGAGGTTCGTGTGATCGGGCGAACGCCGCAGCCCGAGCTCGCGACACAAGGCGTCGAGGTCGTCCAAGGCGACTTGGGCGTGCGGGGTGACGTCATGGCCGCATGTGCCGGGGTGGATGCGGTTTTCCACGTCGCGGCAAAAGCGGGCGTGTGGGGGTCCTGGGACAGCTTTTACCGCCCCAATGTGCTCGGCACGCGCAACGTCCTGGACAGTTGCCGCGAGAACAAGGTGCGCTACCTGGTGCACACGAGCACGCCGAGCGTGGTCTTTTCGCCCGGTCATTTGAGCGGCGTGGACGAACGCACGCCCTACGGCACCCGCTGGCTCTGCCACTACCCGCACACCAAGGCGATCGCGGAAAAAGAAGTGCTGGAGGCGAACAATGGTTCCCTCCACACCGTGGCCTTGAGACCGCACCTGATCTGGGGCCCACGCGACCCGCACCTTGTCCCCCGTGTGGTGGAGCGCGCCCGCGCAGGACGCCTGCGCATAGTCGGCCACGGCACGAACCGGGTTGACCTGACGCACGTGACCAACGCTGCCCACGCCCATCTTCTTGCCTTGGATGCACTTATGCGCGGCAACGCACGCGGGAAGGCGTATTTCATCTCGGACGGGCAGCCGGTGGTGCTGTGGGATTGGATTAACGACTTGCTGCAACGGCTCGACATTCCCCCCGTAACCCGCCACGTTTCCTCTGGTGCCGCCTATGCCGCAGGCGCCGTTTTCGAGGTTCTCTGGCGCACACTTCACTTGCGCGGTGAGCCTCCGATGACGCGCTTTGTGGCCGTAGAGCTCGCCAAAGATCATTTCTTCGACATCTCCGCCGCCCGGCGCGATCTCGGTTACGCCCCCGTAATCGACCCGGAACGGGCACTCGCAGAGCTTGTCGAACAAATGCGCAAGCCAGCCCGATAGCTCGTGCACACCTAGCCGGTTATACCCTTACCATGGCCATCGTCGACTACGACAACCCTCCCGAAGGCGTATTTGTATACCGGGCACGCACACATTTTGACGATCTGGATGCACTGTGGGTCATGCACCATTCGCGTTACCTCGTGCATCTGGAACGCGCCCAGCAGGCGTTGTTTGACCGGATGATGGAGAGCTCCGAGTTTTCCCCGGAACGCTATCCAGACCTGTACGTGGTCGTGCGACGCATCGAAATTGACTACCTGAAACCCCTGCGCGGCGTTATGCCTTTCATCATCACGCTGCGCGGCATCCGCCTGCGTGAGGCAGGCATGTCGCTGGCCTTTGCCTTCCGCAGCCCGTGCGGGCGCGAGCTCTACACCCGCGGCGTGCGCGAGGTGTGCCGGATGAGCCTGAAAACGAACGAGCCCACCGGCTGGACGGAAAACTTCCGCACCCGCTATGAGCCGTGGATTGAGGCCGGCCGCCTGATCGGCGAACGCGCGTCCCCTTCCATCCGCACGGATTAGCTTCCCTTTGCGCGCTGACGCAGGGCCTCGAACAGCGTGAGGGCCGCCGCAACATTGACGTTTAGGGAGTCGCTGAGCCCTGCCATCGGGATCCGCGCTTTCAGCGTACCACCTTCCAGCCAGAAGGGCGACAGACCGTCCTTTTCACTGCCCATGAGGATCGCGCAGGGCTGGCGCAGATCGAGGTCCCAGTAGTTGATTTCTGAATACGGCGTGGTCGCCACAGCCGCAATGCCGCGCGACGCCAGGAAGTCCCGGGTCTGTTCCGGGCTGGCCACGACGACGGGAACGTAAAACAACGCGCCTTGGGAGGCGCGCACGGCGTTCGGGTTGAAGACGTCCACCACCGGGTCGCAACAGATCAGGGCGTCCACGCCGGCGGCGTCCGCGGAACGCAGGAGGGCGCCAAGGTTTCCGGGCTTTTCAACGGCCTCCGCAACGAGCAGAAGCGGGCGCTCTGAAAGCTTGAGATCCGCGAGGGCGTAGTGCCAGGTGCGAGCAACAGCAAGCAGGCCGTCGGGGCCTTCGCGGTAGGCGGCTTTGTCGAAGGCGCCGTCGCCAAGGCGCAAGAGCGTCGCCCCCGAGGCCCGGAGGCGTTCGACGAGCGCGTGGGCTTCAGGACGCCGGAAGCGCTCCGGGCAGTAATAAAGCTCCTCGACACGCCGACCGGCATCCAGCGCGCGCGTGAGCTCGCGGTAGCCCTCTATGATGAAACGGCCCTGCTCCTCGCGGTGCGCGCGGTTGTCGCGCAGCTTCACCAGGTTCAGCACACGCGGATTTGTCCGGCTCTGGATCGCCTCTTCGGCCATGGCGCAAAACTAGGGCGCCCGCGCCGGGTTTCAAGGCCGCGATTGCGCGCGGCGTCAGCCTTTGCGGTAGTCCGCCGGCGTGCGGCCCGTGCGGGCCTTGAACACGCGGCTGAAATGGTGCCGGTTGGTGAAGCCGGTGGCCTCGGCAATCTGGTCGATGGACTCGGCGGTGAAGCGCAGGCGCCGACACGCCTCGATGACGCGCCGCTCCGTCAGGTAATGAGCGGGGGTGCGGCCGGTCTCCTGTTTGAACCAGCGCAGGAAGGCGCGCACGCAGAGGCCCGCCTCCGAAGCCATCGCCCCCACGCTCGGCGGGCGGGAAAGACGGCGCTCCACCCACTCTAGAAGCTGGCGCAGGCGCGGCGTTCCCTCTTGCGGGGCGAGTTCAGGCACCCTTGCCCAGGACATGAGCAGGGCTCCGGCCACGGCGTGTCGCACAGCCCCTGCTTCGCCTGCCTGTGCTTCGCAGACGCGCCGGTACAGGTCCGCCCAGAGCTGGCGCTCGACGGGCGTGAGCATCACCACAAGGGGCTCTGAGGCCAACGGGGCGGCCGCAGGGCCACCCGGGGAAAAGTGCACCCAGCAATGCCGGACCGCGCCGCCCGGCACACAGTCGTACAACACGCCCTCGGGCAGCAGCACGAGACGGTCTGGCCCGAGCGGCCATTTCCGCCCCAGGGCACGCACGGCGGCTCCAGAGTCCAGATTGTAGTAAGCGCGCCAAAACGGGCTGCGCACGGCGCGGTAGTTCCAGCGCTCGTCCATCACCCGTGCCCCGCACTCGTGGAGCCGCAGCGGCGTCACCTCTCCGCCCGTCAGCGGAAACCCCGAGACCGTCAGTGGCTCAAAATACGTCCTGTCGCTTTTAGACACATCTTTATCCCTCGCGGACACAGACACAAGGGAAGCGATTTGATACACTTCTGGCGAGACTTCACTTTCAACCCAACACCCGCCATGCCAGCCCCTAAGACAGATCCTTGGAACGGCCAATTCCGCCAGATCCACCTGGACTTCCACAACTCGCCGTACATCACCGACCTCGCTGCCGCCTTTGACGCGCGTGCACTGGCCCGGCGCTTCAAGGAAGCGCACGTGAACAGCGTGATCGTGTTCTCGAAGTGCGTGCATGGCATGGGCTATTACCCCTCCAAGGTCGTCACGCCCCACCCCGCGCTAAACGACCGGGACCTGATGGGCGAGATGATCGAGGCGCTGCACGCCGAAGGCATCCGCGCGCCGATCTACACGATCATCGGCTGGGAGGAAAACCTGGCGCAGACGAAGCCCGAATGGATGCAGCTTTGCGACGACGGCTCTTTCGCGCAAAACGCGTCGGCTTCTGACGGTTTCTCAAACGAGCCCGGCCGCTACCGCTGGCTGAATTTCCTGCACCCCGACTATCAGGACTATTACGAGGCGCATCTGGATGAGCTGCTCAAGAACTACCCGTGCGACGGGTTCTTCCTGGACATGCTTGTCGTCCACCCGCGGGCAGACTGGAGCGACCACGCCATCGCTTTCCGCGAAAAGCACGGGCTGATGGGCCGCGACCGCGCCACCCATTACCGCTTCGAGACTGCGGCGCAGGTGGCCTTTGCCGAGCGCTTCACGAAACAGATCCGCGCCCGCGCACCAAAAGCGTCCATCTTCTACAACTCGGAGAACCGCCTGTTCGTCGACGGTTCACTCGGAGCAACTTCGCGCCAGCGCGCCCAGACGCACTACGAGATCGAATCACTGCCGTCGGGCATGTGGAACTACCACCACTTCCCGCGCGTGGCGCGCAACCTGCGCTCGCGTGCGCCCTGGCTCGGCATGACGGGCCGCTTCCAGAAGATGTGGGGCGACTTCGGCGGCATCAAGCCCGTCCCCGCGCTTGAGTTCGAGTGCTTCCGCACGCAGGCCATGGGCGGCGCTAACTCCGTCGGCGACCAGTTGCACCCGAGGGGCACGCTCGATGAAGGCGCGTATGAGCTCATCGGCGAAGTGTTCGCGCAGTGCGAGGCCGCCGAACCTTTCTACGCCGGCGCCCAGCCGTGCCCGCAGGTGGCGATCGTGTGCCCGCACCACCCGGAAGGCGACGAACACGCCACCGGCATGGTGGAGGAAGCGCTCGTGGCACTGTGCCAGGAAAACCATTACGACGCCGCGGTCGTCAGCGATGCGGACGACCTGAAGCCCTACGCCGCAGTACTCCTGGGCGACGGCACGCGCGTCACGCCGACACTCCGGAAGAAGCTCGCCGCCTACGCTGCGGCCGGCGGCAAGGTGATCGCTGCGGGAGACAGCGTGTTCGACGCCGAAGGGCGCGGCTGGGGGCCCTTTGCCAGCCTCACCCGCCTTGGCGACGGCGCCTATGCGCCCGCTTACTGGCGCGCACGCAAGGGAACCCCGATCGCCGAAGCCCTCGGCGCCGATGACCGGGTGATCTACCGCCGGGGCCTGCGCGTGAAGGCCGGCAAGGACGTCACCATCTGGGCCGATCGCGTCGCCCCGTATTTCCAGCGCTCGGACCTACGCTTTTGCTCGCACTTCCAGGCACCCCCGCAGCCGAAGCCCCTTGCAGAGCCCTCAATCGTCGCGGGCGGAAACTGGGTGTATTTTGCGGACCCCGTGTTCACCGAGTACCGCCAGAGCGCGAACCTCGCGGTCTCCCGGGCGTTCGTGGCGGTCATGCAGGCGCTCGTCGGCAGCCCCACCTACGGCTGGGGCCTGAAGAGCACCGTCCGCGCCTACCCGATGCGCGCCGGACGCGACCTGCGGCTCACACTCCTCCATTACCTGCCGGAGCGCAAGGCCTCGAACGCCGACATCGTTTCGGAACGGCTCGGATTTGGAGGCCAGATCCTGCGCATGCCGGAGCACGTGAAAGAAGTGCGTATTTACGGAACGGATACGGCGCTTGAACGCTCGCCCGACGGCGGCTTCGCCCTCCCGGTCTCGGAAGGCCGCCTGCTTCTCGAAGTCCCCGGCTTCTTCAAAGGGCGCAAGTAAGCAGCCTCGCGATCCTGGAGCAGCTCCAGGTTGAGAGCCCATGCCCGCGCGAGGCTGGGGCGCTCACGCTCGCCGCAGCGTCGGCGTTGAGACGCCTTGAAAGAGAACGGCCAAGCCACCAGACGAGGGCCGGACTGCCAGGAGCGGTCCGGCCCCGCTGCTTTCTACGCCGCCCCGTTGCCCGGCGTGGCGGGCGGCTGCTGTCGCCGCAGGAGCGAGGCCGCCATCGAGGTGCCGATGAGGACCGCAATGATGCCTAGCGACCAGGTGACGGGGAACTTGCCACCGAACGCGGCATTGAGCCAGGCCATCTTCAGCCCGACAAAAACCAGAACCAGCCCGAGCCCGTATTTCAGGTAACAGAAACGGTCTGCCATCTGGGCGAGCAGGAAGTAGAGCGACCTGAAGCCCAGGATCGCAAAGACGTTCGAGGTGAAAACGATCAGGGGCTCGTCCGTTATCGCGAAGATCGCGGGCACGGAGTCGATGGCGAAGATGATGTCCGAGAACTCGACGAACACCAGCGCGAGGAAGAGCGGTGTGGCAAAGAGGACGCCCTTGATGCGCGTAAAAAAGCGGTCGCCGTCGAACTCGGGCGTTACGCGCAGGCGGCTGCGGAGGAACCGTATGAGCGGGTTCCCGGCGGGGTTGAGCGGCTTGTCCGGCGACAGGAGGATCTTTATGCCCGTGAGGATCAGGAACACCCCAAAGATCAGGACCACCCACTCGTAACGGATGAGTATGGAGCCCGCCGTGATGAACAGCGCCCGGAAGATAAGGGCCCCAAAAATGCCGTAGAACAGCACGCGATGCTGGTAGACCGCGGGGATCCCGAAGAACGAAAACACCACCGCGAACACGAAAATGTTGTCCACCGAAAGCGCTTTCTCGACGACGTAACCGGTCAGAAATTCCAGCGCCTGCAGCTTCGCCTCCGCCGAGGGATCGAAGCCGGGGATGGCGAGCAACCGCGGGTCCTGGGCAAATTTCCAGTCGCAGTAGAAATAGAGGCCAACATTGAAGGCGAGCGCCAGCGCCACCCAGATCGCGCTCCAGGTCGCTGCTTCCTTGAAACCCACGACATGCGCCTTGCGGTGGAAGACCCCGAGGTCGAGCGCAAGCAGGCCGATCACGAAAAGCGTGAAAACCGCGTAAAACCAAAGGTAATCCAGGAATGGGAAGTGGCTGATCATGGGACGGGTCCTTAAACGAACTCTGCGGCGCCAGGGCAATACATTCCGGCACACCGAAAATCGGCCCAGTATCCCGCCTGCTTAACGCTGATTGCCCCCGCTACAACGCGATGTCCGGAAACACGACGAAGGCGATGAGCATGACACACGTCGGCGGCAGCGCTCCCAACAACAGGTGCAGAGGCGAGATGCCGTTGTGGAAATGCCCGCGCAGGATGCTCTGGCCGGCGGGATTGGGCGCATTTGCGATAATGGTCAGACCGCCCCCAGCGACAGCACCGGTTATAACCGCCGTCTGCAAATCCGTCGCCCCAAGGAACTCCGGCACCTGTGCACACAGGAAGGTGATGGCGGCGTTATCGTTGAAGGCGGTCAAAACCACAGAGCCCAGCATCAGGGGGATGTCTCCCATGCTTGCAAGTACAGGTTGCAGCCACCAGCTCTGCATCCCGCCAAAAACAACGAGTCCAGCAAGGAAGAAGCCCACGAGCAAAGGCCCCCGGATCTCCACCACCGTTTGGTGGTGCGCCGTGGCCATTGTGAAGGCGAGGAAGAAGAGGAAGCCACCGATGAAAAGCGGCGGGTGGTGCAGGTTGAGGACCGTCCACCCGAGAAACCCGAGATGCACCGCGACGACCCACAGCGGCACGGGGAACTCGCCCTGGGCCTCAGCAGCGGGCCCGCGTTCCGCGGAGCGGGCGAGCTCCGCGAACGCCTTGCGGAAACAGAGCCAGTAGATGAGGTTTGCGGCGAATATGCCAATGACCGCCTTGTAGCCGAACGTGCCCAGCATCAACGGCGTCGTGAGGTCCCACGCCCGGGCGACCATGAGCACGGGGGGCGCGGCAAAATGCGTGAGCACGCCACCGACAGACACGTTTACAAAGAGCAGCCCGAGCGTCGCGTATTTGAGGCTGGTTGGAGGGTTCAGCGCGTAGAACTGGCGGCTGAGCAGCAGGGCTCCGATGGTCATCGCCGCCGGCTCGGTGATGAAGGAGCCCAGGATGGGCGCGAAGGTGAGAATCGAAAACCACCAAGCTCCGGGCGTGCCGCCCCCGAAGCGGTTCGCAAGCACGCGCAGGACTGTTTCCGCCGTCTTCACGACGGGGCGTGTGGCCGCGATGCTCATGATCACGACCACGAACAGGGGCTCTACAAAGCTTACGGCGCGGTCAACATAAGCCGTCACCGCTTCCCACCCGTAAGCCAAAGCAAGGCTCGCGAGAAGCGGCACGCACCAGACACCGAACACCGCCTCCACTTCTCCCAACAGGTGGAGCATGGTTGCCGCAAACGAGACTTCCTGGCGACCGGTCCCATTTTCCCGCGCACCGGCATCCGCAACCCGTGCGGTGTGACGCTCCTCGGCACCGTGGGCCCATTTGCGCAAATAACCGGCGGCAAAAGTGTGGACAATGGCCAGGCCGAAAAGCGCCGTCGCCACAAGGTTGAAAGGCGCGGTCCGCGCACGGTGGACAAGTTTATCCCAGACAGACGCGATGTGGGCATCCCCGTAGGCGTCGAGAGCCAGAGGATAGGGCATAGACGGCGGATCTCCTGCGGCGGCGTGAACAGAAACGGCGGCAAGCCCCAAGAGGGTTGCTAAAACGAAGAGGCGGCGGCACAGACGCATGCAGCCCTAACCATCGGCCCAAGATGTAAAGAGGCAAGGTTTCCTGATGAATCGGTGCCCCTGAAGCGAAAATCGCTTGGCCTTGCCCTCGTGCGAGTCGGGGGCATCCCCTCACCACGCCACACAAAAGGACCCGGCTGCCCCGAGCGTGATCGCCCGCCCTAATTACAGTCGCCGAGATAGAGCGGGGAAACGTGGATATCGCCGTTCCGGATGTAGGCTTTCACAACAGCCGGGTAGAACCGCAGCGACTCCAGGTCCTTAAGCTCCAGCCACGCAACGCCAACCTGCCGGTTATCCTGCCCCTTGCCGGGCCGCAGGACGTCGGACGGGTTCGGCAGACGGCAGCGGAACACAACCTCAAGCTGGTGGAAATCCTTGTGCTCGCGCGCAAACCCGTGGTGGCAGCCGATGTACTCCCGGACGTACAGCAGGTCCCCCACTTCAACCTCTACACCGATCTCTTCCAGACACTCGCGCCGTACCGTGTCGGCCAGGCTTTCCCCGTGGCGCTGCCCTCCCCCGGGCAGAATGTAGAACAGCCCCTGCCCGTCCTTCATCGTAATCGCCAACAGGCGGCCTTCGTGCACGATCACGGCACGGGCGGCGCTGCGGACAGACTTTAGGCGTGGAGGCGGCTTCACGGAGGAGGTCGGGTCAGACGTCAAAGAGGGATAGGTGCAAAGAAACGGGGTGTCCAGTTATGTGTTAAAAAATTCCATCGGAAGCCTGCGCCAAAATGACACAATCAGCCATGTCGAGGTGACGCCCTGAGCCGCGGCGTCTCGCCCATCGCCACCCGGCCTCATTCGCACAAGGTATTGGGATAAAGGCGCTTATTCGATTCGCCAAGAAACTGACAGACCGCTAGGATCGCCGGAACATTTTATGCAGGGAGGCAGGCATGAATGTAGACTTCAACAGGTACACGGAAAAGTCGCGCGAGGCGGTGATGGAGGCCCAGAACGAGGCGCGTCGGCGGCAGCACCCGCAGGTGGACGTCTGGCACCTGCTGCACGCGTTGGTGCGGCAGGAAGGCGGCCTTGTGCCGGCAATCCTGTCGAAGCTGGAAATCACGCCCTCGGCCGTGCAGCTTGCGCTTGAGCGTGAGCTCGACCGGATGCCTTCCGTTACCGGGTCCATCGATGCCTCCCGGACGTATGTGACCCAAGGGTTTCAGGATACCCTCGTGGGCGCGGAGGCCCTGGCCCAGCGCATGAAGGACGACTACGTGAGCGTTGAACACCTCTTGCTCGCGGCGGTGGATAAGCCGACCTCCCCGGAACTCAAGAAGTTCTTCCACGCCTTCGGCCTCGGCCATGACCGTATCCTGAAGGCGCTGCAGGAGGTCCGGGGCAACCAGCGGGTCACGTCCACAGCCCCGGAGGCCACGTACCAGGCGCTGGAAAAGTACGGGCTGGACCTTGTCGAGCAGGTGAAAAAGGGGAAGCTCGACCCCGTGATCGGGCGCGACGCGGAGATCCGGCGCGTGATCCGCATCCTGTCGCGCAAGACGAAGAATAACCCCGTGCTCATCGGCGAACCGGGCGTCGGCAAGACCGCCATCGTGGAAGGGCTGGCGCACCGCATCGTGCGCGGCGACGTCCCGGAAGGCCTCAAGGACAAGACCATTTTCTCCCTGGACATGGGGGCGCTGCTGGCGGGCGCAAAGTTCCGCGGCGAATTTGAGGAGCGCCTGAAGGCCGTGCTTCAGGAAGTGCGCAACAGCGAAGGCCGCGTGCTCCTGTTCATCGACGAGCTGCACACCATCGTCGGCGCCGGCAAGGCGGAGGGCGCGATGGACGCCGGCAACATGCTCAAGCCCATGCTCGCACGCGGGGAGTTGCACTGCATCGGCGCCACAACGCTCGACGAATACCGCAAGCATATCGAAAAGGACGCCGCCCTGGAGCGCCGCTTCCAGACCGTGATGGTGGACCAGCCGACCGTCGAAGACACGATCTCCATCCTGCGCGGCCTGAAGGAACGCTTTGAACTGCACCACGGCGTCCACATCCAGGACGCCGCCCTCGTCGAGGCCTCCGTGCTTTCCCACCGCTACATCACCGAGCGCTTTTTGCCGGACAAGGCGATAGACCTCGTGGACGAGGCCTGCGCCATGATCCGCACCGAAATGGACTCGATGCCCGCCGAGCTCGACGAGCTCTCCCGCCGCGTGCTCACGCTGGAAATCGAGGAAGCCGCCCTGCGCGATGAGAAGGACGAGGCCTCTCGACGGCGGCTGGAAGCGCTGCGGCGTGAGCTCGCGGACACGCGGACAAAGGCCGACGCCCTGCGCGCGCAGTGGGAGGCTGAAAAGCAGTCCGTTGACCGCGTGCAGAAGGTGCGCGAGCAGATCGACCAAGTGCGCCTTGAAATGGAGCGCGCCGAGCGGGCGTATGACCTCAACAAGCTCGCGGAACTGCGCCACGGGCGCCTGCCGCAGCTTGAGGCCGAACTCGCACGGCTGGAAAAATCCGGCGCGGAAAGCCACCGGCTGCTCAAGGAGGAAGTCACGCGCGATGAAATTGCGGAAATCGTATCGCGGTGGACGGGCATCCCCGTCACGCGCCTCATGGAGGGCGAGCGTCAGAAACTCCTGCGGCTCGACGAGGTCCTGCATGAGCGCGTGGTAGGGCAGGACGAGGCCGTGACGGTCGTCTCGGAAGCCATCCTGCGCGCACGCTCCGGCATCAAGGACCCGCGACGCCCGGCGGGAACGTTCCTGTTCCTCGGGCCGACGGGCGTCGGCAAGACCGAGCTCGCCCGCACGCTCGCGGAGTCCCTCTTCGATTCCGAGGCCGCGATGGTGCGGATCGACATGTCCGAGTACATGGAGAAGCACGCGGTGTCGCGGCTCGTCGGGGCGCCCCCGGGCTACGTGGGCTACGAGGAAGGCGGCCAACTTACCGAGGCCGTGCGGCGCAAGCCGTATTCGGTCGTGCTCTTTGACGAAATTGAAAAAGCGCACCCGGACGTCTTCAACGTGCTCCTCCAGATCATGGACGACGGCCGCATAACGGACGCCCAAGGGCATACGGTGGACTTCAAGAACACCGTGGTCATCATGACGTCCAACATCGGCAGCCGCTTCCTGATCGAGGGCGTGCGCGGCGACGACATACCGGAGTCTGTCCGCGAATCCGTCTTCGCGGAACTGCGGCGCGGCTTCCGTCCGGAGTTCCTGAACCGGATCGACGACATCGTGCTCTTCAAGCCGCTCACGCTCGAGGAGATCACGCGCATCGTGGACCTGCTGGTGAAGGACCTCAACAAGCGGCTCGCCGACCGGCGCATCTCCGTGAACCTCACCCCCAAGGCCCGCGAGTGGGTGGCGGAGCGCGGCTATGACCCGGTGTACGGCGCACGTCCGCTGCGGCGGTTCCTGCAAAAGCAGCTCGAAAACCGGCTCGCCCGCGCCCTGATCGCCGGCGACGTGGCCGACGGTGCGGCGCTGACGTTCGACCGCGAGGGCGACGAGCTCAAGCTCGCACAGACCGCCCCCGCGTCCTGACAGAACGCCCCCCGCCTTCAAAGGCGTATCCGGAAACCGGGTACGCCTTTCCCGCCCTTACTGGGCCTGGCCGGTCTTCTTGGTCCAGCGCTGTTTCGTATTGGCGTCGGGTTCGGCGTTCAGGCCTTCGTTGAGGGCCTCATTCCACCCGGGGATGCCCTTTGCCGCCACTAGGCTCGCAATCTCGTATGCGTAGGAACGGACATTTATGGCGGGATGCGTCATGCCGGTGCGCACGATCTGAAGCAGTTCCGGCTGGGCGTAGTTCCAGTTTCGCCGGTGGCGGATCGACTGGAGTATGGCCGTGACGGCGGCCGCGCTGGCGGGCCGGTCGTCGGGCCGGCCTCTCAGATACTGGTACACCGCGGTGATGCCGGCGTCCTTAGGGACGTCCGAGGCAAAGAGCGCTTCCATGATGTCGAGCCCGATGCCTTGCGCCTGACCAAGCTCGCGGCGACCCTGCGTGCGCACGCGTTCGGCATACGCTGCATAGTCGGACTCCAGGGCCTTGCTCAGGCGCTGCAACAAATACGCATCGGCGCCGTCTCCGAGCGCCTGACGGGCGGAATCCACGAGGCGCCGCTCCAACTGGCGCCGGTGGTTGGCGTCAAGCGCCTGCGGGTTCACGCGGGAAAGGGCCGCGTGGAGCGCCGGCAGGTTCACACCGCCGAGGAGCGCGTTGAGCGCGGCCATGCGGGGCGCCTCGGGCATTCGGGTGTCGTCAACCATGCGGGCAAGGCGGTCGACGAGCGCGGTGTCCGTCTTGTCGTTTACGCGCAGGTTTGGAATGAGCATCGCGAGCGTCTGCGGCGGCGCGGCATCCAAGGCGCGCAGCAGGAGCCCCTCGGCAACGGCGCGGTCACGCCGAAGCATCGTTTCAAACACCTTGTCCGCGAACTGGGTATCACTGTCCAACAGCCACGCGGCGTAGGCGGGAAGCTCCGCGGGCGGCACTTCCGCCAGGAAAGGCTCGACGATTTCGGCGCGCCGTTCCTCCCGTCCCTTGAGGAGCTCGATCATGGAGGCCTTGACGGCCGCGTTGGACACGAACTGGCCCTTGAGCGCGGCGAGCAGGTCGTTCCGCACCCCGCGATCCTGCGTGCGGGCGAGAAGTGCAAGAAGCGGCTGGTAATTCCCGTAGGCCGGGTTGGCCCGAAGCAGCGTGGCGGCATCCCGCTGCGTCGCGCTATCCGCGGAAACGAGGGACTGGCAGACCCATGGGATTTCCGTCTCCCAGCGCATCTGAACAGACAGCAACGCCAGCGCGCCATCCGTCACGGTCGAGCGCCGGGCGCGGGCTTCCGTCCATTCGCGGTTGAAGCGTTCGCGGTCGAGGTGCGCGAGGGCCACGGCCGCGGTGCGGTCAACGAGGCCGCTAGCGCCGACGAGCTTGAGCTTTGTGGCATCCATCCCCGGAAACAGGCTGAACTCGGGCAGGTCCCCGAGCTTTGCCGCAAGCTTCTCCACGAGCTTCGTGCGCATGGATTCCTCCCAGTGTTTGAGGCTCGCGCCTTCGCCACGGCCGCTTTCCACGCTGATGCTGTTCGGGGCGTCCTCGGTGACGCGGAGCTGCGGCAGCTTGTCCCAGGAGGTCGGCACCTTCGCCAGATCGTGATCTATACGGAAGTTAACGACCACGCTGTCCGGCAGAAAGGCTTCAGGGCGATTCGCCATGTGGAGACCGGTGCGGCTATACCCCGTCTTGTTTTCCTCAACAGAAACGCCCAGACGCTTCCAGGCGGCGCGGCGGCTGCGGTCCGCGTGGCCGCTGCCGAACACGATGCGGTAGCCGGTCTTGCCGTTCCAGCGCTGGAGCAGCGTCTTCATCACGAGCTCGCGGTAGCGCGGCGGCCCCGAAACCTCCACTTCCAACCAGGTCGCCGCGTTGCGCGCACGCAGGGTCTCGATGGCGTCCTCTCTGGTGCGGAGGCGGGCGTCCAGCGCGAGTGGCGCGGTGGAAAAGGCCGTGGCAAACTCCTGAAGCTTATCCCATGACTCCTGCCCTGCGGCGTATTTGGCAGCCAGTGCATCGAGCTGGGCCTCCGCGGGCACCCGCAGGCTCTCAAAGGCCGCGGTGCAGCGCGCCCCGAGCGTCACGCCGGGTGCAAGCTCACGCGCGCCGTGGTGCATGGGCAACTCGCCCAGCTCGCTTTGCGCCTCGCGGAACGCCCGGACCGCGCCATCCGTATCGCCCTTGCCAAGGGCGGCGCGGACAGCGGCGAGCTTTTCCTCAAAACCTTCGACACGGCGCCGCGCCGAGGACTCGTTCCAGTACGTCGGGTCGGCTTCCTCCATGGCCCGCTGCTGGTAGTCGCGCACGAGCAGGTGCACGCCCCAGGTTATGAAGACGATGGCCGCGGCAAGGAAGAACTTTTTGTTCATGGGGAAGCAGCGAGTTGGAACGCGAAAACGGCAGTGGCACCCAAGGGGTGCGGGGCGCGCAAAGTATAGGGAGCGCCCGCGCCGAGCGTCAAACGCTCACTGGTTCAGGAAGTGATTTTTTGAAATCATTTCCACCGTCCGGCTGGAAAAACGAAAAGGCCGGTGCACGGAGGAAATCCGCACACCGGCCTTTTGCCGGATGGCTTGGTGGACGGGCGTTTTAGGCGCCGCCAGCAGCCACGGTGGCCTTGCGGCCGAAGAACTTCTTGACGCTCGCGAGAGCGAAGTCGCGGTTCATCTTCGCGATGAAGTCCAGCGTGATGCCCTTCGGGCACACCGCCTGGCACTCGCCATAGTTCGTGCAGTTGCCGAACCCTTCGGCGTCCATCTGCTCCACCATCGCGAGGGTGCGGCGGTTCTTCTCGGGCACGCCCTGGGGAAGAACGTTGAGGTGCGCAACCTTGGCGGCGGTGAAGAGCATGCCGGAGCCGTTCTTACAGGCGGCCACGCAGGCGCCGCAGCCGATGCAGGAGGCGGCGTCCATCGCGTAGTCGGCGATTTCTTTGGCGATTGGCAGCGAGTTCGCGTCCTGCGCGGACCCCGTGCGGGCGGTGATGAAGCCGCCAGCCTGGATCACGCGGTCGAGCGCGGACCGGTCAACCGTCAGATCCTTGAGCACCGGGAACGCGCGGGCGCGCCAGGGCTCAACGGTGATGACGTCGCCGTCCTTGAACTTGCGCATGTGGAGCTGGCACACCGTGGTGAGACGCTCCGGGCCGTGCGGGATGCCGTTGATGGTCATCGAGCACATGCCGCAAATGCCTTCGCGGCAGTCGTGGTCGAACACAACGGGCTCCTCGCCTTTGGAGACGAGCTGCTCGTTGAGGATGTCCATCATCTCCAGGAAGGAGGAATCCTGGGAAATATTGTCGAGCTTGTACTCAACGAGCTGGCCCTGGGACTTGCCGTCCTTCTGGCGCCAGACCTTGAGCGTGAGCTTGATGCCTTCAGCTGACATGATCGTTCCTCTTTGGAAGTGGGTTTACTTGTAGCTGCGGACGGCCAGTTCAACCTCTTCGTACTTGAGGTCTTCCTTGTGCCGGACGGGCCGCTTGGTTTCGCCTTGGAATTCCCAGACCGCAACGTGCGCGAAGTTCGCGTCGTCGCGCTTGGCTTCGCCGTCAGGCGTCTGGTGCTCGGTGCGGAAGTGGCCGCCGCAGGACTCGTTGCGTTCGAGGGCGTCCATGCACATGAGCTCGCCGAATTCGAGGAAGTCAGCCACGCGGCCGGCGCGCTCGAGTTCGTTGTTGAGGGTCTCACCGGCACCAACCACGCGCACCTTCTTGTAGAATTCGGCGCGCAGTTCGGGGATGAGCTGAAGGGCCTTCTTGAGGCCGGCTTCGTTGCGGGCCATGCCGCAGTACTCCCACATGATCTTGCCGAGGCGCTGGTGGAAGGCGCGGGGGCTCGTGTCGCCCTTGATCGAGAGCAGGCGCGAGAGGCGGTCGCGCACGGCGGCTTCCGTCTCCTTGACGGCCGGATTGTCGGCCGCAGCCTTGCCCGGACCAACCTTGGCGAGGTAGTCGCCGAGGGTGTAGGGGATGACGAAGTAGCCGTCAGCCAGACCCTGCATGAGCGCGGAGGCGCCGAGGCGGTTCGCGCCGTGGTCGGAGAAGTTGGCTTCGCCGAGGACGAACAGACCCGGGATGTTGCTCATCAGGTTGTAGTCCACCCACAGGCCGCCCATCGTGTAGTGGACGGCGGGGTAGATGCGCATCGGGCGATCATAGGCGTTCTCGCCGGTGATGCGCTCGTACATCTCGAAGAGGTTGCCGTAGCGTTCCTCGATCTTGGCCTTGCCGAGGCGCTTGATGGCGTCACCGAAGTCCAGATACACGCCGAGACCGCCGGGGCCCACACCGCGACCGTCGTCGCAGGCTTCCTTGGCCGCGCGGGAGGAAATGTCACGCGGGGCGAGGTTGCCAAAGCTCGGGTACTTGCGCTCGAGGTAGTAGTCGCGCGCCTCTTCCGGAATCTGGTCGGGGTGCTTGCCGCAGTCGGCCTTGTTCTTGGGAACCCAAACGCGCCCGTCGTTACGCAGCGACTCCGACATGAGCGTGAGCTTGCTCTGCTGGTCGCCATGGACGGGGATGCAGGTCGGGTGGATCTGCGTGTAGCACGGGTTGGCGAAACCGGCGCCGCGGCGATACGCGCGGTAGGCGGCGGTGACGTTGCAGCCCTGGGCGTTGGTGGACAGGTAGAAGACGTTGCCGTAACCACCGGTGCACAGCAGGACGGCGTCGCCCATCGTGGTCTTGATCTCGCCGGTCACCATGTTGCGGGTGACGATGCCCTTGGCGTGACCGTTCACGACGACGAGGTCCAGCATTTCCTGCCGGTTGTACATTTTCACCTGGCCGAGCCCGATCTGGCGGCTGAGCTGCTGGTAAGCGCCGAGCAGGAGCTGCTGTCCCGTCTGGCCGCGGGCGTAGAACGTGCGGGAAACCTGGGCGCCACCGAAGGAGCGGTTGTCCAGGAGGCCGCCGTACTCGCGGGCGAACGGAACGCCCTGCGCCACGCACTGGTCAATGATGTTCGCGCTGACCTGGGCCAGGCGGTATACGTTGGCTTCGCGGGCGCGGAAGTCACCCCCCTTTACCGTGTCGTAGAAGAGCCGGTAGGTGCTGTCGCCGTCGTTCTGGTAATTCTTGGCGGCGTTGATGCCACCCTGGGCAGCGATCGAGTGGGCGCGGCGCGGGCTGTCCTGGTAACAGAAGCACGACACGTTGTAGCCCATCTCGCCGAGCGAGGCGGCAGCCGAGGCACCGGCAAGACCGGAGCCGACCACGAGAACGTGGAACTTGCGGCGGTTGGCCGGGTTGACGAGCTTGATGTGGCCCTTGTGGTTATCCCACTTCTCGGAAATGGGACCTGCGGGAATCTTGGCGTCGAGATTCATGGGATCAGCTCTTCTTTGTGGAGGAATAGTCGATGAGGATCTTGGAAGCGCCCGTGGCTTTGGCCGCTTCGATCTCGTTCAGGATCTTCTTCACCGGGAGCGCCTGGCAGTCCGTGTACTTGCAGCCCAGGACAGCGGCGGGAATGGCGGCGAAGCCAAGGAAAACGGCCCAGCCGTAGGCCAGGGCGGCGGTGTTGAGGATCTTGCGCCACTTTTCGTTGCGCAGGCCAACACTCTGGAACATCGAGCTGGCGCCGTGGCTGATGTGCAGGCACAGCAGGCCGGTGGAGACGATGTAGAAAAGGGAGACCGGGACGTTCGAGAAGCCCCAGATCATCATCGCGTAGACGTCGGTGACTTCATGGCCGTCGAGCATGAACTTCAGGCTGTTGTAGCCGGGCTCCACGCTCTTGGTCGTGTAGTGCAGGATGTGGAACACAATGAAAGCCGCGAGCACAAGGCCCGAGTAAATCATCGTGCGGGAGGCGAAAGAGGCCTCACGGCTGGCGTTGACCGCATAGCCACCCTGCCGCGCAGCGCGGTTCTGCCGGGTGAGCTGGATCGTCAGCACAACGTGGACGACAGCGGTGATGAGCATGACCACGCGGAAACCCCAAAGCGCCGGCAAGGGCATGCTTTGCAGCTTGTGGGCATACAGGTTGATCATTTCCGGCGGCAAAAAGATCTGGAGGTTGCCGAGCATGTGGCCCAGCACGAACGCCACCAGCACAAGGCCGGTGATCGCCACCAGATACTTTTTAACGAGCGACGGAAGACAGGTGCAGCATTTCGTCGTCATGGCTTTCCTAAACAAAAAAAAGGAACTCTGAACAGCCGCCTCGTTCAGCCCGGGAAACACGGTGCAGCTTACGAAGCCGCGAAACATGAATCCCGAAGCGGACGGAGCGGACGCCCAGGGCAATCCAATCCATTAAATACGCTTATCGGGCACGGTTGTGGGAAAAATCCGAACCTCTAGCAACGCTGAAAATATTCCCACCCGGAACATAAGGGTCACTAATGCGCACACAGTTCCCTGCCCAAAAAACGCCCTTTGCGTTGGGCAGGAGCCGCTTAGGTCCCGGAAATTGGAGCCGATAAAGGGCGGTTCGGCTCCGCGAGATTATGAACGGGAGGCAGGGGGAAGGGCGGCGGCGGAGGGCGCCAACCATTCAGCGACCGGCGTGAGGGAGGAAAGTTCCGCGTCCGGCGCCTGGTCCGGCGTGACAGGCTCCGCCCGGATGTGCTCCCCAACCGCGCGGCGAACCCTGACGGAGCGCCAACCCGCACGGCGCGCCCCCAGAAAATCCTTCACTGGGTTGTCCCCCACATACAGGCACTCCCCCGGAGCATCCCCCAGGGAGGCGGCGACGTCCGCGAACGCGCGCGGGTGCGGCTTCGCAAAACCGGGGCCGTAGTCGTCGGTGAACACCACCCGGTCCACGCAGGCCTCAAGCGCAAGCGCCTTCACCTTTGCACGCTGGACAGCCCCGCAGCCGTCCGTGATGACCGCCAGCAGGCAGTGGGGGCGGAGCGCCTTGAGCACCGCCGGGACTTCGGGGAAAAACGAAAGGACCGGGGTGTGGGAACGGTAGACCTCGACGAGCCGGGCAACAACCGCCGCTTCAACGGGTTTGCCGAGGGCCGTTAACGCGGCGTCGAAGATGCGCCCGCGAATGCCTGCGGCGTGGGCGGCGAGCGCGGCTTCCAGCAGGCCGTCCATGCCGAGGTGCGCCCGGGCCCAACAGGCTGCGGCGGCAAGGCCGGAGCGGGCGTAGGTGATTTCCGGATACAGCGTGTCGTCCAGGTCGAATGCGACCAGCCGCGGCTTCCAGCCCTGAGGAAACCCGGAGGATGGCCAAGGTGCGGAAGCGGGAGGCACGGAAAGGAGGCGTGCGGTGCGTTCGCCGGTCAGTAGGGAAGCTCCTCAGCCTCCGGCGCCGCTGCGGGGGCGGGCGTTTCAGGTTCCTGGGGCGGGGCCTTCTCAGTCTCCTTCGCGGGAGCGGCCGGGCTTTCGGCCTTTTCAGGCTGCCGTGCGGCTTCCGCTTTTGCCGGAGAGGCTGCGGGGGCGGCCTTGGGGTCCGTCGGCTTCACCGTAATGGCGGGGGAAGGCGTGTATGCCGGGCGCGGCGTCGGCAGCTTCGGCGCCTCCGGCGTCTTGGGCACCACACGTTCCTCGGGTTTCTGGACAAGGTCCGACTGCACAACCACAAGGATCGCACCATCCGGCCCCGTCACCCGTTCATACCCCTTCGTGTGCAGAACGCGGCCCTCCGGGCCCTCCGTAATAAATTCCTCGATTTGCTGGTCGAGCGCGTTGACGTTGGAATCCAGAACCCACACCACGCTGTCCTTCTTAACAATCCCGCGGTAATACGTGAGCAACCCTTCCTTATCTACCTGCGTATACAGCGTTCCGTTGTGAATGAAGGTGGCCGAGTAGCTCTTTGCCAGGTTGCCATTCGACAGGTAGACGGCGAGGCCAACGAGGATTTCCCGCGTGTCGTCCACATAGTCCACCCAGTAGCGCTGCTCGACAGGAATGCGTGTAAGCTCGGTGCCCGTCAGCGAAGTTGCCACAAGCTCGCCCACCCAGCGCCCGACATAGCGCGTGTAGATGTCGCCCGGAAGCTTTTGCAGTTTTTCCGCGGGAGGAAGCGAATCAAGGTCCTTCACCTTCGGCACGCTCTGCACGGAGGGCCGGTCCTCCGGTGCGCCCTTGGGTAGCTCCTGCTGCGCGCTCTTGGGCGGCTCAACGGGCTGGCGCACAAAGCGAAATTCAGGCAGGGCCGCGGGTTCTGCGGCCTTGGGTGCGTCGGCAGCGACCGCGACCGCACCGGCCAGGGAGAGGACCGCGACCGCGGCTACGGAGATTTTTTTGCGCAGGGACATCATGGGGACCAACAGGGCGCGAGCCCGAAGACCGGGAAGTCTGCGGCCCGAAAATCCGGTTTGCAAGCACCCGGTAGCCTCCTAGCCTCGGGCGACGCCCTTTCTAACGGAAACAGTCCCCTGCCCTTCCGACACCACGTCATGGCTGATAACACGACCACACTTCAGGACCTCAAGGACCGCGTCGGCGACTTCGCCCGGGAACGCGACTGGCTCCAGTTCCACTCCCCCAAAAACCTGTCGATGGCGCTCGCCGCCGAAGCCGCCGAGCTGATGGAGCATTTCCTGTGGGTGGAACCCGGAAAGTCGCTGGAACGCGCGACAGATGAGGCGCGCAGGGCGAAGATCGAAGAGGAGCTCGCCGATGTGGTAATCTACGCCATCGAGTTCGCGAACGTCACGGGCATAGACCTCGCCGAAGCCGTGGCTAAGAAGATGGTGCAGAATGCCCGCAAATACCCCGTCGAAAAGGCGCGCGGGCGGGCGGAAAAATATACGGAGCTGTAACCCCGTCACCCACGTCGTCCGCAACCGCAAACGTAGCAGCGCCATTCCCTGGGCAGCATAATAGAACGGCCCACGCTGTGCGCTCCTTGCCCGAGAGAAGCGTAGCGGCAAGCCAACGCCACCGATCCAACGGAATCGGCCCACGCTGTGCGCTCCTTGCCTAAGAGCGAGCGTAGCGGCGGCCTTGCCCGTGCACTTCAGCAGAAACGGCCCACGCTGTGCGCCCATCACCCGAGAGAAGCGTAGCGACAGCAAACGCCTACCGATCCAACGGAAACGGCCCACGCTGTGCGCTCCTTGCCTAAGAGCGAGCGTAGCGGCGGCCTTGCCCGTGCACTTCAGCAGAAACGGCCCACGCTGTGCGCTCCTTGCCTAAAAGCGAGCGTAGCGGCGGCCTTGCCCGTGCACTTCAGCAGAAACGGCCCACGCTGTGCGTGGTTTCCATTGCCAAGGAACTTTTTTGGTCTTAAGAGGCACGAACCACTTTCCTCATGAGCGCGCAGATTGATCAGCATTTCTACAAGGCCGCGGACGAGTTTTTCCCGGTGAACGCCCCCTTTGGGCTCACGTACGACGACGTCTCGCTGGCCACGCTGTATTCGGAAATCCTGCCGAAACAAACCCGGCTGGAATCCTCGTTGTCGGACCGCCTCCAACTGCCCCTGCCGATCGTGTCCGCAGACATGGACACGGTGACGGAGTCGCGCATGGCCATCGCCATGGCGCTCAACGGCGGGATGGGCCTGATCCACTACAACATGACCGAGCGCGATCAGGTAAAGGAAGTCGCGCGGGTGAAGAACCACATCCACGGGCTCATCCAGGACCCGATCAAGGTCACGGCCGACCAGCACATTGCGGACGTGCTGGCGATGGTCGACTCCAAGCACTTTTCCTTCCGCACCTTCCCCGTCGTCGATGAAAAGGGCGTGCTGATCGGCCTGCTGTCCGGGCGCGTGGTAAAGGAGCGCTACCGGCACAAGAAGGTCGTCGACGCAATGACGCCGCGAAGCGAGGTGCTCGTGATAAACGAGAAGGCCCTCGGCAAGAACCCGATCGCCGCCGCGGACGCTTTTTTCGACAAGCACATGGGCATCCACAAGCTGCTCGTTGTGGACGACCAGGACCGCCTGCGTGGCCTGTTCACGCTCTCGGACATTGAGCGCATCACCGAGGAAGCCCGCTCAAACGTAAAGGCCGCGCGCGACGAAAATTTCCACCTGCGCTGCGGCGCCGCGGTTGCAGCTCCACGCACGGCTTCGGGAGACCTCGACAGCAAGCGCTTCCTGAACCACCTGGAAGCACTCGTCGCGGAAGGCGTGGACGCGATCGCCATTTCCACGGCGCACGGGCACACGTCCGGCGTCGGCCAGTGCGTGCGCATGGCACGCGATGCTTTCAAGGAACTCACGATCATCGCCGGCAACGTCACGAGCGGAGCGGGCGTCGAATTCCTTGCCGCCGCCGGGGCGGACGCCGTCAAGGTGGGCCAGGGTCCCGGCTCAATCTGCACGACACGCATCGTCGCGGGCGTCGGCATTCCCCAGCTCACGGCCCTGTATGTGGCCTCCCGCGCCGCGGCAAAGAAGGGCGTGCGGATCATCGCGGACGGCGGCATCACCAAGAGCGGCGACATCGTGAAAGCGCTCACACTCGCCCACGTTGTCATCTGCGGTGGCCTGCTCGCGGGCTGCCGGGAAGCCCCGGGCAACATCGTCGAGATCAACGGCAAGTTCTACAAGCAGTACCGCGGCATGGGAAGCCTCGGCGCCATGAAGGCCGGCTCCGCGGCCCGTTACGGCCACGAAAAAACGGCCACCGGCCCGATGAAGGTCGCCGCCGAAGGCATTGAGGCGCTCAAGGAAGTTTCCGGTTCCGTGGATGAAGTGCTCATCCCGCTGGTCGGCGGCATCCAGAGCGGCTTGGGCTACCTCGGCGCCGCGAACCTTGAGGAACTGCGCTCGAAGGCCCGCTACGTGCGCGTCACGCCCGCAGGACAGCGCGAAGCCTCTCCGCACGACGTGATCGAAGTGAAGGCCACGCCGAGCAACAGCGAGCACTGAGCTCACCGGCACAGCGCCGGGTAAAGCCCCACGTGACGTCGCGTGCCGTGGTCTTAAAACAGTTTTCCACCAAGGTGTCCGCTTGCGCCGACGCCGCGGCGATGCGCACGGCGTGTGCCGTTTTTTTCGGCTGCACGGCTCGGAATGCGGACCGCTGCGGCACCGACGTCCCATCCTCGCGTCGGCGCGGAGGAAGGAGGGATGTCCAACAGGTGCGGCAACTTGGACCGAATGTGTCCCTGGCACACACAGGACATTGAAACACGTTGACAAACCTCTCGGGCGGGAGAACGTCGTGGGGTGTCGGCGCCGAACGAGGCGACCGTCCGGGGTGTAGCGAAGTCTGGTATCGCGCTTGGTTTGGGACCAAGAGATCGCAGGTTCGAATCCTGTCGCCCCGACCACTTTTTCCCGACGCGGCTTCCCTCCGCCAAACGTCGCCTCAGGCGAACGTCTTCAGCTTTCCGGAACCGCCTTCCGGGCGCTTCGGGCCACCCTTCTTGCCATACAGCCGGTCCACCTTGCTCGCGAGCCCCGGCCCATTGGCCCCCATGGCATCCGCCTGCGCAGCCTGCGCGGCAACCTGCGTGGACGCCGCCCGAATAACCGCCGCCGATAGCCCACCGCCTACCTCGCCAAGCCCAACCGCAGCCGTGGACGATACGCCCTGCATCCCATCGGGAATGAACGCCCGTGTGCCGTCCTGCTGCGCTCCCTGAGCTTTTGCGGGAGCCGCCGGCGCCGCCGGCGCCGGCATGGAAGAAGCCTGCTGTGAGCCCGTCTTCGTCTGCAACTGGGACTGCTGACCGAAGTCCGGCGCTGGCTGCCCGCCGATATTTGTGCCAAGACCCGCCTGCGTGTCGCGGCGGCCTGCCGGCTTGCCTGCCGGCGGCTGCAAAGGTCCTCCCATTTCGCGGGGACCTGTGCTTGAGATGCTCGCCACGATAAATCGATTCTCCTCGATCAGGAAGGCCCTACTGCGGCAGGGCTGATCGCCCTCCGGGGCTGCCACCACACGACACGCTATCGTATCCTGAAGTACTCAACAGGATTTTTGGATAGAGTGACCGGAGGTAACTGCAAAAGGCCTTTTCCCTCTCTTGACGTCAGTATCCACAAAAAGGCGCGTGTTGTCTACTCTAACCCGGCGCAAATTCCGCCTTCGTTTGTTTCTTCAGCCGCACCCCGGTGTTCTTCCTAAGAACCCGCATACATAGAAATTTTTTACGAGATAACAATCTCCGCAAACCACTCACCATCAATATGGTAAGCAGTAAATATCGGGCGCTTGAAAAATTTCTCCGTGCCCTTCGAAAATTTCATTCAAGTCCGCGCGGGTGCTGACGACTTTATACCGACTTACATCCCCATCAGAAGATGCAAGGGAAGGCTTTTATAGGCCGTCTCCAAGAAATGGAGACCTATTTGAGGGAGCTCAGTCGCGACATCCGCAGCGAGAGCCCCCCGCGCCTGTTTTTCCTGAAAGGGGATGCCGGGGTCGGAAAGAGCACGTTTTATTCAGAGCTTTGGGAGCGCATTTCCTCCCAGGTAAGGCTCGCGACAATCTGGATCCGGCCCAAAGAATTTGTCCCCGGAGCCACCCAGGCGGACTGGGTAGCCTCGTTTGCCCAGGACATCACGGCAAACCGCCCGGACCTCACCGACGCCGTTGCCACGTTCCAAGCCGCGTTCGCGGAGGTTCCCCGCCCCCAGGCCCCCCCGGCCAACCCTGGGGCGGCCGCGGCGGCGCCCCCGCCCCAGGAAGCCGACGCAAGCACAACGCTTGACGCACTCACCACGGAAGACACGGGCACAGCGGCCCCCATGGAGCCCTATGCGGAAGCTTGGGTGGCCCTGTTCCAACACCATGTGTTGCGCAAGATTCCGGCCGGGGACGGGACACCGTCGCCTTACCGGATCATTTTCGTTTTGGACCGCTACCACAGCCTCACGCCCGAAAAGAAGCGGTGGTTCTGCCTTACCCTGTTCCGGCCCCTCGTAAACTACCAGGACCCGCCGCTCGACGTGCGCTTCCTCCTGTCCGGGCGCCAGTCATTCTATCAGACGCTGGACGCGGAGTCCTACTGGCCGGAACTGAAATCACAGGCCATTGAAATCGACCTGAAGCCCTTTACGCTCGAAGAGACGGCCGAGTTCCTGAAACGCTCCGGTCTCCCCGACCACCTCGCCCCCGACCTGCACAAGACCTGCAAGGGCCTGCCCGCCGGCCTCGAGCAGGCCGTCGCCGCAATCGAAAAGGCCCGCGCCACGGACGATGCGACGCGCCGGGTGGAAGGCCTGCTGCGGGACAAGAACGAGCGCCAGCGCGACTGGCTTCTGCAAGCGGCCCACCTCGGCACCTTCGATATTGATGCGCTTTCGGGCTTCAGCAACCAGGACACCGCGGTCGAGGGCTACGACTGGCTGCGCCGCCAGCCCGACCTGAAGCTGCGCAGCACGGATACCGGGTGCGTCATGGACGCCGCCCTGAGTCTGGCCTTCCTGCACTGGCAGGAACTCCTGAACCCCGAAAAATACCGTACGATGGCCGAGCGTGCACTGCCCGCCAAGGCCCTCCTCTCCCTGATGCCCGACCCCAGGGACCGCCCGATACTGGCCGACCTCGCCGTGTTCAATCACTTTACGCCAGACGCCGTACGGTCCGTGTTCGGGGACCGCGCGGACGCCCTGCTGAAGTTCGTCGAGAACCACCCCGAATACTTCACACAGGGCGAACGCAGCACGCAGGTGGCCGCGGAGTACAGGAAAGTCCTGAACGCCTACCACAAGCTCGTTCCCCGCCCTCAGGACGCGGATCTTCGGAAGCGGATCGACGCGTACTGGAAGAACCGGCGCGAGGCCCTCCTGCAGGAAATGACGCAGATCGAGACGACCATCCAGAATGAGGAGACGATGCTCGAGACGCTGCGGAGCCAGCTCTTGAAGGTCAATGACCAGATCCACAGCCATGAGGACATCCTGAAGCGGCGATACCAGAAGGCGGCGCAAAAGACACGGCGCGGCGCCCCGGTGATCGAACACTCCGGCTCGCGCTCCATGGTTGCGTCCCTGCTCATGGAGGCCGCCGGTATCGTGCTCCTCTATTTCGGTATCCTTTTCGCCAATACAGCCTCCGTGGCCTACGCAAGCGCCGGCATCGTGCTCCTCATCCTCGGCCTCTACTGGCCGTATAAGCGCCAGCAAGTCGCCGCACAGACGAACGTGTCGGCTGAGCCGCAGCTGCCCCGGCTGGACGCCGTGATGCAGAGCGACCAGAGCCTGCGCCTGATGAACATCCAGCGCTCAAACATCGAGCACCGCCGCAACGCCGCCTCAAACACCATAACCAAGAGCCGCAAGCAGCTCGCGGAGCTCGATGCCCTGCTGCACGAGCCTTACGTGTAAACCCCGCCGGACGCGGCAGCTCCCCCTCCCCGGAACCCGCGCCACCTTGCCTACCGCTTCTGCTCCCGGAAAATCTGTTCCAGCGTGAGCCCCGTCACGCGTTGCGCCCCGGAGACGAGGTAATACAGCGCGCCCGCGGTGACGAGCATGCAGGGAAGGACGATCACCGGGTAGCTCCAGAGCGCCATGCGCCCAAGCTGTTCGTTGAACTCCGCCGTTCCGGCCTCAGCCGTGACGATCCACCGCGCCAGCACAAAGTTCAGGATCGCGCTCAGAAAAAGCGACGAGGCCATCAGGACGGTCGCCCGGCGCACCAGGCGCTCAAAGGCCTCCGTGGCGCTCCGCTCCACCAGCGCCGCTTCAATCCTGGGCACGTCAACCATGGCGTCGTTGAAGAACAGCGGACGCACAAGCGGTTGCCGGGAGGCCGCCGAAGCCAGCACGACGAGCCCCAGCGCCAGCGGCACCAAAGCCTCCTTGATGGCGACATACTCGGCAGGCAGGTGCAGGAGCCCGATCCCGCCCGTAAGCAGCACACTCACCAGACCCACAATAGAGAAGACGTTCCACTTGCGCCGCCTTACGAGGTCGTAAAGCCCGTAGCCTAACGGGAAGACCAGCGCCACAACCAATGCCTGGCCCGGCGTAAGCCCCAGCCATGCCTTGCCCTTGATTAGCAGCAGCGCGGGCAAGAGTATGTTGAACCCGAGGTTGAGAAGCGGGTTTTCTGGTTTTTGTGTTCGCTCGGCGGATGCCCCCACGCTAGCGTCCGTTCCGCCCGGCGACGGCGTTTGACTCATCTTGCAGCCGAGGCTGTCCCCTTTTGCGACATGAAGGCAAGCACGATCCGATGCCTCATCACGGCGGGCCCGACCCGCGAATTTTTCGATCCGGTCCGCTTTATCAGCAACCCGTCCAGCGGTAAAATGGGCTTTGCACTCGCCGCAGCCGCGGTCAACGCAGGCTGGACCGTGGACCTCGTCAGCGGGCCCGTCTCCCTGCCAGAGCCCGACGACGTCCTCCTCTACCCTGTCGTCACGGGCGACGAGATGCTGCATCAGGTGGATGCCCTTTTCGACCCCTGCGACATCCTTATCAAGACGGCGGCAGTCTGCGACTACAGGCCTGCGAAAAAAGAAACCCACAAGCTAAAGAAAAGCCGGGAGAACCTGACGGTGGAACTCGAGCCGGTAACGGATATCCTGAAGACTGTCGCCGCCCGAAAACGGCCCGACCAGCTCGTCGTCGGCTTTGCCGCGGAGACTCGGGACGTCGAAGCCTACGCACGACGCAAGCTTGAGGAAAAGAATCTCGATTTCATCGTGGCCAACCAGGTCGGCGTGCGGGGTTCCGGTTTTGAGAGCGACAGCAACAGCGTCATCCTGATCGGCCGCGACGGCACGCGGGAGACTTTCGGGCCCGCGGCCAAGACGGAAATCGCGCGCGCCCTGATCGAGCGGCTCTCCGGAGCACTGGCCAGGAAGCGTGGCGGGTGAGCCGATGAACGGGGAAGGCAATCAGGCGTCGCAGGATGAGGTGCTGGAGCGCCACGCACGACGGCGCCGCCTGAAGCGCTGCCTGCGCCTGCTCCCGCGCCGCGCCACCCTCAAACGCCACCCCCTGCTCAAGCGTTTCCACAGGTCCGTCATCACGCGGGAGTATCTGTGGACCTTCAGGCCGCGCACCGTCGTCCCCGCGATCTACGCCGGCTGCCTCGTCACCTTCCAGCCCCTCGCGGGCGTGCAGTTGCCCGTGACGGTCCTCGTCGCCGTCCTCCTGCGCGCGAACGTGCTCGTCATGGGCGCGATCCAGACCATTTCCAACCCCGTCACCGGCCTGGCCGTGTTTGCCTGGACCCTGTGGGTCGGCGATTTCTTTCTCGCGCCGCTGGGTGTGGGAATGCCGCCCGGCGCGCTGGAGCAGTTCCGGGAAACGGGCCTGCAGTGGAGGGATCTCGCGCTCGCGCTGCGCGCGCTGGGCGTGGCAAGCGCCGGAGGCATCGTGACTGGCCTTGCGCTGGCCTTGCCGCTCCATCTAGCATACCGCGTCCTTGCGCTCCGGCACAGGCGCCGCTCCTGCGACAGGCGCTGAAGCCCGCCGTCGCGCAGGGACTGTCCCCTTCCCTTCCAGTCCCCCCGTGACGTCCGAGATTTCCCCCTTTACGTGCCTGCGCGCGCGCTTGCCGCAGTCCTTCCTGTTCCTGTGCCTGCTGCTCCTCGGCGCCGCTGCAAGCGCCTACGCCCAGCAGCCCGCCGAAACCGTCGCTACGGCAGCCCGCATCTCGGGCGAACGCCCGAACGTGCTGCTCGGCATAGACGTGCTGGAGCGCACCGGCTTTCCGGGGCTTCAGGGCAAGCGGGTGGGCCTGCTCACGCACCCCGCAGGTGTCAACCGCCGCGGAATCAGCACGGTTGACGTCCTGCGCAACAGCGCCAAGGTCCGGCTCGTCGCGCTCTTCGGCCCGGAACACGGCATTTACGGCGACGAGAAGGCGAACGTGCCGGTGGACGACCGAAGGGACCCGCGCACCGGCCTGCCGGTATTCTCGCTCTACGGCAAGACGCGAAAGCCCACGCCCAAAATGCTCGAGAACCTGGACGTCATGGTCATCGACCTTCAGGACCTCGGCGCGCGCTCCTACACGTATGTGAGCTGCATGAAGCTCGTGATGGAAGCGTGCTTTGCGGCGGGCAAGGAAGTCATGGTCCTCGACCGCCCCAACCCGCTCGGCGGCCTGAAGGTGGACGGCCCTCCCATTGAGCGGCAGTGGATGAGCTACGTCGGCGCCTACCGCGTCCCCTATGTCCACGGCATGACCATCGGCGAGCTTGCCCGCATGGCAAAAGACAACCCCGGCTGGCTGGACCTGCCCGAGGACCTGCGCCTCAAAGGAAAACTGACGGTCGTCCCGATGCAGGGCTGGCGGCGTTCCATGCTTTGGCCGGACACGGGACTGCGCTGGGTGCAGACCTCGCCCGCGGTGCCCAATGTAGCCGCCGCCATCGGCTACCCGATGACAGGACTCGGCGGCCAGCTCGGAGGCTTCAGCCATGGTTACGGCACAAAACACCCGTTCCGCCTGCTGTTCTTCCCCGGAAAGTCCGCCCAGGAAATCCACCGCGCGCTCGTCGCACGCAACATCCCGGGGCTGTCTTACAAGCTCGTCGCCGACGATTCACGTGCAGGCGAGCAAAAAGTCGGCCTCTATGTGCAAGTCACAGACTGGGACCGCCTGCGGCCCACGGAGCTCAGCTTCCACCTGATGGCCATTGCCTGCGCGTGGAACCCGCGCAACCCCTTCAGCACCGCCACATCGTCCCAGCAGGAGCTTTTCAACAAGCACGTGGGTGTCACGGAGTGGATGCAGGAACTGTCCAACCGCGGCGCAAATGCCCGGGTGAACCAGTTCGTCGAGCAATGGCACCTCCAGGCGCTGGCGTTCCAGAAGCAGGCGAAGCGTTACTGGCTGTACCAACCCTAAGGCGATCTTGCCTCAAGTTGTCGCGTGAGCGGACGCTGCGGTAGCGTGGACGCCCCAGCCTCCCGTCGGCGCGGAGGAAGAAGGGATTTCTAACAGGTGCGACAACCTGAACTGAATGCGCTTTAATTCTCGCGGACACGGACCCCGCGAGCACAGCCGGCCTCACCGCAGGAGCGTATCCACGCTTTCACTACAGCCCAGAAGGACCGGGAGCCTCGTCGCCGCCCCGCGTATCCCCCGCCGCAGGCACGCCCTCCACGGCCTCAACCGCTTCCTTTCGCGTCAGGAAATAGATCGCGAGCCCGTGGTAAACGAGAGTCCCCAAAATTGTGGAAACCAGCGTTACGATGAAGACGGCTTCCATCATGGGCGGCACGTCGCCCTGCCCCATGGACCGGTATTGTTCCGCAAAGTCCGCTTTGATTGCCTTCAGGAAAAGCGGAATCATCCATGTCTGTAACAGCAGGGTGACCGCGATGGTCGCCACCGAGCGCCGGACAAACGAACGACGGCTCCAAGGACGGTTGCCAATAAGCCCAATGCCCGCAAACAGGCCCCACAGGTCTAGAACGGCCTGGATGACAAAGTTGGCGATGATGACCGTTGCGACCCACGCCCCACCTCCGCCCAACGCAATCAGTTTTGGGAGGCCAGGAATCCCAAAAGGAACGTTGAGCACGCCAAGTGCCGCCCCAATTGTCGTCAACCAGCCAAAAATCAGGATCGCGAGCGGTCGAGCGGGCTTACCGGCCCGGGCACGCGCCTCCGTGGCCCCTTGCGCCGGAACAGGCGGCGGCATCTCCGGCCCCACCGGCTCCCCTTCAGGCGCCGACATGGCCTGCGCGTACGTCACCCACGTCCGCGTGCCTGCTGGCAACACGTAGGTCGTGTCCGCGATTTTGCCGTCCCGGCGCATCGTCTCCAGCGTCTCACGCGTGACAGGGCCCGCCGGCTTGTTCTGTTCGTCGGCGTAATAGTAGCGCATAGGCGGATGTTCTAACGCTTCGACGCCTTCGCGCAACGCCGGAAAACGACCCCCGGGAAACCACGGCGACACGCTCAGGAGGGGACGCTTCTGCTTGTCGGAGGGCGCAACAAGCCCTACAAACAAGGAAAAACCGACGACGCCCATGCAGATCATTCAGTCCATCCACGAGATGCAATCCCTGGCCATCAGCCTCCGCTCCCAGGGGAAGCTCCTTGGTTTCGTGCCGACGATGGGCTGCCTCCACGAAGGGCACCTCAAGCTCGTCGACGTCGCCCGCGAGCGCGCGGACGTCGTGATCGCCTCCGTCTTCGTCAACCCCACCCAGTTCGGCCCCAATGAGGACTTCGACCGCTACCCGCGGCAGCTGGAGTCCGACGCCGAAATGTGCCGGCAACGCGGCGTTGACATCCTGTTCGCACCGAAGCGCGAGGACATCTACCCGCAGGACTTTTCAACTTTTGTCTCGGAAGAAAAGCTTTCCAAGGGCCTGTGCGGCGTCTCGCGTCCGGGCCACTTCCGCGGCGTCTGCACCATCGTCACCGTACTCTTCAACATCGTGCGGCCAGACGTCGCCGTCTTCGGGCAGAAAGACGCCCAGCAGGCGGCGATCATCCGGAAGATGGTGGCGGACCTCTGGATGCCCGTCCAGGTCGTCGTGGCGCCGACCGTGCGCGAGCCCGATGGCCTCGCCATGAGCTCCCGCAACCGCTACCTCCAACCGGAACAGCGGGCCGACGCGCTCAGGATCTACCAGTCGCTCATGGCGGCGAAAAAGATGGTGGAAGACGGCGTGCGCTCCACGGACCGCGTGGTGGCGGAGATCACGAACCGCCTGGCCCAGAGCCGCCGCATCCGTGTCATCTACGTCACCATCGTGGACAAAGACACCATGGCCCCGGTGCGCACCATTGAACCCGGCAAGTGCACCTGCGCGCTGGCTGTGTGGGTCAATGAGGTCCGCCTCATCGACAACATGGACCTGTAAGGGCCGCCCCCGCCCCCGCGATTCCGATTAGGAGCTTGCGGGCGCGCTAGAAGCGTTATTGTTAGGTTGTGCAACGGCCCGTTCGGCTGCCCGAAGCAACTGCACCCGCCGTGCTAAGCCCGGCCCCCTACGAGGCCGCGCCGGATCGCGGTCTCCCTTTCTCATCCCACACCATGCAGGACTTCGACGTCATCGTCGTCGGCAGCGGAATCGCCGGCCTCAGCTTTGCCCTCAAAGTCGCGGCGCATGGCCGGCGCGTCGCCATCATCACGAAAAAGACGCGCGCCGAGTCCAACACGAACTACGCGCAGGGCGGGATTGCCTGCGTGATGGACAAGACGGACGACTTCGACCTGCACGTGCGCGATACCCTCGAGGCCGGCGATGGCCTCTGCGACGAGCACGTGGTGCGCGAGATCGTCCAGGAGGGCCCCGCGCGCATCCGCGAACTCGCGGAGGTCGGCGTTCACTTTTCAACCACCGATGACGGCCAGCCCGCCTTGGGCAAGGAAGGCGGGCACTCGAAGCGCCGCATCCTGCACGTCAAGGACATGACCGGCCGCGCCATTGAGGAAGCACTCCTGCACGCCGTCGCACGCGAGACCCGCATCTCGACGATGGAGCACTTCCTGGCGATTGACCTGATCACGCGCGCGAAGCTCGCCCGCTCCGGCCTGCCCGTGCCTCCCGGCAAAGACCAGATCGTCGGCCTGTACGCCCTCGATGTGCACAGCGGAAAAGTCCACACCTTCCGCGCCCCCGTCGTCATGCTCGCAACCGGCGGCGCCGGTCAGGTCTACCAGTACACCACGAACCCGGACATCGCCACGGGCGACGGCATCGCCATGGCCTTCCGCGCAGGCGCCGAAGTGGCGAACATGGAGTTCATCCAGTTCCACCCCACCGCCCTCTACACCCCCCTCGGCGACCGCTTCCTGATTTCCGAGGCCGTGCGCGGCGAAGGCGCAATCCTCCGCAACGCCGCAGGCGAAGCCTTCATGAAGGCCTTTCACCCGCGGGCGGACCTCGCGCCGCGCGACATCGTGGCCCGCGCCATCGACAGCGAAATGAAACGCTCCGGCGCCCGCCACCTCTGGCTCGACATCACCCGCCATCCCGAAGACGTCCTGCGCCAGCGTTTCCCGAACATTTTCAACGCCTGCGAGCGCCACGGCATCAACATCGCGAAGGACTACATTCCCGTCGTCCCCGCGGCCCACTACCTCTGCGGCGGCGTGCGCACAAACCTGCACGCGGAGACCGACATCCCCGGCCTCTTCGCCTGCGGGGAAGTCTCCTGCACAGGCCTGCACGGCGCAAACCGCCTCGCCTCGAACTCCCTGCTCGAGGCCGTGGTGCTGGCCCACCGCGGCGCCGCCCGGGTGCAGGAGTACCTGCTCGGCTCCCCCGCCCTGCCCGACGCCCTCCCCGACTGGATCGACGGCAATGTGCGCGACGCCGACGAACGCGTCGTCCTCTCCCACAACTGGGACGAACTCCGGCGCACCATGTGGGACTATGTCGGGATTGTCCGCACCACCAAGCGCCTCCAGCGGGCCCGCACGCGCATACAGACGCTCGCCCGCGAGGTGAACGAGTATTACTGGAACTTCAAGGTGGAGCCCCGCCTCCTCGAACTGCGCAACATGATCCAGGTCGCGGATCTCGTGATCGAGTGCGCCTTGAAACGCAAGGAAAGCCGCGGCCTGCACTACACGCTGGACTTCCCGGACCGCCTGCCGGAAGCACGCGACACCGCCGTGCGCAAGGAAGGCTGACACACCCCGTACCCGCTTTTCCACTACGCTTGCTCCTGTCCGATGCGTCCGTTCCAAAAGATCGCCCTCGTGGGGCCCGGAGCCGTTGGCGGCTACTACGGCGCCGTCTTGGCGCGGGCCGGCCAAAATGTGCACTTCCTCGCCCGAAGCGACTACGCGGCGCTCCGGGAGCGCGGGATGATCGTCAAGGTGGATGGCGGCGAATTCCGCGTCCACCCGATCCAGGCGCAGATGGACCCGGAGAAAATCGGCCCCTGCGATCTCGTGCTCATCGCCATCAAGGCCACGGCAAACCCCGTGCTGCCGAAGATCCTCAAGCCCCTCGTAAAGCCCGGCACCGTCCTGCTGACCATGCAGAACGGCATGGGGAACGTGGAGTGGCTCGCTCAAAACTTCCCTGAAAACCCGGTTGTCGGCTGCCTGTGCTTCGTCTGCATAAACCGCACGGGCCCCGGCGTGATCGAAAACCTCATGCCCGGCCGCCTCGCCATCGGCCCCCACACCGCCGCTCCCAAGGTCGCGAAAACGCTCGTCGCGCTGTTCAAGGAAGCGGGCGTAAAAGCGGCGCTGGCCCCAAATCTGGAGGAAGCGATCTGGCGTAAGCTCTGCTGGAATGTGCCCTTCAACGGCCTGGCCATAGCTGCCGGCTCGATCACGACGGACCAGATCATGGCGAGCCAGGAGCTTACGCTTCTCAGCCGCCTGCTCATGGAAGAGGTTCGGGCCGCCAGCCGGGCCCGTGGTATTGAGATCCCGGATACATTCATCCAGTCGCAGTTTGACGTCACGGCAACAATGGGGCCGTACAAGCCTTCCAGCCTCATAGACTACCGGGCGGGCGTGGATGTGGAGGTCGAAGCCATCTGGGGAGAGCCACTCCGGCGCGGCAAGTCCTTCGGCGTCCCCATGCCGCACCTTGAGACCCTTTATTTGCTGCTCAAACGCCTCGTCCAGGCACGCGCAGGCGCCACCCGCGCCCCGTTCCCACTGGGCTGACCCCCGCAACCCCGCGCGATCGCCGCGCCGCCGAAAGCCCGTCGGGCGTACCAAAGCAAAAAGCGCCGCTCCGCAAGTCGCCCTGCGTACCGGCGCCTATGTCCAGGCGTGGAATAACCTCCGGCTTACTTCACCGGCTCGATTTCCACCGTATGGCGGACAGGCTTGAAGGCTTCACGCACGCGCGTCACCTGCTTCTCTCGCAGCCCTTCGAGCCGGGTGCGGACTTCGCCGAGCAGCTTCCCGATCTCGGGGTCTTCCTTGATCTCAGGAGCCCGCGCGTTGGTAACGAAGCTCTTCACCATCACCGTCTCAAACTTCTGCTTCTCCCCTACACGCTCGTTGAGGGCCTTGAACGGCGCTGAGAACGGATTCTCAAGAAACGCTTCGGCGAGGTTCACGCCGGCCTCCAGTTGCTCGCGCGTGAATTCCTTCTTGTGCGAGCCCCATTTCACCTTGGCCTTCTCGGTCGGCAGGTTCTTCACGACAAGCGTCAGGCGGTTCAGGTCCTTGTTGAACGGCACATACGGCAGCATGGCGGTGACGTTCCTCGGGCTGGTGGCCCCCTCATTCTGGCCTTCAAAACAGAACGGCCAGCGGGCACTCTCGATCTCGCCCTTGCCTTCCTTCCACGAGAGGACGGTGTGGCCCTCCGTGGCCGTGGCCCCTCCCTCGAACTCAAACGTGAACGTGCCGATATTCCCGTCGAGGCCCATCCCCTTCAGGAACGCATAAGCCATCGGAAGGTGCCCGTTGGGCTGCGGATGCACGCCGTCGCCACCGACCACCTGATAATCGCGGCCGTAACGCTCCTTCGCGGGCTCCATCGCCACAAGCATCGTGTCATGGACATTCGCGAACGCCAGACCCCGGTTCGCCGCGAGGTCCGACGCGATGTCGCGCAGGTGTGCAAGGGTGTCGTTGTAGGCGGCGGGATCAATGTTGCCCGGACGCTTGAATGTCACCGAGTCCACGCAGCCCGGGGAGCCAACCACCACGCGGGCGCCCGCCTTCTGAAGGCGCGTCAGCACGTTTTCCATCGCCGCCCGGTAGTCGTCACCCAGCTTCGGCTGGTAGGGCTTGTACGAACCATCATTCATCCCATAGCAGAGCGTTACCAGCGTAGGCTTCCACGGCATGAGGTCGTTTTCCATGCGGTCGTTGAGCCCCGACGCGCGCTCGCCACTCCAGCCCAGTTGCAGCACGTCCACATTCAGCTGCGGGTGGCAGGCCCGGAGATACAGCTCGATGAACCGGCTGTACATGCGCTGTTCCGTGATGGAGTCGCCTACGATCGCCACGCGGTCCCCAGCCTGAATGTATGGCGTCGCGGGGCTGCGCGTCTGCGGGATCTCCGCTCCCGTTCGGGCCGGGGCGACCGCCGGGGCGACCGCCTTGGCGGGCTGCGCAGGCGCCGCAGCCTGGCCGAAAGCTGCGGTTGCGGACAGGCCGAGTGCCGCTGCAAGCGTCAGGATACAGGAATATATGTGGGGTTCTTTTCGCATGGGTAAGACTGCAAAACTGCAAGGGGCCGCAGCGCCGCGCCTCTGGAGGAACCGGGCCGACTACATCAAGCTGACTTCGACACTGAACGTGCCGGTCTTTCCGGGGTCCACAAAATGCATGCCGTTCTTGTTCTCGGGGCTGTTGGGCGGGCCCATCCACGGCTCCACGCAGTAAAAGGGGCTGTCGGGAGTCTCAGTCCAAGTCACCAAAGACACCCACGGGCTGGGTACCGGGTCGCTGCCGATGCGGATCGTAACATTCTCCTCCTCACTCTTCGGACCAAACGTCACGCTGTTGCGTTTGAGGCGGCAATGGATGCGGTCAACCAGCGCAAAGTCCGCAAAGGTGGTCTTCGTAAGGAAGTCCTTCGTGGGCTCCAGACGCCCGTCCCCCGCGTGGTAGAAGGCCTTCTTCGCGGGCACGTCGATCTCGTAGTCCCCGCGTGAGAGGTGGGCGTGCCACGGAAGCTGAAAATAGAAATGGTGGCCCGGGCACCAGGGGATGGGGCGGCGGTCGTGGTTCGTCAGGACAAGGTCCACCCAGAAGGCGAGCTCACTGAAGCGGTAATGGACGGAGAACTCGTAGTCGTAGGGATACGCCTCCCTGCACGCGGCGCTCGGCTCGAACGTCGCAATGAAACCCGCCGGGCTGTGATGCGTGAGCTTGAATTTCCCATCCCGCGCATACCCGTGCATCTGCATCGGCCGCCGCTCTCCCTCCGGCGTGCGCCAGTAGCCAATGTCGCCGTTTTCAAACGTGCGCCCGGCAAAAGGAAAGAGGATCGGGTTTCCTCCACGAATCTTTGCGGGCCGCGAATAATCAGCCTGCTCGGGCCAGTGGATGACGTCACGCACCGAGCCGTCTGCAAGGCTGACGTGCCAGTTCATCAGGCGCGCGCCTGCTTCCGGCCACGCGAGGTACGTGGATGCTCCGACCTGCCATTTTCCGATGCGCTGTCCGGCGTAGTCGATGGTCTCCATGGTTAGAGCGGTATGCGGAGGCCCATGTTGATCCCGCAACGTTACCGTTGGAAGCAAAAACGGTTTATCAACGCGCACGTGCAGCCGAAAGAAGCGGCCCACGCCCTGGTCGTTGCCGGTCAGTCATAAAAAAAGGAGGCCACTCGAAGAGCGACCTCCTTTTCTTTCGCGCCGATCCGACTTTACGTTATGACGCGCTCGCCGCGACGATACGGTTGTAGATCTCGGCAATCGGGAGCTTCGCCAGCTCATCCGGGCCCAGGCGGTTCGGGTTGACGGTCGGCAGTGACTCCAGCCGCTCGCTCAGGACGAGATTCCGGTTCGCGGTCACGTCGTCGATGCGGTCAACGGGCGTGAAATACGGCGTCTTCAGCAGCGCCTCCGGGTGCTCGCGGATGAGCTTCTGGATGGCCATCACCGCGTCCCCGAGCCGGTCGAGCTCAGCGCGCGTGTAGCTTTCCGTGGGCTCGATCATCAGCCCGAAAACCTCCGGCCAGGCAACTGTCGGCGCGTGGAACCCAAAGTCGAGGAACAGCTTTCCAACGCGTGAGATCGCAGACGCACGAGGCACGCCCACCGCTTCGAGCCGTGCGAAGTCTTCCTGCGACAGCGTGAGGATGAACTCGTGCATGCGCGGCTCGCTCGCAGCCCCCGCCGGGAGGGTCGGGAAGTGCTTGCTAAGGCGAGCATACAGGTAGCGCGAGGACAGGACGGCCACGGCCGACATGCGCCGCACGCCTTCACGCCCCAGGCGGAGCAGGTACGTGTAAGCGCGAACTTTGTGCGCGAAGTTGCCCCAGTGGCGGTGGAACGAACCGATGCTCTTCGGCGCCCTCACGGGCTGGAAGAGCCCACCCTTGCGGACGATCTGGTAGCCCGGCAGGAAATCCACGAGCTTTTCCGAGACCGCCACAATCGCGTCGCCGGGGCCACCGCCGCCGTGCGGGATCGTCCAGGTCTTGTGCAGGTTGTTGTGAACAGCGTCCACGCCCATGGTGCCAAGGTTGAGCCAACCGGCGATGGCGTTCATATTCGCGCCGTCCATGTAGACGAGCCCGCCTGCCGCGTGCACCTTGTCGGCCACGGCCTTGAATTCCGTTTCCAGGATACCCGAAGTGTTCGGGTTGGTGACCATGATGCCCGCAAGCCGCGGCCCGTGCGCGGCGATCTTCTTGTCGAGATCCGCCATGTCGATGCGGCCCGAAGCGTCGCCTTCCAGCAGCACGATGCCGGCCTTCAGCCCGTTGACCTCACGCGGGTCAAACCCGGCCATCGCGGCCGTCGCAAAATTCGTGCCGTGGGCAGACTTCGGAATCAGCAGGACGTCGCGGTGGCTCTCGCCCCGGCTGCGGTGGTAAGCCTGGAACAACTTCAACCCGACCAGCTCACCCTGCGCGCCAGCCAGCGGCTGCGTGGTTACGCCCGCGAGCCCCGTCACCCCCTTGATCCATTCCTGGATTTCGAACAGCACCTCAAGACAGCCCTGCACGTCTTCGACCGGCGCCTGAGGGTGCGCGTTCGTGAAGCCCGGGAGCCCGGCCGCCCATTCGTTCAGGAACGGGTTATACTTCATCGTGCAGGAACCGAGCGGGTAGCAGCCATTATCCGGGCTGACGTTCAGTTCCGAAAGAAGCCGGTAGTAGTCCTTGATCTTCGCGAGCGGAAGCTGCGGCAAGCCCGCAGGCGTTGCGCGCAACAGCGCAGCCGGGACTTCCGGAAGCTTCACGGCCTCACCCGCCTTGGGCGCACCATAAAGCGCCGCGAAGACGTCGACCAGCTTCGCAACGTCCGCGCTCGTCTGGAGGTCGGAGAACGACACCTTGATCAGGTTGCGGCCGTTCGGGACGCGGCTGGAGACGTCGACGCCCACATGGATGCCGCGGCGGCAACCCTCGCTCACGAGGTCGGCCACGGAACCGGGCACCTTCAGCACAAGCTCGTTGAAGAACGGTGCCTCCGGGTACGCGAGCGCCACGCCGGGAATGGCCGTCAGCTTCGCGGCAGCCTCGCGGGCGTTGTCACGGCCAGCGCGGACTGCGGCGGCCATGCCCGCCTCACCGCGGGCCAGGACGGAAGCGCCCGCAAGCGTGGCAATGAACGCCTGATTCGAGCAAATGTTCGACGTGGCCTTCTCCTTGCGGATGTGCTGCTCACGCGTGGAAAGCACCATCACGCAGCATTCGCGTCCCTGCAGGTCACGCGCCTTGCCAACGAAACGGCCCGGCGTCGCACGCACGTCGTTCTTCACGGCGTCGTTGAAACGCACACCAAAAAGGCCGAGACCGGGACCGCCGAAACTCGGCGCAATCGCCAGGTGCTGACCTTCGCCCACGATGATGTCGGCACCTTTCTGGCCGAACGTCGCCGGAGTCTTCAGGCCGTCCGTGGCGTGGAGCATGGGGTCAATCACGGCAATGCTCTTCACGCCTGCCGCAGCCACCGTGTCCGTAAGGGCATCAACGTCCTCCAGCAGACCCAGGTTGTTCACCTGCGGGAACGCGACACACGCAAGGCGCGAACCGATCTGCGTGGCGCGGGCGCGGACCACCGCCGGGTCGAGCCGCCCGGTCGCCGGGTCAACCGGCACCGTCTCGATGCGAATCGTCGTGTCCGCGGCCATCGTGCGCAGAACCTCAATGTCACCGGGGAAAAGCCCCTCCGACACGAGGGCGGTGTCCGCATTCCGGGAAAGGCGGATCGAGCAGCAGATGGCCTCGTAAAGGGCGCTCGCGCGGTCGTAGAGGGACGAATTGATCGCCTCAAACCCGGTGAGTTCAAAAAGGAGGCACTGGTAGATCCAGTGGGTCAGGAGCGTTCCCTGGCTGCGCTCCGGCTGGTACGGCGTATACGCGGTGGCAAGATTCCGCAGACCGCACACGTAGCCCGAAATTTCGTGCTCCTTGTAGGCCGGCAAGCCGTCGCCGATAAACGAGACGCGGTTCGCGTTCTTCTGGGAAATCTCCTCGATGCGCTCTTTCACCGCGTCATACGCAAGCTCCTCGGGCAACGCCAGCGGCGGCTGCATCCGGATCTGCGCCGGCACGTGCGCATACAGGTCGTCCAGCTTTGCGACGCCGACCGCTGCCAGCATGGCCTTGAGGTCCGCCTCGGTCGCGGGAATGTAGTGGCGGTGCTGCTCTCGGGGCAAGTCCGCCGGATTGAAGGGAAGCGGTGTGGATACGGCGCTGGGCATGGTCGAAAAAGTCATATCAATATATCCAGATACGTTGATATATACATACCGCGGCACGCCGCGCAACCTTTATCCGCCGCCCCGTTCGATATTAGAAAAGGCGAACATGACGTTCAGGCGGAACGGCGGCGTGCAGACGGCCAGATCAGGGACAACACGGCGAAAAGCCCGCCGGCTTTAGTACCGCGAACCGACGACGCGCGGAGCCGGGCGGGAGGCCACCTGCCTTGCGCAAAAAACAGGCAACAAAAGTGCATCGCGCCTGCGCCCTTGTGCCCCTCCGCCCTGACGCCGATACTGCTGTGACACGTGGGCCGGCGCTTTGCTCCCCACGCTTACCACCATGAACCGCAAAGACCGCGCCGCCTTCGTCCTGCGCCGCCTGAACGAGCTCTACCCGGCCCCCCGGCAACCCCTCCCCCACCGGGACCCGTTCAAGCTGCTCGTCGCCGTCGTGCTCTCAGCCCACACGACCGACCGGAGCGTGAACGCCGTCACCCCCACCCTCTTTGCCCTCGCGGACACCCCCGAAAAACTTGCCGCACTGAGCGCCGCGCAAGTAAAGGAAATCATACGCCCCGTAGGCCTCAGCAACACCAAGAGCCAGGCCCTCGTGGAACTCTCCCGCCTGCTCGTCCAGCGCCATGGCGGGCAGGTTCCACAAAACTTCGAGGAACTGGAAGCCCTGCCAGGCGTCGGTCACAAGACAGCCTCCGTCGTCATGGTCCAGGCGTTCGGCATACCGGCCTTTCCGGTGGACACGCACATTTTCCGCCTCGCCCGACGCTGGAAGCTCTCCCGCGGCCGCAACGTGGTGAAAGTCGAAGAAGACCTCAAAAAGCTCTTTCCCCCGGAAACTTGGCACCGCCTGCACCTGCAAATCATCTACTACGGACGCGAACACTGCGGCGCCCGCCAGTGCGACGGCACCGTCTGCGAAATCTGCCGCGCCCTTAACGGCACCTGACCCACACGGCCTTCCCTCCGGACGCATCTGGCGCCGGGGCCCCTGGGGGCCTTTCAGCCCACCCGCACAAGGACCGCTACGGTATTCCTTCCAGGCCGCAGAACACGCCCTAGGGCCAATCGACATATGGGTTACAGCCACAGGAGGGCGGAGGC
>CAZQIE010000012.1:0-53732 GCA_964593675.1 uncultured Opitutales bacterium
GTCAAAAGAGACGCCCTGGTAGACGGACGGCGCATTGTAGGAGATCACGCCCTCGACGGAATCCTTAACCGGTGCGGTGAAGACTTCACCGTCGGGGATGTTGTGGCCGCCGCCGCAGGTGACGGCACCAATGCCCTTGATCGAGAACGACAGGTCCGTGCCGCGGCCTTTGATCTGGACGCGATCCGTGGCTTCCATGAGCTTGCGCAGGGCGTCCATCCCGGGACGCATGCGCGCGTAGTCGAGCGTGCAGACGCGGAAGAAGAAGTCTTCAAAGGCCTCGGTGCTCGTCTGCGCCTGCTGCGCCATCGCCGACGTGGGCCAGCGCAACACGCACCATTTCGTCTTCTTTACGCGCCAGTCGAGCACGGGCTTCATGGCCGACATAACGCGCTTCATCATGTCCGGCGAAACGTCCGAGGTCTCGAAAATGTTGTCCGACCCGCGCAGGGCGATGTACGCCTGCATCTTCTTCATGCGCGCGAGTTCGTAGCCCGCCTGCGTATCGAACTGGTCTTCCGAAGCGTCGCGGTACAACTCCCGCAGCACGCGGGCGCGCTGGATCTGGACGTAAGGGATAGCCCCACGGGCGCGGGCCTCGCGGACGAGCGCGACCACCATGGCATCGGGCACGTCGTAGGCGTCTATCAGCACCCGTTCGCCCTCTTTGAGATTCGTTGAAAACCCTGTGAGTCCCTGAGCCAGTTTGACGTACCGTGGATCCATCTTAGCGTAACCTTTGCGCGGGGGTGGGCAGGGACGCAATGTACAAATGCACCCGACCCTTCAGACCTGCACCAGGAGCCGGAAACCGCGCAAATGGAGCTTGCGGAACGACCGTGAGCGCCGTCGAATCCCAAATGAAAGAAAACGTGAGGCGACCCCCATCAAACCAACTTCGTCCCATGTTCGATTACCAGTTCAAGCTCGAGAATGGCGAGACGGTCTCGTTCCAGATCGACCCGGAGCGCACGTTCTCCCCTGAGGTAGACGCCGCGCCGCACGCAGAGTGGACAAAACTGGAGACGGAGCAATGCCCCAACTGCACGCTTTCCGGCCGGTGCAAACATTGCCCCGCTGCGGTGGACATTGAGGATATTGCGCACCGGTTTGCGCCCGTGCTGTCGTGCTCCACGGTCACCGTGCGCGTCAAGGCGAAGGAACGCCTGTATGGGATGCAGTGCGACGCCCAGACCGCCGTGAATTCCCTTCTCGGGTTGGTCCTGGCGACAAGCGCGTGCCCCATCCTGTCGCGGTTCAAGCCGCTTGCGCGCTTCCACCTGCCCTTTTCCAGCCCGGAGGAAACGATTTTCCGCACGGTCGGGAGTTACCTGATCCAGCAATACTTGCTCGCTGCTGAAGGAGGGAAGCCAGACTGGGACCTGAAGGGCCTCGACAAGCTGTATGAGGACCTCGACAGCGTAAACCGGTCCCTCGTCGAACGCCTGCGCAAGATCTCAGAGCAAGAGGCCAACGTGAACGCAGTCGTGATGTTCTGCGGGCTCTCGCTGCTCGTCCGCTTTTCCCTGCACGACCAGTTGGTGCGCTACCGCGACCTGCTCCGGTAGAGCCCCCGGAAAGACCGGAAGGCCCCGCTCAGGCCTTGTCAGCGGGTTCCGGGGCTTCCCTGGAGCCGGACGCGTCGCCCGTACGGCTGCTGACGATCACGGGGGCGCCCTGCAGACCGGAAAGGGTGACCTGCGGGAACGGGATTTCGATGCCTTCCTTATCAAGGCGCTCCTTGATGTCGATGATCAGCGAGTTTTTCAGCGCGACGTAATTCTCACGCACGCACCACGCACCCAACTGAATGTTGATTGAGGACGCCCCAAATTCCTGGATCACCAAAAACGGTTCGGGATCATCGAGGCAGAACGGGTTCGCTTCGGCGACCTCGCGCAACACGACCATCACGCGCCGCAGATCTTCCTTGTAGGCGATACCCACGGTTATATCCAGACGCCGAATCGGGAAGCGTGTGACCGTCGTAACCTCAGACTGGATGATCGTCTGGTTGGGGATGCGGATGTAGAGATTGTCGAAGGTCCGGATTTTTACGGATAGCAAGTCGATGGACAGGACCACGCCGGTGCGTCCGTTTATGGTCACCGCATCGCCCACCTTGAACGGCTGCTCCCAGAGCAGGAAGATGCCCGAGATCAGGTTTGAAAGGCTCGTCTGCGCGGCAAAGCCGACAGCCACCGAAGCCACACCCGCGGCGCCCAGGACGGTCGTCAGGTTAAAACCAAACTGGAGCAGCAGGGTCAGCGTCAGGAGGATGTAACCACCATAGAGCACAACCTTGCCGGAAACGAACGCGGCTTGTGTTGAGAACCGTTTCGCAACCCCGCGCGAAATCACGCGCGACCCAATCATTACGATGGGCAGCCCCAGGCACAGGAGGACCGTTGCCTTCAATATTTGCCCCAGCAGGGCCGACTGCGACAGGGACTCCCAGTTAATCTCTGCAAGCGGTAGCATGGGAAATAATCAAGACCAGGCGCCCGTGAGTTCGCTCAGGCCAAAGGTAAGCCGGGCCAAGCCGGTTGGCGGACGTTGGGAGGCCTCCACCAGCAAGAGCGCTCCTTGTGCCTCACCCGGCGCCGAGGTTTCGTAATCCACCTGCCCAAGTTCCTCACGGCCCTTGTAGGTAAGCAAAATGCGATTTGTCCACAGGCTCGCCTGCCCACGGTACAGGCTCAGGTAGATCATCCGCAGACACAATTTCTTCAGCGGGAGCACCGCCGCGGACCCGTTCCGAATCACCAGCGGGCACATTGCGCGAAGGGGCCTGACCTGGATTTCCCCAAGACTGCGCACGGCGCGGCTCTTGAGGCTGAAGCACAGCTCACCCGTCGTAAACTCACCACACCAGGTATCGGAAAGCACAACCGGCTCAAGCGTGGTAAGGACCTGCAACTGCGGAACCGGCGCTTCGGGCTTGCCCACGCGAAGCTCCACACCGAGCGGCAGCGACACGTAAAACGTGGCCTCGGTCTGCGGTGGCAGCTCCAGCGGCGTGCGCGGGCGCACCACGAGCGGGCGGGAAGGAAGCGCGGGGCGGAAAGTAACCGCAGGGACTTCGGAATTGAATGCCCAGCGGCGGGTATCGGGGCGCTTCGGTATGGCGACCGGCGCGACTTCCGGCGCGTTTGTGGAAGGCGCCTTATTGTCCATCGCTACGAGCCAATCCTGGGAGTGCCGCCACGCCAGGATTTCCACACCCGGCGCGCGCCACGCGATGGCGCCTTCAGCCGGCAGGATGTGCTGACTCCAAAGATCCACGCTCATGCCCGGACGCGCTCCTTCGCAAAAAAGGACTTCACGGCCTCGACGATCGTTTCCACGGGAGCCAGCTTGCCGGCGCCCTCGTACCCGCAGGCGAGCAGTCCTTCCACGGGTTCGACAACGCGCACCCCGCGCTTGCGCAGGATGCCAAGGTTTTCCTGTGTGGCCGGGTGCTTGAGCATCTTGCCGTTCATCGCCGGGGCAACCATGACCGGCGCGGGCGTGGCAAGGTGGATGGACGTCAACAGGTCCGGCGCCAGCCCTTGCGCAAAGCACGCGAGAATGTGCGCCGTTGCCGGAGCGACCAGCAGCAGATCGGCGCGGTCCGCCAGCTCGATATGGCCCGGTTGCCACCCTTCGCCCTCTTTCCACAGGTCGTGGCCAACGGGGTTGCGTGACAACACCTGCAAGGTCAGCGGCGTAATGAATTCTGTGGCTTCGCGCGTCATGACCACATGCACCGACGCGCCAAGCTTCACGAGTTGCGATGTGATGTCGGCGGCTTTGTAGGCGGCGATGGAACCGGTCACGCCAAGAAGGATCGTCTTTCCGTCAAGCGGGTTCATAGGCGGGCGCGTTGGGCTCGTGCAGCGGTGGACGTATCGCGAATCGGCTTACATCCCCGAATAAGCGATGACTTCGAGAATGGCGTGCTGGATCTCGCCGATCGCTTTCGCGATGGCCTGACCAATAAAGTCCATCTGCGCGATCTGCTTGAGACGCGCCGTGCAGGTATCAAGTTCCTCGGCGGAGAAAATGGTGTGCGCGAGGTCGCAGGCGTCCACCAGGCAGATCAGCACCACGTCCCGTGGGTCCGGGATGGCGTCGGGAGTAAGGACAACGTCACGAATGCGGCTCTTCACTTCCTGCTCTTCGCGATCGTCGATCACCGGGTAGCGGCGCTCATTGAGCACCCACAGGAAACGTTCCTCCTTGCGCGTCAGCACCCGCTTTTCCACAAGGCGCTCAAAGAGCTGTTCGCGCAGCCGCGGTGCCTTGAGTGCGACGCGTGCCAGAGCCTTCTGGATGGTGAGGTTCTTTTCCTTGTGAGGGAGCACCTCCAGGACCTGATCCAGAAGCACGTCGCCGGTTGGCCGGGGGTCCAGGATGGTCAACTGGGTGACGTCTGTGTCGATGCGCTTCTCAAAGGCGAGTTCCAGAAGCATGGCGCCGGCAACAGCGAAGTCCAAGGCTCGCTCAGGCAGCATGTGGAGGCGGCCGGAATGGTCATCGAGGGCAAGGAGGAGAATTTCTTCGGCGAAGCGGAGCACGGCGTTTGAAAAGGAATGTTGAAAGTGCGAAGCCCCGCAAAAACCGGGGGGCTAACCGGGCCTTCTGGAGTCGGCGAAATCGTGGTGCGCCTTGCCGCTGAACGCAACCAAGAAGGCGAGCGGACTCGGCGCGATTGGGCTTTAGAAACGCGAAGCCCGTGACGGCGCGGGGCGGCACTTGCCAATTGCCCCTTAAGGCGCTTTGTTACCCGCACGCCCACGGCCGTTATAAATGCTGACAGCAACGGCAACGCTCCTACACTTGCGCACCAACAAACGATGCTCGAAGCCCTGACAGATCGCATGACGTCGGCCCTCCGCAATCTCCGCGGTCTGGGTCGCCTGTCCGAGGAAAACATGGCCGAAGCCCTGAAAGAGGTCCGCACGGCCCTGCTTTCGGCAGACGTCCATTTCAAGGTGGCCCGCGAGTTTGTGGACCGGGTGAAGGCGTCGTGCGTGGGGCAGGATGTCATCAAGAGCGTCAGCCCCGGCCAGCAGGTCATCAAGATTATCCACGACGAGCTCGTTACCCTGCTGGGTGAGGGCGCGACGGCCCTCCAGCCAAAGAAGCCGCTGCGCGTGATGATGGTCGGTCTTCACGGTTCGGGTAAGACGACCACAAGCGCAAAGCTCGCGCGGCACTTGTCTAAAAAGGGTTACAAGCCGGCGCTGATCGGGTGCGACGTGTATCGCCCGGCCGCCATAGACCAGTTGGAGACGCTGAGCCGGAACGAGAACTTCCTCTTCTACGGTGACCGTCAAACCAAGGACGTCCCCAAGCTCGGAGCCGCGGGGCGCGCCTGGGCGGAAGAGCAGGGCGCAGACCTGATTATTTTCGACACCGCCGGTCGACTCCAGATCGACCAGGACCTGATTCAGGAGATCAAGCACCTCCGGGAAAAGATTGCGCCGGACGAAGTGCTGCTCGTCGCGGACAGCGCGCTCGGCCAGGAGGCGGTGAACGTGGCCCGGCACTTCCACGAGGCCGTGCAACTTACCGGCATTGTCCTGACCAAGCTCGACGGCGATGCCCGTGGTGGCGCCGCGCTGTCGATGAAGGCGATTACGGGCGTGCCGATCAAGTTCATGGGCACGGGCGAGAAGGCGGGCGATTTCGACGTCTTCCATCCCGACCGCATGGCCCAGCGCATACTCGGCATGGGCGACGTCGTGTCCCTCGTCGAAAAGGCACAGGAAGCGATTGATCAGGAAGAGGCCGAACGGCTCGCCGACAAGATGCGGAAGGCCGATTTCGACCTGGAGGATTTTCTGGGCCAGCTCCGTCAGATCAAGAAGCTTGGGCCTTTGAGCTCGATCATGGAGATGCTCCCCGGCATGAGCGGCATTCAGCTCGGCGACAAGGAGGAGAACCAGATGAAGCGCACCGAAGCGATCATCCTGTCCATGACGCCCAAAGAGCGCCGCAGTCCCCAGCTCATCAATGGCAGCCGCCGGCTCCGCGTGGCAAAAGGCGCGGGCGTCGAGGTGAAAGACGTGAACATGCTGCTGAAGCAGTTCACGCAGATGCGGAAAATGATGAAAATGTTCAAGGGCGAGAAGGGCCGGAAGCTCATGAAGCGCATGGGCGGCGCGATGGGCGGGATGGGTGGCATGGGCATGGGTGGCATGCGCTAGCGGCACGCTATGGCACAGGCTGCACAAGGCTCCGCACCGACAGTCACCCCGGCCGCTGAGCCTGCGCTGCACCTGCTCTTGCTCAATGCCGCTGTGCTCGCGGTTTTTTGGGGGCTCCTGTTTTTCCAGTGGGAGGCCGAATGGTCGGTGAACCCGCAGTATCAGTATGGGTATCTCGTACCGCTGGGCGGTGCCTATTTGCTGATGCTCCGTTGGGCGGACCGGCCCGCGCCCGAAACCTTTTCATGTTCACGGCGCAGACGCGCCTGGCTTGTTGTTACACTTGTAGCCCTCGCGTTCCTGCCCGCGCGCGTCCTGTTTGAGGCGAATGCGGATTGGCGTCTGCTCGCCTGGGCTCAAGCCCTCGCCGCACTGTGGGCGTCCTGGGAGCTTCTGGGTTGCTGGGGCGGACGAACCTGGCAGCGCCACGCACTCCCTCCCCTGCTCTTCCTGCTCTTCGCCGTGCCCTGGCCCCGAAAGGTGGAGACCGTGCTCGTGGACCAGCTCACCGGGGCCGTCACGCAGGCGACCGTTGACACGCTGAATTTCCTCGGCATGCACGCGGAGCGCCTCGGCAATGCCGTGCGCCACGCCGACGGCCTCGTGCAGGTTGAGGAAGCGTGCAGCGGCATGCGCTCCTTCCAAAGCACGCTCATGGTCGCGTTCTTCCTTGGGGAGCTGTTGCGCCTTCGCACGCTCAGCCGGGCTTTGCTGATCGGCCTGGCCGCCGGAGCGGCGCTTTTCTTCAACTACGGGCGCACGGTCGTGCTCACCTTGGTGCACATGAAGGAAGGTCCTGAGCGTATGGAGCAGTGGCACGACCCGGCTGGTTATACCGTCTATGTGCTGAGTTTCGTCTTCCTGTGTGCGGTCGCCTGGGTGCTGAAACGCCTTCAACCAGACCAGGGTTTACGCCACGGAGCCGCGTCTGGAGCCGCGCCGATGCATCCGCTGGGGATCTGGGCCGTAGGCGTTCCGCTCGCGCTCAGCGTTGCCTCGCTTCCGGGCGCGCACCTTTGGTACGCGCTTAGGAAACCCGAAAAACGCGCCTTGCAGTGGGAGGTTCAGTTCGAGTGCCTGACGCCGCCGCCTCAAGCCCGCGAGATCCCCGCCCGCATCCGCGACTCCCTTTTCTTCGACCGCGGGGAGCTCTACACGTGGTCCGATCCTGTGCGCGGGTGCTCGACGTTAAGCTACTATTTCATCTGGAACGACGCGCGTGCGGCGCAGCTCGGAGGCGTCCACAAGCCCGAGCTCTGCCTGCCGGCTACAGGCTGGAAAATGACGAAGGACGGCGGCACGCACCTCTGGCGGAGTGGCCCGCTGGAGATCGTCTTCAACGCCTATACTTTCGCCAACGCCGAACGGTCCATTCACGTGTTCTATGGACAATGGGACCCCGCAGGTTACCCCTACCACCTGAAACAAGGCCGCTATCACAGCGACCGCCTGTGGGACGCCTGGGTCGGTGACCGCAAGGAAGGCAAGAGGAAGCTCGAGATCGTGATCGCCGGCACGCCCTCTCTGGATGCGGCAACCGCGGAGCTGGACGCTTTGCTGAACCGCGTAATCGTGGTGCAGCCCTGAGGGCCACCAGCCTTGCTTAAAGAGAGCCCGGAGTCCTTACGGGAGCGGACCCTGCCTCCGGCTTTGCGTGGTTGTCGAGGTAGCGGAAATACGCCTCCCACGAGCGCCACGCGTCCTCCGGCGCCCCCGTCTGTTGCAGGATCTCTGCACGCCAATAATGCACGCAAGGCGGCACCTGTGGCATCGTGATCAGGCGGTTCGCGGTAAGCAGGGCATCGCGTATCTGACCGTTCGACATCTGCTTTTTCAGGATGGCTGCACCGACAATGACGTCGTTCCCGGAAGATTTGTACAGGGCCTGAAGCGAGGCCAGGGATTCGGATTCGAACCGGGAAAACGCCGGGAGATCGGGTTGACCGAGGGCTTCACGGGCCGCCGAGACGGCCTCGTCATAACGCTTGAGAGCCGCCAAAGCCTCGGCTCGCACACGCCCAGCTTGAGGAATGCCGCCGCCCTGGCCGTCGAGGTAAGCCAGGACTTGCGCAGCCCCGCCAAACTCCACCCAACGCCGCATCAGGGCCGTGCGCTGGTCCGGCGAGAACAGAATAAGCCGCGGGCTCGCCCGCAGGTCCAACGCCAGTTCGCTGGCGAACACCTTGGGAGGCTGCCGCATGAGGAACACGAACCGGCGGGCAGAATCGAGCCGCGAAAGCTGGCTGATGTATGGCGCAAAGCGCGGGTGCTCGTCGGCGCGCTCCATCATGATGCGCCACATATCGCGGGGGATGTCGTATTCCCGCGCCAAGGCCTCACGCCACGCCTGATAAGCCAACCGCGGAGAAATCGGCAGCCAAGCCTCGCCCTCCGCCAGAGCCACGCTCGCGGCCACGGGCTCGAGGAAACGCGCGCGCCGGAAGGCCTCCAGCGCCTCGGGGCCCGAGCGGTTCAGCAGGTCCGCACGCGCGTCAAGAAAGTGCAGCTCCCAGCGCAAGGGCAGGACAGCCAAGGCCGGAGCCAACGCCGCTTTGGCTTCCTGCGGAGCCCGCCTTGCCAACGCCTCACCCGCCTGGGACTGTGCCAACGCGAGCCGGGCATCCGAGTGCAGGGGCGCCTTCACCAGCGGAGACACGAGCCACGCCGCCCCCACCAGCACGAGAACCACACCCGCCACACGGAATGCCCAGGCTGGAAACAGGGAACGCTTCCCGGCTGCCTGTGGGCACGCGAGCCGGAACAGGAAGAACGCGACAAGAAGGGAACCGAAGCGATGGCCCGCCACGTCCACAAGCCCGTGCAAGAGAAACAGCACGGCACAGACGCCCGGAATCAGGCGATAAGGCCAAACCTCGCCATCGGGCGGGATCAGCGCCCGCATGAGCAGCAACACCGCGAGCGCCGCGAAGACCAAGCCCGGCAACCCGGCTTCCGTCGCGATCCATACCCAGTCACTCTCAGGGTGGCGGATGCTCTGGTAGTTGGCGGAATGCTCCCTGTATTGGGGAAACACATACGCGAAGTTGCCCAGGCCCGTTCCCGCCCAAGGCTGGTCCCCGATCAGCCGGGAAGCGTCCTGATACACGCGCACGCGAAAGTCCATGCGCTCCGCGGATGTACCCGCGGTCTGCCATGCAGACGTGATACGTGGGACGTTATCACGACTCAGGAAAACGACGAGGCTCGCAATGATCAGCACGACCGGCAGCCCCACCTTCACCACAAAGGACAGGCCACTGAGACGGCTGCGTGTAAGAAGGAGCAGCAGGCAACCCAGGACAAAGAGCGCAAGGCCCACGCGAGACAGGCTCAATACGAGCGCCACGGTGAGCAAGGCCCCCGCGACTGCGGCCCAGAGCGCCCCCCATTCACGCCGGCGGATGGACTCCAGCGTCAGGCCGAAGGCGGCAACCGCGGCCATGCAGTACAAGGTGCTGCTTTGATTCCGGTTTGGGAAATAACTGAAAACAGGCGCCTCTTGCCCGAGCGGGTATTTGAGCCCAAGAGAACGCCCGAGGATGACACCCAGAGCCAGAACCGCAACGCTCAGCACGAACGCCCACAACAAACGCTTCTCGCGGCGCCGGTCCACAGGCCGGTTCCAGATAACATAAAAGGCAACGATGCCGCCGATGAGCAGGGCCAGGTTTTCTGCGGTCAGCCACGGTTGCGGGGAAATGGTCGCGGGCAGCCCGATCCCAAACTGGTTGGCAGCCTCCCCCCACCAACGCGGGCGGGCCCAGCCTTCAGGAAACGGCAGAAGGGCAACCCCGCACGCCAGAACGAGGCCCGCCAGCGCGATGTCGAACGAACGCCCAGGACTTTGCTGGGGAGGGCGCCAGGCAGCCACCGCTCCGAAGGCCACGAGCACGAGCGCCTGGGCCCACCAAGGCGTGCCGCCACCCATGAGGACAAGGGCACATAACGCCAGCGGGGACCACGCTGGGAGCGGCCTGGAGGGCAAAACGGGGGACTTTGTCGTTTCCGCGCTCATGGTGGGCGTGTGAGGACGCTGGATCAGGTCGGTGCGCGGTACGAGTAGTAGTCGTAGTACTTATACGAGTAGTGCCCAGGCTCGCGCATGTCCGTAAAGTTGAGCACAATCCCGTAGAGGTTCACACCGCGCAGCCGCAGGTTTTCAAGGGCGGAACGCGCCTGCCTGACACGGGTATGGCTCGCCCGTATGACGAAGATCGCGGCGTCCACCTTTGTGGCAAAGCTCGGAGTGTCGTCTGTGGCGAGAATCGGCGGGCTATCGAACAGAACGAAGTCGTAGCGCCCCTTCAGCTCGTCACAGATGCTCAGGAACCGCTCGCTCATGAGCAGTTCGCCCGGACGGTCCGGGTATTTGCCGCACGGGATAAAATCGAGGTTTTCGTACGGTGTGCGCTGAATCACGCTGTCCAGTGGCAGGTTTTCACGCACAAGCTCCGATACGCCCTTCTCATTCGGCAGGTTGAAGTTCTTGTGCAGGTGACCGCGACGCAGGTCCACATCGACGAGGATCGTCTTCGAGGCCGCAAAGCCGAGCGCAATGGCGAGATTTCCGGCGAGCGTGGATTTGCCTTCCGCCGGCACCGAACTCGTGATCACGAGCGTGCGGGGGCGCAGGCCCTGCCGGTCCATGTAAAGCAGGGACGACCGGATGTTGCGGCAGGACTCGGCGAACATGAGCCGCTGGTCGTTGGACTTAAGAAGCTCCACCTGTCCCTGCCGGCGCTTCTGCATCGGCAGCACGCCGAGGATAGGCACCGGGAAACGTTGTGTTACGTCCTCAATCGAAAGGAAGCGGCTGTCTATCGTGGCGAGGACGAACAGGAGGCCCGTGCCGAGCACAAAGCCCACCATTGCGCCCACCGCGATTTCCTTGGCCACGTTTGTGCGCTGGGACTGGGCGACGCTCGCGGGCTCAAGGATGGAGACGCTCTCCTGGTCCATGTTGCGGTTGAGGTCGAGCGACTGCGTGCTGGCAAGCAACTGGTCGTGCATGCGCTTTAGCCGGTCGAGCTGGGAGTTCATGCGGTCGAACTCCGCCAGCAGCCGGCTGTATTCAAGGGCCTTGCCCTTCCACTCGTCGATGATGCGCGTCAGGTTCGCCGCCTCGATCTGGAGCGTCCGCCGACGCTCCTGGATCTGCTGATACATCTGGCCGCGGAAGATTTTTAGGAAGTTTTCCTGCCGCTCCAGGTCTTGCTTCAGGCGGACGATGCGCGGGTGCGCCGGCTTCATGTAGATGGAGAACTCCGCCTGCTCGGCCCGCAGGCGCTCCGCTTCGCGCTTGGCGCTCAGGTACTCGTCATTCGTTGCGCCAGCGCCTTCCCCGAAAATGATGCGGTCCACCTGATCCGCGCCGGAGCCCTCGATGTATTGGCTGAAATCGACGGATTCGAGCAGGCGTTGCTGCGTGCGCAAGTCCGCCATCTGGTTGTTCAGCTTGGCCAGGTAGCTGCCCGCGCTGCTGCCCTGTTCCTGAATGAAGACGATGTTGTTCTCCTTCTGGAAATCCACCTTCGCCTGCTCCAGCCGCTCGATCTCTTCCTGGTAATCCTGCACCTTCTCCATGATCGAAATGAAGGTGCTTTCGGCTGTCTGTGAGCGCCGTTCGCGTTTCAGGTTCAGATACTCGTGCATCACGGCGTCCAAGTACACCTGCGTGTACTCGGCCTGTGTGCCGCGCGCGCTCAGCAGGAAGATGCTGGCGTTCGGTGACTGCGCGACACTGATTTCAACAGGCGTGGCGGCGAGGTCGGGCCTGAGGGCACGCACGCGGTCCTTCGCGCGCTGCTGCACGCGCCCGCTTTGCATCAGGCTCATTTGCGTGCCGAAGAAATTGGATATTTCTTCGCTGTAGACGGCGCCCTCGGGCAGTGCAATGCGCCCGCGCACGTCCATCTGCGCGTACGACACATACGTCGGCTGGCGGTTGGCCTCCCTGTAGGCCTGGAGGCCGATGCCCAGGCTGATGGCAATCAGGTAAACGTACCAGTAACGCCGGAACAGGACGCGGCCGCGAAACAGCCACGTCTGCACGACCTCCGACCACTCAGTGTTTTGTTCAGTCTCGGTCTGCACGGTGTTAGAAATTGATCCAGCGTTCGTCCACGATGATCATGTCGTCAGGCTGAAGCCGGATGTCGTCCTGCCGGTTCCCGTTGTCGAGGATGTCCGAAACGTCGATGACCTTCTCGACGCGCTGCCCGTCCGTCCCGTAACGGATGAGCTTTACCTTGCGGCGGTTGGCGAACTCCGAAAACCCGCCTGCCTGCAGGATCGCCTGGCTCACGCTCACCTGCACATTCGCCGGCAACTGGATGAGCCCCGGATTGCGGACCGCGCCGGTGACGGTGATCGTCCCGCTCGTGTCACCCTTCTGCGCGACAAAGATGAGGTCCCCCGATTGCACAACGAGGTCTTTATCGAGCTTTCCGGTATCCAGGATTTCAGCCACGTTGATCTCCGTCCGGGTCTCACCTTTCGTATTGGGATCGCGCCGGATAAGTGCCACGCGCGTCGGGTCTGCATTCATCCCGAAACCGCCCGCCGTAAGGATGGCTTTGCTCACGGTCAACACGTCATCCGCGGGAATCTCGACAGGCCCCTGCCGGGCGGCCTGGCCCAGGACAAACACCTGACCGCGGGTGCGGTCGCCGCGGTGGTAGCCCAGCATCACGGTCGCCTGGAAATAATAGTCCCGTTGCAGCAGTTCCTTAATATCCACGGACAGCTGCCGCAACGTCTTGCCGACAACCTCAAGCTTTCCGAGGAGCGGGATATCCGCCTCCCCGCGCTCATTCACGAAAACGACAACGGGCTTATCGCGGTCTTCGGCCACGCAGTAGACCAGCCGGTCCCCCACCGCCACCGGGCGATCAAGTTCCGCCTGGGAGGGTAGTATGAGCAGGGACTGTGTCGGGCGTGCAGGCGTGACCTGCAGGAGCGGCGCGAGTTGGGGCGCCGCCTGCGGCGTTTGCTGCTGCGTGGAGAGGTTCGGGTTGGTCCCGGGAAACGGAGCCGGCCCGGTGGGCGCCGCCGGCGCTGCAGGCTGTGGCGCGGCATTCAGTGCCGTCACAGCCAGAAGGAACAGGATGAGGCGTACAAGCAGGGACATCAGAAATCGTAGCGCAGGCTGAGCACGACCCGGTTGCGGTCGAACGTGCGCTGTGGGATGTTCGAGAACTTCTTGGAATAGTCGTAGTCGACCCCGGCGGTCAACTTCGGACCGAGTTCGTAGCTGAAACCAATACTGAACCCGTAGCGGTCAGAACGCTCCGGAAGAATACCGCCTGAGTCTTCGGCATGCTCCATACGCACGCCGCCGCGCAACGTCGTCCGCGTGAACGCACGCCAGTCGAAGCTGTAGGACACGCGATCCACATCCGTCGTGTTCGCGATGAAACCGTAAGGCGAGGACCGGCCATAGGTGATCTGGTGCGAATAGAGCGCCGTCAACTGATGCCCAATGGAAATCTCACCGTCGATCGTCTGGGGCTGGGAAGTGTCACGATTCGTCCCCGTTTGCTCGAACATGAACTTCGTGTAATAGACGCGGGTCGAGATAAACACGCTCTCCAGGGGCTGCCATTGCAGCGTCGGACCGAAACTGAAGCTCTGGCTGTCGTTCTGATACGGCACCAGATAGTCGTTATAGGCGTAGGAACCAAAAAAGCCACCTATCAGCGTCGGAGAGAACAGGTAGCGAAAGCCGGGCGTCGCCGTGTACGTGTATCGCTGGGTAAAATCGAACTGGTTGGACTGGGGCAGCACATCATCCCGCGTAAACTGAAAGTAAGGGATCAGGCGGTTCATGTTGTAGTCCACCGTCACGCCAGCCGTGTTGTTGAACCGGGCGTAATCCAGAATGTTCGTGATCACCTCGCCGGTTGCCGGGTTCACAGCGATGGCATCATTAGGTTCGATCGTATACGCAAAGCGGTCGAAAACCTTTATAGTCGCATCGCCCACAAGGACATGGAACGCCAACTCGGATTCTGGCGAGATGGTGGCGAAATTCCGCGAGGAATCCAGCTGGGGGTTATTTAAATACTTATCGTAGCTCGCACCCAACACCAATGACACGTTATTTACAGAAGAGAAACGATAATCCGACCGAAGGAGAACGCCCGGTTTCAGAATAATATCCGGGGCCGGGTCTACGCCCGACTGGCTGATGTTGTCATTGAACTCCGTGTCGAAAACCGCGGACAAATCCATCCGCAGGTCGCCATACTTGAAATTGTAATGCTGCGCCAGAGCCGGATGGGCCAAAAGCACCGCCCCCGCCGTCCCGATGACCAGGCGCGACGCCCAACGCGGCCCGCCGCGCCGGAAAACACGCTGAGCGCGTGCGGATGCTTGGGGCGAGGCGCCTGCGGCGTCCTTGGTAGGCATCGGGTTCAGTTGGGTATGCCCATGAGAGACAGTTATTTTCGCATGAAGCAATCGCAAAAGCTCCCAAAGGTTCGGGAACGCGAACGGAAACTATAGCGCGTGAAGGCCATTGGCCCCTGCTTTATTACATGTATTCGGCAGATACAGGGGATGCTCGAGGCCGTTTGGCCTCGAGCGAGTCTTATTGCCAAGCCGCCCCGGCCGAAGTAATCTAAATACAAAGGGGTGACCTTTTGCCTGCGCGGGACCTTGCAACGTCGCCGGCAAAACATAACCTCAAGCCGAAGCACAAAAAGCGCTTTCGTGGCCTGTTGCCCATGTGAAGTCGCTCCCCTGCCCCATGACTCAAAACGCCCGTGCTGCCCGCCTTTTCCTGAAGCTTGCCTTGTCTTCCTGCTGCATCGCGGGACCCGCTCTTGCTGCGCAGGACGCCAAGGCCGTCACCACGTCCGACGCTCCGCTCCTTGCGGCAACTGCCCCCGTTGGGAATCCGGCGCCCACCCCAGCCTCACGCAACCTGGCAAAATGGAACCGGGGTGCCGTCCTGATCGACGTCCAGCCGGACGGAAACCTGAACCCCATTTCGGTCGAGTTGAAAAACAAGCCCCCCCTCGCAGTCCTCCTGGGGGAAGATACGGCGTCCGGCGTAAAACTTCCTGAAGGCGCCCACGCATTCATCATCGACCTCGGGGACACGTTTCCGCTGGAGTCGCTGCTCCTGAAAGGGTTTACCGCAAGCGGCGAAATCGAGGTCCTCTATTCGGACGTGTTGCGGCGGGCGGACAGCCGCCGGTGGGTATCGGCCAATCCCACCCAGCCAGCCCCCTTCTCCGCAGGTACTCCGGCCCGGGTATCGCTCGCTTCCCTGGAAGCGCGGTACGTGCTCGTGCGCATCAAAGTCGCGCAGCCCGGTGAAGTCGGCGCGTTCTCGCTCCTCGGGTATTCGCAATTTGCACCCACGCCGACAAGAGCGGCCGTCGAGGAACCAACGAGAGAGAAGACGGAGATGGTCCCCGTGGATTACGCAAAGCGCGAGATCGGCGCACGCGCAAGCCGCGTAGATGGCGCCAATGCGGACGCTTTGATCGACGGCGACCCTTCTACGGCAGTCACACTGGGTGAGAACAATACGAAGGACTTGCTGATCCTCGACCTTGGAGAGCAGAAAGACCTGGAGTCCGTGTCGATGCTGTTCCAGTCCGGCCCCGGTTCCTTCGAAGTGTATTTCCTGAACACGCTCCCGGAAGGCTGGAAGGCCACCAAACCTTCCTCATCCCTCGCGCTTCCGCCCCCGTCGCGTCTCATCGCCGCCAACGACAACACCTTGGCGAACCTTGTCGTTCTCGCTGCAATTTCTGCCCAGGCGGAGGGTGCGCGAGCCGTTTTAGGGACGAAGCCGTCCGTCGTCCAACAGGTCCAGGGTAGTGAAACGCGATTGCAGGTGAACGTGACCGGCACAACGAGCCGCTATGTCGTGGTGCGCTGGGTACCCGCTTCCGGCCAGAGCCAGCCCGTACGAGTTTTCGAGGTCAGTGCGATCGGGCACGTGCCAGCCAAACAGGCCGTCGCCGCGCAGGTTCGCCCGGCAAGCGTAGCCAAGAGCGGACAACCCGCCGCAGAAGCCCCCGCCGCCGCGGCGCCCACGAACGGGGAAACCGCCGCAAGCGCTGCTTCGCTCGATGCTGCTGCGCCCCCGCCCGCGGATGCCACGGTTGCAGCGGCCGAGAACCCTCCAGACATGACCTTCAATTTCGCCGAGGTCGAAGCCCCGGCCACAACCGGCACCGGAGGAGGAGGCACGACGGGTGGCGCGACCACCGCGGCTCCTTCAGCAGGCGTGCTCGTGCCGCGTATCCCGCCCGTCAGTCCGTAGACTCATCACTAGGCACAAAAAAGCCCCGCCGGAATCCGACGGGGCTTTTTCAGTAAAGGCGGCTTAATCTTCAAACAGCGTTGGCATGAGCTTGCGCACGCGGCTGACGTGCTCGGTCTCATACGTCTTGCCTTCAAGCACGAGCACCAGCGCCAGAATATCCGCTGCCGTGAACGTGTACTGCGTGCGGCCGTCGCGCTCCAGTTGCGCATTGAGCCGTTTGCGGGCCACGCGGAAGGGAAGCGGCTTCACCTTCTTTTCCGGCTTGGGAGCCTCGCCCGTGAGCTTTGCGACCTCAGCTTCCAACACGGCCTTTTCCTTGCCCGCAGGCGCCGTCTGGACGGCCCGGCAAATGTCCTTCGCCTTCGACCAGCTTAGCTTGTCTTCCTCAAGAAGCTTGCGGAGGCGCGAATCCAGCACCGGCACGAAACGGATGATTTCCTCAACCCACGTCACGCTGCGGTCGAGGAAGTCCGCGATGCGCTCTTTGCTCCAGTTCGCGTTGTTGAGGTAAACGATCGTGTCGAAATAATCGGTCAGGCGCGCGTCGAGTCGGTCGGCGTTGAGCTTCAGGTTAAGCGCACGCATCTCGTCCACGTCGCCCGCAACCACGCGGACGTCCACGCGGTCGAAGTAACCCGGGTGGTCCCGACGGATCTGCTTGATCGCCGCCAAACGGTGGAACCCGCCGATCAGGTAAAACTCTCCGGCCGACTTTTCCCACACCACCAGAGGCTCCAGCAAGCCGCTTCGTAGAATGTCGGTCGCGTAGTGCTGGACCTTTGCCTGACTGAGCTGACGGTGGTTGATCACCGTCGGATGATACTGAATCTTGTCGATAGGGAGGTACTCGTACCTTTTCGTCGCTAGCATAACTGGATCGGTTTGAGCCTTTGTATCCCCCATCACCCCGGGAGCAATCCTTCTTTGGCCCGCGAACCAAAAAAGACGCAGATCGCCGCGCGCGAACGAATCCGCCGGGAGCCCGCGCTTTCGCCTTCAGTTTGAATCCGCACCGTCTTAGTTTTTCTCCCGCTCATGCCGCGCAAGAACACGACAAACGCGCCACGCGCCGCAGCAAAAGCCGTTCGCAAGGGCGCATCGAAGCCGCCGACCCGCCCCGTTCTGGAGGCCTTGTACCGCATCAGCCGGCTGCCGCGGGAAGGCGACGCCGACCACGCGCTCGCGCGCATACTCGACGAAGTTTTTGCACTCCTGCCGGCGACAAGCGCGTCCATCGCCCTGATCAATCCTGACACGGCGAGACTGGAGATCGAGGCCGCCCGCGGGCTTCCGGCACACGCGGGGAAGCACCAACTGACTTTGGGCCAAGGCGTGACCGGCTGGGTGGCCCTGCACGGAAAACCGCTGCGCGTGCCGGACGTGACAGTAGACCTGCGCTACTACAGCGTGAAGGCGTCCGTGCGCTCCGAAATGGCCGTACCGCTGGAACACGACGGCGCGGTGATCGGCGTCGTGAACGTAGACAGCGACGTGCCCGATGCTTTCAGCGCCGCGGACGAACGGGCCTTGCTCGAAATCGCGGCCGAAGCCACACACGCGCTCACGCAGATCTGGAAGGTCGCAAACTTGCGGGTGAAGTCCCTGCAATTGGAGAGCCTGATAACGGCCGGTCAAAAGCTCGTTTCCAAAGTCGACACGAACGAGATCCTGGATGCGATTGCCGCGCAGGCGCGCACGTTCATGGAATGCCGTTACTGCGCCATCTTCCTCCTGAACCCCGACGGCCAATCCGTCCGGCTCGCGGCCTTGGCCGGCGCCCAGGGGCACGTCGACTACGAGGAGAACCTGAGGCTCGAGGACAGCACGGTCGGCGTCGCGATCCTGCGCCGCAAGCAGGTGGAAGTCCTCGACCTGCCTTTCACGGAAGAGCACCACTTCATCCCCCTTGTCCAGCAGGAGCGCCTGGTCTCCTTCCTGTGCTCGCCCATGACGTATGGCGACAAAGTGATCGGCATCCTCAACGTTTACACCGGCAATACCCACCGCTTCAGCAACGACGAACGCCGTATCCTCGCGGCGCTTGCCTCACTGGGCGCGGCCGCGATCGAAAACTCGCAACTGTATTCCCGCGTATTTTCGAGCGAGGAAAGCCTGCGCAAGAACGAGCGTCTCACCACGCTGGGACTCCTCGCTGCGGAAATCGCGCATGAGATCCGCAACCCGCTTACTGTCATCAAGCTCCTGTTCGACTCCCTGGACCTGCAATTCCCGTCCGACGACGCCCGCACACAGGACGTGTCCGTCATCCGCGAGAAGCTCGACCAGTTGGGTGAGATCGTCGAGCGTGTGCTTACCTTCGGAAAGAGCCAGTCCAGTCTGCATTCCCGCTGGAACGTCGAACTCATTGTCGAAGACACGCTCCGCCTCGTGCGCCTGAAGCTCGCCCAGTGCCGCGTGCATCTGGAATACCGACCGCCCGAACAGGAGCTTTACGTCGAAGCCCACAAAGGCCAGTTCCAGCAGGTGTTGCTCAACCTCATCATCAACGCGCTCCAGGCCATGCCCAAGGGCGGGCACCTTTCGCTCGCCATTGGCAAAGAAGACGCGGAACGCGGCCCGTGCGCCAGCATCACGATAAGCGACACCGGCACGGGCGTCCCCGAGCGCCTGCAGCCCCACATGTTCGACTCAATCCTGATGCCGCACAAGGAAGGCGGCCTCGGTCTCTCCATCGTGAAGCGCATCCTCAAGAGCCATCGCGGGGACATCGAGCTCGTGCGGACGGGGCCCGGTGGCACAACCTTCCGGTTTTGGCTGCCCCGGGTGTGACTCGCCGGCCGCGGCAGCGTATCAGGAATCCGGATACAGCCTGGAGACGATGCGGTCTGCGCACTCGCCAACCATTTTTCGGTAGGTGAGACGGTCCCGCCATTCCTTTGGAATAGCGCGGACCCCGAGGTGCGCGCCAAGCCACGAGCCCAAAAGCGCGGCGCGACCGGCCCCCTCTCCCCCAGCCTGCAGCGTTTCGACGATGCACGCGCCGAAATCCGAAGGCTGCCGCAGGAACCCGTGCAGCGCGCAGGCAAAACTGTGGTACAAGGGCGAACTTTGGCCGAGGTCCAGCGCGGCTTCGCGCACCGAACGGTGCTGCAGGGCAAGGACGTCCTCCACCCGCTGCCGTAGTTCCGGCCCAACGTCGCACTCGCGCTCGGCACGCTCCAGCGCTCGGTGAAGTGCGCTGTGCACGTCACGCCCATCCACAAGCTCACGCAACAGCTCCGCGTGCACCCGCACATACCCGAGCGCCCGGGCGTTGTTCTGGCGGAACCGCGTATACCGGTCGCAGACGCCGAGCAGGCCGGGGTCGCGCAGGTGCGCCCCCACAATGGCTGCCACGCCGGTGATCGAGGTCATCTGATCGTCGTCCGCCCCCTGCTGGTAATCGAAAGCCTCGCCCGGATGATCCTCCAGCCAGCGCCGGCGGTTCTCGACGGTTGCGCGGCTCGCAGGATCGAAATACCCCCGGTAGTTCGCACGCGGTGTCAGGCAGGAAAACCAGCGCTGCGCGAAATCCTCGAGATCGAACACACCGACCTCCGCGACCGAAGCCAACAGCACGAGCGAGGCATCCCCGTAATGCGTCTGGTCCCCCGGCTGTTTTCCGGCGTGGTAATGCCCGGACGGAGGCGTCTCAAACCCCCGCACCCCTTCCGGGAACGCCGCAGCCAGCGCCTCATCACTGTATAGCCAGTGCGAGCCAAGCGCCGCGGCGTCGCCGACGAACTGGCCCCAAATCATCCCGCGGATCCTGTCCGCAGTCGTAACGGCGCCAAGTTGTCTGGGTTCCGGCATGCCGCCAGTATGCGTTCACCCGGCCTTTGGGCAAGGCGGTTTGAAGCCAAACCAGGACACGTCCGCTTTTCTGCAGATTCGTTTAAAGTCCGCCTGCGCCGTGACGACTTTTCAGATTTGGTGGGCCAGAACGGGCCCGCCTTACGCCCGCAGAACACGATATATGGCGATCGACGCGAACAAGGCATTCGGACGTCTGGAAAAGCTGCTCGATATCCTCCCGCCCAAGAAGGCCAAGGAGGCTGGCGCTCCTGCGCTTTCCCCGGACGCCCTGCAGGACCGGCTCCTCTTCTCGCGCGAGGCCCTGGCGCTGATGCAAGGCGCGGAGGAGCAGCGCAAGCACGAGATCGCCCTGCGCATGCATGAACTCCTCAAGCGCGACCCGCTGCTCAAGTTCATTACGGACCTCGAAAAGAGCCATGCGCGGCAGCGCGAGGAAAACCGGGCCCGGGAAAAGCGCGAGGCCCAGCGTAGGGAATACGACCGTGTCGCCGAAGAAGACCTCGAGGAACAGCGGCAGTTTGAAAAGCGCGCGCGGGACGAAAACAACGCGCTCGAAAGCGAAACCGCGCGCAACATCGGGAAACTCGCCGACTTGATCCGGCAGGTCGCCGCCCAGGAACTGCCTCCGGCGCCGGCCGTCGCGCCCGGTGTTGTAGATGAACCGCCCCGCGCCACACCCGAGGCCGCCGCAACGCCTCCCGCGCCGGAGCCTCCCTCTGCGCCCCAGCCCTGACCCGTCCCGGCCTCCGCCCTGCATAACGTTTTGAGCAGGCTTGCGCGACCGGCCCTCCTGCGCCTTGCTTGTGCGCATGGCCGACGAACCGAACAAAATCATCTACACGATGATCGGGGTGAGCAAGGCTCACGAGAAGAAGCAGATCATCAAGGATATCAGCCTTTCCTATTTCTATGGCGCCAAAATTGGCGTCCTCGGCTTGAACGGCTCCGGCAAGAGCACGCTCCTGCGCATCATGGCCGGCGTGGACAAGGAGTTCGACGGCAAGATCTCCATGCAGCCGGGTTACACGGTCGGCATTCTGGAGCAGGAGCCGAAACTCGACCCGAACCTCACCGTGCGCCAGGTCGTCGAGCAGGGCGTTGCCGAAAAAGCCGCGCTCCTGCGCGAATTTGACGAGCTCTACGAAAAGATCGCCGACGCTCCTTCCGAGGCCGAAAAGAACCGCCTGCTTGACCGCCAGGGCGAGATCCAGGAACGCCTGGACAACGAAGGACTGTGGGACCTGGACTCGCAGCTCGACATGGCGATGGACGCGTTGCGCTGCCCGCCCGCCGACACGCCGGTCAACATCATCTCTGGCGGTGAAAAACGGCGTGTCGCCCTCTGCCGCCTCCTGCTGCAAAAGCCCGATATCCTGCTGCTCGACGAGCCGACGAACCACCTCGACGCGGAATCCGTGGGCTGGCTCGAACGCCACCTTCACGACTACGAGGGCACCGTCATCGCCGTCACCCACGACCGCTACTTCCTCGACAACGTCGCGGGCTGGATCTTGGAACTCGACCGCGGGCACGGCATCCCGTGGAAAGGCAATTACAGCTCGTGGCTTGAGCAAAAGCAGGAGCGCCTGCGCCGCGAAGAAAAGAGCGAAAGCGCACGCCAGCGCACGCTGAAGCGCGAGTTGGAGTGGATTCGCCAATCGCCCAAAGCACGCCACGCGAAGTCGAAGGCGCGTATCGCGGCGTACGAAAACCTCCTCAAGCAGGACTCAAACGAAAAGGAAAAGCAGGTCGAAATCTTCATCCCTGCTGGGCCGCGCCTCGGCACCCTCGTCGTCGAAGCCAAGGGGCTTTGCAAGAGCTACGGCGACAAGCTCCTCATGGAGGACGTGCAGTTCTCCCTGCCACCGGGCGGCATCGTGGGCGTCATCGGGCCAAACGGGGCCGGCAAGACCACCCTGTTCCGCATGATCACGGGCGAAGAGAAGCCCGACAGCGGCACGCTCCGCATCGGGGAAACCGTCAAGATGGCCTACGTCAGGCAGGGCCGCGACGAGCTGGAAAATGACAAAAACATCTTCGACGTCATCAGCCAGGGCGAGGAAATCATCCGCGTCGGCAGCTACGCCATGAACGCCCGAAGCTACGTCGCACGCTTCGGCTTCAGCGGCCAGGACCAAGGCAAGAAAGTGGGCCTGCTTTCCGGCGGTGAACGCAACCGTGTGCACCTCGCCCGCCTGCTCCGCCAGGGCGCAAACCTCATCCTGCTGGACGAGCCGACCAACGACCTCGACGTCAATACGATCCGCGCCCTTGAAGAAGGCCTCGAATCGTTCGCCGGGTGCGCGGTCATCATCAGCCACGACCGCTGGTTCCTCGACCGTGTGGCCACGCACATCCTCGCGTTCGAAGGCGACAGCAAGGTCGTCTGGTACGAGGGGAACTACTCCGAATACGAAGCCGACCGCAAGAAACGCCAGGGCGTCGACGCCGACACGCCCCACCGCGTAAAGTACAGGAAACTCACCCGTTAACGCGGGCCGCTCCGAGGACAGATTCTTGACCGGAGTCAAGCTCACGGCCACAAACCCGTTTATCCGGATGGCCTGTTTTCGCGGCCAGGAATAACCCCCAGGCCCGCGTGCCAGCCTGCACACGCGCCCCCTCTGCGTCTGAATTTAAGTCCTTTTATAGCAACCATTAGCGACAGGGCATCCTCGACGGGAATCTGCCCCCGCGGGTGACAGGGGACGGCCATCGGCCCGCCAGGTGCTGCTCAAAATATCATTGTCAATACGAGCCGCTCAGGGTTAAACCGACCTATCGCACCCACGGAGCGGCATGAACATCCACGAGTACCAGGCCAAGCAACTGTTTGAACAATACGGGATTCCGGTGCCCAAAGGTTACGCCGGAAGATCGTTCGAGGAATTTGATCAGATCCTGGAGACCTTCCCCGCCGGGCCGGTGGTGGTAAAGAGCCAGATTCACGCCGGCGGGCGCGGCAAGGGCATCTTCGCGGATGGTTACAAAGGCGGCGTGCGCGTGTGCACAAACCGCATGGCAGCGCGCGACTCCGCCCGCTGCATGCTGCGCAACTGGCTGATCACGCCGCAGACCGGGTCGCAGGGCCGCCGTGTCATGACGGTTTACTTCATGGAGGCGCGCAAGATTGCGAAGGAATTTTACCTCGCCATCACGCTCGACCGCCAGACCTCGAAGCCCGTCATCATCGCCTCCACCGAAGGCGGCGTGGATATCGAGACCGTTGCCCGCGAGAAGCCGGACAAAATCGTAAAGATCTGGATCGAGCCCACCCTCGGACTCCGCCCCTACCAGGCGCGCGAAGTCGCCTACGCCTTCGGGTTCGACGAGGACAAGGTCAAGCAGATGGTCAAGCTGCTCAACGGCCTCTGGAAGCTTTTCTGGGAAAAGGACGCCTCGCTCGTCGAGATCAACCCCCTTATCACCACCGTAGAGGGCAAAATTGAAGCCCTCGATGCGAAGGTCACCTTCGACGACAACGCGCTCTTCCGCCACCCCGACGTCGTGGCAATGCGCGACCTTAACGAAGAAGACCCGAAGGAAATTGAGGCCTCCAAGTTTAACCTCAATTACGTCGCGCTCGACGGGAACATCGCGTGCATGGTCAACGGCGCCGGACTCGCCATGGCGACCATGGACATCATTCAATACTACGGCGGCAAGCCCGCAAACTTCCTTGACGTCGGCGGCGGCGCCACGGAAGACCAGGTCACGGCAGCCTTCAAGATCATCCTCTCGGACGAGAACGTAAAAGGCATTCTCGTGAACATCTTCGGCGGCATCATGAAGTGCGACATCATCGCCAAAGGCGTCATAGCCGCCGCAAAGAATGTGGACATGAAAGTCCCGCTCGTCGTGCGCCTCGAAGGCACAAACGTGGAGCTCGGCAAGAAACTCCTCGCGGAAAGCGGCCTCGCCATCACGGCGGCCGACTCGCTCGCAGACGCCGCGCAGAAAATCGTGAAGCTCGCCGGCCCCGCGCCCGCGCAAGCCGCGGCCCCGCACCACGCCTAGTCCCACAACCCTCCAACCGAGCTGATTTTTCCATGAGCGTTCTCGTAAACAAGAACACGCGCCTCGTCGTCCAGGGTATCACAGGCAAAGCCGGCAGCTTCCATGCCGCCCAATGCATGGAGTACGGCACGAACGTTGTCGCCGGTGTTACGCCCGGCAAAGGCGGCCAGCAATTCATGGACAAGGTGCCGATCTTCGACACCCTGCGCCAAGCCGTTGAAAAGACCGGCGCCAATGCCGCCATGGTCTTCGTCCCCCCACCCTTTGCCGCAGACTCCATCCTTGAAGGCATCGACGTTGGCCTGCCTCTCATTGTCTGCATTACCGAGGGCATCCCCGTCCGCGACATGGCCGAGGTGAAAACCCGCCTCACCGCCGCCAACAACAAGACCCGCCTGATCGGCCCCAACTGCCCCGGCATCATCACCCCGGGCCAGTGCAAAATCGGCATCATGCCCGGCTACATCCACAAGCCCGGCAAGGTCGGCATCGTCTCGCGCTCCGGCACGCTGACTTACGAAGCCGTCTGGCAACTCACCGTTCGCGGCCACGGCCAATCGACCTGCATCGGCATTGGCGGCGACCCGGTTAACGGCACCAGCCACACGGACGCGATCAAGATGTTCAACGAGGATCCAGAGACCGAGGCCATCATCATGATAGGTGAAATCGGTGGCACGGCAGAAGAGGAAGCAGCGGCCTACATTAAGCAGAACGTAAGAAAGCCCGTCGCAGCCTTTATCGCAGGCACCACCGCCCCGGCAGGCCGTCGCATGGGCCACGCCGGCGCCATCGTTTCCGGAGGCTCGGGCACCGCAGAGGCCAAGATTGCCGCGCTCAAGGATGCCGGAATCGCCGTCGCCCCGACGCCGTCCGAGCTCGCGGAAACCCTCCTCAAAATTTACAGTCCCAAACGTTAGGATTTTACGGATTTCCCTAAGGCTTACCCAGCCCCCCGCCAAAGCACCAGGCTTTACGCGGGGGGCTTTTTTCTCGCCCATTTTCCGGGAGTGCGCTCGTAAAATTTTTGCTAACTCTCGAAACATCACGAGACACCGTTATCGCCGCTTCCCGCCAGACAGCACACCACAGCGTCGCCGTCGAAATAGAGCCCCTTCTACACGCCCGTAACGGTTTACGACTATCAATAAGGATTTATCAGGAAGCGCCGTAACATTCAACGCCACGATGGTCGATGGAGTCATTGTTTCGATTGAGCGTAAAAAGTCCGTAATGATTCGCCCTTGAACAACCTCGCGGAAAACCGATCCATATTGTATTGTAGCGCAAAGTTTCCCTCACTGCTTAGATAAGCTACTGCGCGGGGGAGATGCCAGAACCCAACAGTCCAAGATTTGGATTGCGTTCCTTGATCTCCGCCGCTTTTTCCCTGCCGTAATAAATTTAGTGTTGAGATTTCCTCCTGATTTCCTGACACTTGATTCTCGTTACCACGTCACATGGTTAAGAAAAAGAAATCACACGCACGCGCTCCCGGTATGACTCAAATTTCGATCAGCCTCCCTGAGAGTCTGGTCGAAAAGATCGACCGGATGGCGCAGACGGAGAACCGCAATCGCTCCAACTTCATCGCCACCCACCTCGAGCGGATGGCCGTCGAGAGCTTGGTGATGAAGGTGGCCGAACCTGCGGAAGCCTTCGGCGACAAGAACAAGCGCTAGCGGTGTGATGCCCGCGAAGACGACGTCCCTGCTGACCCCTAACCCCAGCAAGACGCGTGTCGGCTCGCAGGCCTTACGGACCTAGCTGCCACATTCTGCTGCCCCTGGTTTATGACATGCGCGCGATTCTACCGAGTCGCGCGCATTTTCCTTCGTGGCTAAACCGATACGCAAGCACGCTTAAGACCAGCGTTTCTGCCGGTAGCCCTGCTTTTTGGGTCGGCTGCCCGTTTTCCGCCCCTTACCCGCGTCGCCGCCCCTGAAGTCGCCCTGGCGCAACGCATTGACCTGATCGCGCAAGACTGCCGCGCGCTCAAATTCGAGGTTTTCAGCAGCCTCGAGCATTTCCGCCTCCAGTTCAGCCAGCACCCGGGCGATGTCCTCGTCCCCGGCGGCTTCTTTCACGCTCACCGGGTCCGGCTGGGTGGCGTCGTAAGTGTGCAGGCTCGCCTGCACGGCACGCTTCACGCTGCGCGGTGTGATACCATTCCGCCGGTTGTATTCGACCTGAACGGCGCGGCGGTGCAGCGTGATCTCGAGCGTCCTCCTGAGCGATTCCGTAAGTTGGTCGGCGTAAAGGATCACCCTGCCCTTTTCATGCCGGGCGGCCCGCCCGGCGGTCTGGACAAGGCTCGTGAGGCTCCTCAGGAAACCCTCCTTGTCCGCGTCGAGAATCGCCACCAGGGCAACTTCCGGAAGGTCCAGCCCCTCGCGAAGCAGGTTTACGCCGACAAGGACGTCAAAGTCCCCCTTCCGCAGTCGCCGCAAAATCTCCACCCGCTCGATCGCGTCGATGTCCGAGTGCAGGTATTCGACGCGGATCTTGGCCTCCCGCATATAACCCGTCAGGTCTTCGGACATACGCTTGGTCAGCGTCGTAACCAGCACGCGCTCGCCCGCCTCGACGGCCTTCCTAATTTCGCCTATCAGGTCCTCAACCTGACCTTTCGTAGGCCGAAGCTCCATCTCCGGATCCAGCAGCCCCGTGGGCCGGATAAGCTGCTCCGCCACGACTGACGACACCTTCAGCTCGTGCGCGCTTGGAGTCGCGGAAATAAAGAGCGTCTGCCCGGTGATCCCCGTGAACTCGTCGGGCTTCAAAGGCCGGTTATCAAGCGCGGACGGCAGCCGAAACCCGAACTCGACGAGGCGTTCCTTCCTTGAGCGGTCCCCGTGGTACATCGCCTGGATCTGTGGCACCGTGGCGTGACTCTCGTCGAGGAACAGCAGGTAATCCTTTGGAAAGAAATCCAGCAGGCACCACGGCCGGTCGCCCGCCTGCCGTCCGCTCAGGTGGCGCGAATAATTCTCGATGCCGTTGCAGAAGCCCATTTCCTGGAGCAGCTCCACATCATATTCCGTACGCATGCGGATACGCTGGGCCTCAATCAGCCGCTGCTGCCTTTCAAACCATTTCACCCGGTCCTCCAGTTCGGACCGGATTGCCGAAACCGCCGCGTCCAGCTTGCGTTTTGGCGTGATGTATTGATTCGCCGGATACAGGTCGAACCGGTCCAGAGGCGTCCCCGTTTCCCCGGTCAACGGGTCCAGGTGCTTCAGGCTCTCGACCTCGTCCCCCCAGAACTCCACCCGGATGGCGCTCTCCATATAGGCGGGGAAGACGTCCACCACATCCCCGCGAACGCGGAACTTGCCGCGCGAAAGCTGCACGTCGTTGCGCTCGTACAGGTTCTCGACCAGCCGATCCAGAAGCGCATCCCGGCGCAGCGCCGTTCCCGGCCTCAGCGGAATCATCATCTCCGCAAAGTCTTCCGGAGACCCCAACCCGTAGATGCACGACACACTCGCGACAACAACCACGTCCCGCCGACTGATGAGCGCGCTCGTCGCGGAAATGCGGAGGCGCTCGATCTCGTCATTGATGGACGAGTCCTTCTCAATGTAGGTGTCCGTCTGCGGGATGTAGGCCTCGGGCTGGTAGAAGTCGTAGTAACTTACGAAATACTCGACCGCGTTCTCCGGAAAGAAACCCTTCAGCTCGGAATAGAGCTGCGCCGCCAGCGTCTTGTTGTGGGAGATCACGAGCGCCGGCCGTTGGAGGCGCTCAATGATGTTGGCCATCGTGAACGTCTTCCCCGATCCCGTCACCCCGAGGAGCGTCTGGTAGCGGTTGCCCGCCTGAAACGAAGCCACCAGCTTCTCGATCGCCTGCGGCTGGTCGCCCGTAGGCTTATACTCGGCATGGAGCTGGAAAGGTTTCATAGCGGACGGCACTGCAACAGACCGGCACGATAACTTCGAGGGAGGCCCCTCGCAAGCCGAGGCGCAGCGCGCGCTGCGCCGTCCCTCACCATACCCGGGAGGTTCGCCGCGACTCCAGACGCTCCTGCACGTCAGGGGGCAACAGGGTGAAGAAATCCAGCCCCGTGCGGCGCTCGACCTCATCCACGGAGGTCGCATAAGGCTGAAGGGGCGCGCCCCCCTGCACATCCTGCGGGAGAATGAAGGCCATCAACCGCAGCCGTCCGTCTTCCGTGTGGTCGGCGATGATCTTGAAAAACGCGTCCGGCACAGCCACGCCCCCGGGCAGCCGTTTCGGCGCCGCGGGGTTGTCGTAGATCGGCCCCGTGAAGACCCAGATTTCGCGAAAGCGGGGCGCATAGTTCGAAATCTCCCGTTCTTCGAGGCTTTCCCAAACCTTCCGGTTCAGGTCGGGCTTCTGCGGCGCGATATTGGACATCAGGAACGTCTCACGCTGAGCCTCAGGCCCGTAGTCCGCAGCAATGGCGAAGTTTGGCGCCATATGCCCCCGGTCGTACCCACTGTTCGAATACGCTTCGGCCTTCACGCGAGCCTGTGTGCGCGGGTCCGCGCTGAATCTCGACGGCCGTTTTCCCACCGCCTCTTTTTGCGGAACAAGCTTATACGCCACCCAGGCCGGGTTTTTGCGCGCCTCGTCGTAGCCGACCACATACCCCCGGTTTAGCAGCACGTGAACTTCGGAAGGCCCAGCCGGAAACCCGCCCACCGCAAAGCTTTCTTCCGGCACGCGCTCCAGGGCCACGCCATCCTCACGGCTCAACGGGATCTTTTCCGAAAGCCCATCCAGCCACGCCCGCACTGACCGCGGCGTCTCCTTCGAAAACCGCCAGGCGTCCAGAGCTTCCAGCGCCGCCGACTCCACACGCACCTGGGACGCCCGATCCGCGCGCGAATACCAGAAGGCAAACGCACCGGCGGCAACCATGGCCACGGCCAGCAGCAGCAGGACTGCCTTCAGCAGTGCCGCCATGCACCCGCCATTTCCCCCACCCGCTTTTCGGTTCGCAGCCATCGCTTATGGGACGGGAGCCGCCACCGCCCCAACCACCGCCGCAGCCACGGCGTCGACCGGGAGCGCCTGAAGGCCCTCCACCGGGGCTCTGAGCACGTGATGGCGCGGGTTGGAGAGCGGGTATGGCCCAAAGCGCTCAGGAGGCGTGGGCCCGAAAAGCGCAACAAGCTCCGTCCCTACAGCCGCCGCAATGTGCATCGGCCCGCTGTCATTGCAGACGACAAGCCGGGCTCCGCGGATCAGTTCCACCAGATCGGTCAGGCTCGTTTGGCCCAAAAGGTTGAAGAAAGGCCGTCCCCGCCAGGCATCATCAGGCTCCGGCCCGGACTGTCCCACCCACGCCACAGGCAGCCCGGGAAGCTCCACCAGCAGCCGCTGCGTCAACCCATAGAAGCCGTTCCACTCCTTCTCCGGACGCCGGCTGTTTGGGAAAAGCAGGATCGCGCGCCCGTCCAAAAGCGCCTTCGGCAGGTGCTCGCACGAACGCGGCTTGAAAGTCACAGGCCCCCGTAACCCCGGAGGCAGCCCCAGCACCGGGAGAAACTCCAGCAAAATATCCAGCGCATGCGCCGACCGGCCAACCTGCGGCAAGGGCACACGCGACCCATAGGCCATCCCGGCCCCCTCCCGCGCGTCGGACCGTCCCACCTTGCGAGCCCCCCGCGCCATGAGCGTAAGGAGCCCGCTGCGGGCCAGCCCCTGCATGTCGAGCACCCAATCATACCTGACCTCCCGAACCTCCGCCACCAGCCGGGAAAACGCAGCCGCCCCGCCGGAACGGCGGAACAGGAAAACGTGGTCAACAGCCTCACAAGCCTCGACCAGCGGCGCAAAAACATCCCGGGCCACCCAATCAATGCGGGCCTCAGGCCAATGGGCGCGGACCGTCTGGGCCACCTGCAGTCCGTGGACGATGTCCCCCAGCGAAGAAGGCTTGATTATGAGGATTTTTGGCATAGCAAGCAGGTTTGCTTCCGAGGCCGCGAATATTCCCGGGCCACGGCCCAAACCGCAACTCTTTCCTTGAAGCTGCTAATCCAGTGCATGGGCTGGCTGCTCGCTGCGATGCCGCCACTTTTTGCGTGGGCGCTCAGCCGCGTGTTCGGCCACCTTCTCTATATCCTTCCCACGCGCCGTCGCCGTCTGCTCCTGCAGAACCTGCACCACGCGTTCCCGGAGAAAACGGAAGACTGGCGCCGCAACCTGGCGCGGGAGTCCTGCTACCGCGGTTTTGAAACGGGCCTGTTCGTCCTCGCCTCGCCGTTCTTCAGCAAGGCCCGCCTGCGCCGGCGCTTCAGCCTTCACGAAGAAGCCCTGGAGCTCCTCCGCAAGACCAACGAGGAAAAGCGGCGCGTCGTCGTGCTCACCCCCCATTTCTCGATGATGGAGGCCGTTACGCTTTTCCCGGCGCTCACGGACGACCCCGTCCCCGAGACCGGCGTGATTTACCGGCCGCTCGACAACGCCAAGCTGGAAGACTGGGTGAAGCGCACCCGCGAACGCTTCGGCCTGCGCCTGCTTTCACGCAAAAAAGGCTTCCTCCAGGCCGTCGACATCCTCCACCGCGGCGGCGCCGTCGCTGTGCTTTTCGACCAGAACGCCGGTGACCGCGGCGACCTCACGCTGTTCTTCGACCGCGTCAGCTCGACCACGGAGCTCCCCGGTGCGCTTGCCGAGCAGTTCAACGCGGACGTCGCGGTGCTTTACCCGGAACGGCGCGGCTTCTGGCGCGCGACCATCCGCGCCAGCAGGCTCACCTGCGAACCCGTCTGCTCAGCCGTGACGATTGAGGCGAACCGCTGGCTCGAAGACAAACTGCGCTCCGACGCGTGCGCGTGTGCGGACTGGCTGTGGCTCCACGACCGCTGGCGGCATCAGGACAGCCCCTCGCGCCGGCTGCGACTCCAGTCCCGCCGCAACCTGCTCCCCGAGACGCTCACCCGCCTCAAACTCACCGCACTGCCCCGGCGCACACGTTTCTGGGTCCGCATGCCCAACTGGCTCGGCGACGTCGTCATGGCCCTTCCCCTCATCCGGGCCATCCGCGCCTCGCGCCCCGACGCCGAACTCACGCTCCTCGCGCAGCCCCATTTCCTCCCGCTTCTCCAGCGCTTCGGTATCGCGGACAAGCTTGTGCCGCTGCCAAAGCGCGGCTTCGGCTACTATCAGGCCATACGGCGTCTGCGCCTGGAATACCCGGACACCTTCATTCTCCTCACCAATTCCTTCCGCGGAGACCTTGAGGCGAAGCTTACGGGAACGCGCCAACGCTTCGGCCTCGTGCGCCCCGGCCACCCACGCCCCCTCCTCTCGCACAAGTGGGAAGTCCCCGCCGACCTCGATCTCAGGCAGACGCACCAGACGCGCCTCTGGGAACTGTTCCTCCGCCACTTTGGCCTCGAAGGCGACCTTGACCTGCGCCCCTTCGAACCAGGGATCACACCGAACCGGTCCACGCCAGTCATCGGCCTGATCTGTGGCACCGAGAACAGCCCTGAAAAGCGCTGGCCCATCGGCCATTGGCGCGAGTTCATTTCCCTCCTGCGGCAAACCCGTCCGGACCTGCGCTTCCGCCTCTTTGGCACCGCCCGGGACGCCGAGACCACGGCCGCTGTTGCCAAAGACTTCCCCACGGACGTCGTGGAAGACCTCGCGGGCCGTACGAGCATCCCCGCCTTTGCGGACCTCCTGTGCGAGTGCTCGCTCGTCGCCTGCAACGATACCGGAGGCATGCACCTCGCCAACGCCCTGGGCGTGCCGATCCTGGCGATCTTCGGCCCGACGAACCCCGTCCGCACCGGCCCCATCTTCAACGGCCCGGCCACGATCCTCCAGCCCCCGCACTGCCCGCCCACAGGTGGCGTCGGGATCGACCTCGTCAGCCCACAGCGCGTGGCAAACGCCGCACTGGACGTCCTCCACGCCCCAAGCCGCGCCTAAGCCTCCGAACGGCACCGGGGAAGCGGCCCCGAGACTGCCAATACACCGGGTGAAGCAATTGCCCTTGCGCTCCGCCCACACCGTCCTTCCAATATCCCGCTTTTGACGCACCTCCCATATGAACAGACCCGTAATGCTGGTTATCCGTGACGGTTGGGGCGAAAACCACAACTCAGCCCACGACAAGTTCAACGCGATCAAGCAGGCGAAGAAGCCCTGCTCCGACCGCCTTTCGCGCGAATGGCCGCGGACGGAGATCATGGCTTGCGGGCTCGACGTCGGCCTTCCCGCCGGCGTGATGGGCAACAGCGAAGTCGGCCACCAGAACATCGGTGCCGGCCGCATCGTTGACCAGGAACTCGTCCGCATCGACAAAGGCTTCGCCCTCGGGACGATTAAGAAGAGCCCCGTCCTCCAGAAGGCGTTTGAACGCGGCAAAAAGAGCGCCCTGCACCTCATGGGCCTGACCAGCGCTGCCGGCGTCCATTCCATGCTCGAGCACCTCTACGGGCTCCTGCGCCTCGCCAAGGAAGCCGGCCTCACCGACGTTTACATCCACGCCTTCACCGATGGCCGCGACAGCCCGCCCACCAGCGGCATCGAGTTCATCCGCCAGATCGAAGCCAAGACCAAGGAAATCGGCATCGGCAAGATCGCCAGCGCCTGCGGCCGCTTCTGGAGCATGGACCGCGACAACCGCTGGGACCGCGTCCAGCGCGCCTACGATTGCCTCACCGGCCGCAAGGTCGAGCGCACCGCGCCGAACGCCGAAGCCGCCCTCCAGAACTACTATAACAACCCGCTCGACGCCTCCCGCAAGGGTGACGAGTTCGTCGTCCCGACCCAGGTCGTTGACGCCAGCGGCAAGCCCGTTGCAGCCATCAAGGACGGCGACGCCGTCATCTTCTTCAACTTCCGCGGTGACCGCCCGCGCGAGCTCACCCGCGCCTTCATCGACGACAATTTCAAAGGGTTCGACCGTGGCAAGAAGCTAGACCTCTTCTACGCCACGATGACGAACTACGAAGAAGGCCTTTGCCCGAACGTGCTGTTCGACAAGCCCGAGAAGATGGTGAACATCCTCGGCTCGTACGTGTCCGCCAAGGGGCTCAAGCAGTTCCGCTGCGCCGAGACCGAGAAGTTCCCGCACGTCACCTTCTTCTTCAACGACTACCGCGAAGAGCCCTTCCCCGGCGAAGAGCGCGTGCTCGTCCCCAGCCCGAAGGACGTGCCCACCTACGACATGAAGCCGGAGATGAGCGCTCCCGGCGTCTGCGCCGCCACCAAGGAAGCCATCCTTTCCAAGAAGTATGGCCTCATCGTGGTCAACTTCGCCAACCCGGACATGGTGGGCCACACGGGCTCCCTGCCCGCCGCCATGAAGGCTGTCGAGACCGTCGACTCCTGCCTGGCTGAGCTCCTCCAGGCGATTGACCAGGTAGACGGCGTGGCCGTCATCACTGCCGACCACGGCAACAGCGACCAGATGTGGGAACCCGAGGAAAACTCGCCCCACACCCGCCACACGCTCAACCCGGTGGAAGTCGTCGTCTACGGGCGCGGCCTCAAGGGCGCCAAGCTCCGCCAGAGCGGCCGTCTGGCCGACCTCGCGCCGACCGTGTTGCAGCTCATGGGCCTGCCCAAGCCCGCCGAAATGACCGGCGAGTCCCTCGTCGAGAGCAAGGTCAGCCTCTAAGCCCCGCGCCAACGCGGAAACCAGCGAAAGCCGGTGGGCGTCATGCCTGCCGGCTTTCCTGTTTTTGCAGACACGCCGGAGGTCACGAGCCCACTCCCCGTCAGGCTGCCGCCGGCATCTTCTCGTGCGCCTTGATGTACGTCCGCAGCGCGTCGAGCGACTTGCACTGCAAAATCGTTTCCTTCACCGCCGTAAGAAAGCCATGGTGCTGTTTCACGGCCTCGCTGAACAGACCTCCCGGCTTGAACGCGTCGCTATCGAGCGGGTCCGCCTTCCATAAGACCTCCTTGTCGAAGAACCACCCGCGCGTCTTGATTTCCATCCCGCTGGCAAGCGAGGTTGCAAAGTAGACCTTCTCCCCGCTGTCGAGGCGGAAGGTGATGATCACCTTTCCACCCTGGTTTTTCTGTTCAAGGATTTCGGACATAATCGTTATGGGTTGGGCTTGGCATGACCAACATAGGTCGCCACCCATCACGCCGCAAACGGCCTCCGCCAGTTGCGGCTTCCTTCGGGAAAAGGTTTAGCCTCCCGGAGGCCTAAAGCCTGCGGGTGTTCCGGGGGAGGACGCCGAGACGCCCCCGGCGTAGCCTCCTCCACCTACGTATCGTTACCGTTCACAACGCGAGAGTTAGCACGCGCTTGACTCGTCTCGGAGGCGCTGATTCGATCGGCAGTCCCATAAAAACCCATACCCAAGAAACGATCCTCACCATGCCCGAATTCTTCCCTGAAGTTGAGAAGATCGCCTTTGAAGGCCCGGACTCCAAGAATCCGTTGGCGTTCAAGCACTACGACGCCGAAGAGCTCGTCGAAGGCAAGCCCATGAAGGACCACCTGCGCTTTGGTGCCGCCTACTGGCACTGCATGCGTAACGGTCTTTCCGACCCCTTCGGCGGCCCCACCGCCATCATGCCGTGGGACGACGGCTCAAACTCCGTCAAGAACGCCCAGAAGCGCGTCAAGGTCTTCTTTGAGTTCCTCGACAAGATCGGCATCGACTTTTACTGCTTCCACGACCGCGACGTCGCGCCGGAAGGCAAGAACCTCGTCGAGTCGAACAAGAACCTTGAGGCCGTCGTCAAGACCCTCAAGCAGGAGCAGGACCGCACCGGCAAGAAGCTCCTCTGGGGCACCGCGTGCCTGTTCTCGCACCCGCGCTACGCGCAGGGCGCCGGCACCTCCCCGTCCGCCGACGTGTTTGCCTACGCCGCCGCCCAGGTGAAGTCCGCGATGGACGCCACCCATGAGCTCGGTGGCCTCGGCTACGTGTTCTGGGGCGGCCGCGAAGGCTACTCCACGCTGCTCAACACGAACATGAAGCGGGAGCTCGACCACCTGGCCGCGCTGCTCCACATGGCCGTGGACTATAAGAAGAAGATCGGCTTTGAAGGCCAGTTCTACATTGAGCCCAAGCCCCGCGAGCCGTCTACCCACCAGTACGACTCCGACTCCGCGGCGTGCCTGAACTTCCTCCGCGAGTACGGCCTGCTTGACCACTTCAAGCTCAACATCGAGACCAACCACGCCACCCTCGCCGGCCACACGATGGAGCACGAGCTCACCGTCGCCGCCAACGCGGGCGCCCTCGGCTCGATCGACGCCAACATGGGCAACACCCTCCTGGGCTGGGACACCGACCAGTTCCCGGTGGACCTCTATCTCACGGCCAAGACGATGCTCGTTGTCCTGGAAATGGGCGGCTTCACCACGGGCGGCCTGAACTTCGACGCCAAGCGTCGCCGCGAGTCCCACGAGCCGGTTGACCTCTTCCACGCCCACGTCGGCGGCATGGACGCGTTTGCGCGCGGCCTGAAGATCGCTGCCGCCATCCGTGAGGACGGTCGCCTCGCCGAGTTCGTGAAGAACCGTTACGCCACCTGGGATAACGGCATCGGCGCCAAGATCGAAAAGGGCAAGACCACCCTCAAGGATCTCGAGGCTTACACCCTCAAGAACGGCGAGCCGACCCTCGCGTCCGGCCGCCAGGAAATGCTGGAGAACCTCATCAACGAGTTCATCTAGCCCTGCTGCCGCGTTGACGCCTGGCAGTCCGCCTGCACACCGCAAGGCGGCTGCCGGGCTCAACACGCCAGTCCCTTCACTGCCCTCGGCACACAGAACGCCCGGCCACCGCGCCGGGCGATCCTTTTTATAGGGAGAGCCCGCGCCACGCGTGCCCCCTTCTCAGCACACCCGCTGGCACCGGTTTGAGCCAGCAGCCCACGGATTTTTCACCCAAATTCACATGGCATACCTCATCGGTCTCGACGTAGGCACCTCGTCCACCAAAACCGTCCTGATTGACGAATCGGGCAAGGTCGTCTTCACCATTGCTCCAGAATACCCGTTCCAGACTCCCAAGCCCCTCTGGGCGGAGTCCGATCCCCAGGACTGGTGGAAAGCCACCGTCACGGCCATCCGCGCCGTCTTCGAACGCACGGGCATCAAAGCCTCCGAAATCGCGGGCGTCGGCCTCACCGGCCAGATGCACGGCCTCGTGATGCTCGACAAGGAAGGCGAAGTCCTCCGCCCCTGCATCATGTGGAACGACCAGCGCACGGCGAAGGAATGCTCCGCCCTCACGCGCAAAATCGGACCCCAAAAGGTAATCGAGCTCACCGGCAACCCGATCCTTCCGGGCTTCACCGCGCCCAAGATCCTTTGGGTGAAAAAGAACGAACCCGCGGTCTACCGCCGCTGCGCCAAGATCCTCCTCCCCAAAGACTACATCCGTTACCGCCTGAGCGGCGCGTTCTTCACGGACGTCTCCGATGCCTCCGGCATGTCCCTGCTCGACGTCGCCAAGCGCACCTGGTCGGACTCCATGTGCGAGGCCGTAGGCGTGCCGCGCTCGTGGCTCGCCGAAGTCACCGAGTCGCCCGTTGCCTCAACGCGGGTATCGGCCAAAGCTGCCGCTGAAACCGGGCTTCTCGAAGGCACGCCCATCGTCGCGGGCGGTGGCGACCAGGCCGCCCAGGCCGTTGGCTGTGGCATTGTGCGCGAAGGCATCGTGTCCTGCACCCTCGGCACCTCCGGCGTCGTCTTTGCCCACTCCGACACGTATCACCCCGAGCCCCAAGGCCGTCTCCATGCGTTCTGCCACGCCGTCCCGGGCAAGTGGCACCTCATGGGCGTCATGCTCTCCGCCGCGGGCTCGTTCCAGTGGTATAAGAACAACCTCGGCGGCGAGGAATCGCTCAACGAGAAGCAGACGGGCGTGAATGCCTACGTGACGCTCGAGAAACCGGCCCGCGACGTGCCCGCCGGTGCCGAAGGCCTCGTGTTCCTCCCGTACCTATCTGGCGAACGCACCCCGCACCCGGACCCGAACGCCAAGGGCGTCTTCTTCGGCCTCTCCCTCCGCCACACCAAGGCCCACATGACCCGCTCCGTCCTCGAAGGCGTAACCTTCGGCCTTCGCGACGGCCTGGAGCTCATGCGGAACCTCGGCATCAACCCGAAGCGCGTCATCGCCTCCGGCGGCGGCGCCCGCAGCCCACTCTGGCTGAACATGCTCGCCGACAACTTCCACACCGAGATTGCCACCGTCAATGCCACGGAAGGCGCCGCCTTCGGCGCAGCCCTCCTCGCTGGCGTCGGCGCGGGCCTGTTCCCGAGCGTCGAAGCCGCCTGCGAGCGCACCCTGCAGTTTGCCCCCAAGGCGAACCCCGGTGCAGACGTTGAGGCCTATAACGACTATTACGCCCGCTACCGCGACCTCTACCCTGCCCTCAAAAAACAGTTCGCCCTCATGGCGCAGACTGTCGCGAAGCATCACAAGTAGAACAAGCGGAGGCGTCTGTCTTCCTGAAGCCGCGTGGGGTGAATCCCGCGCGGCTTTTTTGTACCCCCTTTCGCCCGCGCTGTTGTGAAACGGGGGCGTCCACGCACGACGCAGCGTCGGCGCAGGCCGCAACGTGGAAATTAAAGTCGCCCGGATGGGTACCCCTTGGGCGGGCGCCGCCCCCCGGGTCCCTCCTCCGGCCTATTCGCGCTCCCGTATCGTGTCTCCCACCCGTGCCAACGCTTCGGCCAAGGCCGGGCGATCAATTGGCTTTGTGAGGTAATCGTCCGCGCCCTCGGCAAGCAGACGTTCGCGGAGCCCGATGTCCGCAATCGCGGTAAGCACCAAGACCTCCGTTCGCAACCGCTCCGGGTTCGCCTCTTCGAGCTCCCGGACCCGCCTAAGGACCTCCCGACCGTCCATCTCTGGCATATTGAGGTCCAGAAGGATCACGTCATAGGCCTCCCGCTGCAGCCGTTCCAAAGCCGTTTTGCCGTCGCTGACCAGCGTCGGCCGGTGCCCCATCTTCTGCAACAGCAACCCTATGACCCGCTGGTTGCCGGGGTCGTCTTCCACGACCAACACTTGCAGCGAAGAGCCCTCCGCCAACTCCGTCCCGTCGCGCGGCGTCATCTCCTCAATATCAGCCTGCTGGAAGGGGATGCTGAAACGGAAGGTGCTGCCTCGACCTTCCTCGCTCGATACCTCCAGCTCCCCGCCCATTGCCCTTACAAGCTTCCGGCTAATCGTCAGTCCCAGCCCGGCGCCGCCATACCGGCGCGTGCTGGAACCATCAACCTGCGTGAACGGCTCAAAGATCGTCTCCAGCGCATCCGGAGGAATCCCGATCCCCGTGTCCTGAATCGCGAACGTCAAACGCCAAGTGCTTCCTTCGGGCGCCGTGAGCACACCCGAGGCAACAATCTTTACAGTCCCGCGATCCGTGAACTTCAGCGCATTGCCCAAGAGACTCGAAAGGATCTGAAGCAAACGGCGCTTGTCCCCCATGACCACCGGCGGCATTCCGGCCTGCAACTCCGATTCCAGACTGATCCCCTTGCGACGGGCCTCCGACAAGTAGATGCCCATTACGGCTTCGACGCATTCAACCGGCGAAAAAGCCGAGCTCTCCAGCCGCACTTCGCTCCCGAGCCGCGTGTATTCGAGAATCTTGTCGATCAGGCTCAGCAGGTGCACGCCCGATTCCCTCACAAGCTCCACGTATTCCTTCTGCTCCGCGGAAAGGGGCGTGTCATGCAGCAAATCCGTGAAGCCGATGATGCTGTTCAGGGGCGTGCGAATCTCGTGACTCATCACGGCCAGAAACTCGTCTTTCGCGCGGCTTGCCGCTTCAGCCACATCCTTCGCTTCACGCAAATCGTGCTCCGCCTCCTTGCGCCCCGTCACGTCCATAGCCGCAGCCGTTACCCCCACCACCTTTCCCTCGGAGTCCCGGAAAGGCTCAACCGTCAAATCAAACCAGTGCCTCCTGTCCCCTTCCTGTACGGACACTTCCGCGCGCTCACCACGCCCCGTTTCCATTACCCGGCGTTTTATGGCGGCCGAGCGCTCCGCTTCCTGAGGCGGCAAAAGGTCAAAATCGGTCTTACCGACGATGTGCTCGCGCCGCAGCCCCAGGCGCTGGTTGTAAATCCACAAGTAACGCAGATCCCTGTCCTGGTGGCTGACCGACACCGGCGAGTGCTTCAGAGCCACCCGGAAGCGTTCCTCGCTCTCGCGGACAGCGCGTTCCGCACGACGTGTCTCAGTAACGTCCCGCACAAGGACCAGGCGGGCCTCAACGCCGTGGTACATCGTGGGCCGCGCGTCGATCTCCACATCGATCACCGAGCCGTCGCTCTTGAGGTGCCGCCAGACACGCCCTGCCGAGGCTCGCCCGTTCAGTTCAGACAAATGCCTGCGCAGAGCATCCCAATCTTCCTTGGGGCGGATATCCCAAATCGTCTTCGAAAGAAACTGCTCCCGCGTGTACCCGTAGTGGTAGACCGCAGCCGCATTCACCTCAAGAATCCGCTGATCCTTCACCGCGTAGACCAGCATCGGCATCGGATTGTCTGAAAACAGGAGCCGGAAAGTCTCCTCACTGCTCGCCGACGCATCCCGCGCTTCACGGATCCGCCGGTAGTTGCGCCGCATCAGCATGTAGAGCAGGCAGGCCGTCACCGCAACGAACACGAGCCCCTTGACCATTCCGGCCTGGAGCCAGTTCGGGAACAGCACAAGGAAACCGTCCGAGCCCACAATCCACGAACCGCCGAAAAGCGCGTAAAGCAAAGCGTCGCGCAGGGACGAATCGCGCGGAGCCGGGGTCCTCTCCGAATCAAGCAGTGGACTCATTTCACGGAAGCGGCAGTGGGGCGGCTGCCTTACGAAGTCAAGCATGTGGAGCAACGGCCCAAGATCAAGCCTTCTGCTATTGAGAATTATTTATCATTTTCAGGACACCCCCCTTACGTCGCGGTCAACCGGATATCCTGATCCCCCTCCAGCCCTCACGCCCTCGCCTGCCCGGCGGTTCGCGCTTTTCTTCCTTCCGGGTTTGGGTATAAGGGCAAGGAAGGCGCGGGCTCCGTGAAAAACGGCTTACCCACCGCCTGAAGCTGGCTCCTAGCGGGGCCCTGTCCCCAAAAAAGCACCCTCTCTGCCGACTGATGCAGTACTTACATTCCTACTGGCGCATGGCGTATATTGAGGCCCCGAAGCCTCCGAACGGCGGCAAGAACCCTTTCACCGAGCTTCCCAAAGGGGACGACCGCGCCGGCCTGATTGTGTACCGCGGAAAGTCCGTCTATATTGTCATGAACAGGTTTCCCTATAACGCGGGACACCTCCTCGTGCTGCCCTACCGCGAAGTTCCCACCTTGGCTGAGCTCAACCCCGAAGAACGCGCGGAAATGATGGACTGCATCATAAAGGCTCAGGCTCTGCTCCAGTCCGCCCTGCAGCCGCACGCCTTCAACGTCGGCTTCAACTTTGGGGCCGCGGCGGGCGCCGGTATCCCCACCCACCTGCACTGCCATGTCGTGCCACGCTGGAATGGCGACACGAACTTCATGCCCGTGGTGTCCGATACCCGCGTGCTGCCGGAAGCCCTGGACAATCTGTGGGAACGCCTCCGCAAGGCCGTAGACCAGTTGGACGCCTGAACGCACACCACACGCGATGGCAACCCAAACGCTCCACTTTCCTAACCCGCGGGTTACAAGCCAGCTCTATTGTTCCCGCGAGGTAAACCTGGCGAAAGCCGAGAAGGCCTTTGGCGTGAAGCTCATCACGCGCGAGGACTGGTTGGAAATCGCGGGCGAGCCGCAGGACGTGCAGCGCGCCACGGACCTGTTCGAACTGCTCAATGAAGGCCGTCTTCAGGGCCTAAACATTTCCCAGAGCGACTATGACAACATGCTCGCCGCCGTTTCCCGCGGCGAAGCGGCGCAGATGCGCGAAGTCTTCCGCAATCCCGTCGTCCTGCAGCTCAAGCGCAAGAGCATCGTCCCCAAGACCATCAACCAGAAGCGTTACCTGCAATTTATCCGCAAGTTCGACGTTGTTTTCGGCATAGGCCCCGCCGGCACGGGCAAGACCTACCTCGCCATGGCCGCCGCGCTCAGTGCCCTCATGGAGAAACAGGTCGAGCGCATCATCCTCACCCGCCCCGCCGTCGAAGCCGGAGAAGCCCTCGGCTTCCTCCCGGGAGACCTTACGGAAAAAATCCTGCCCTACCTGCGCCCCCTTTACGACGCCATGTACGACATGCTCGGGCGCGAAGACGCCGCGCGCCTCATGGAACGCGGTGTCATTGAGGTCGCCCCCCTCGCCTACATGCGCGGGCGCACCCTGTCCGAGGCCTATGTCATCCTCGACGAGGCCCAGAACACCACGCCCGAGCAAATGATGATGTTCCTCACCCGCCTGGGCGACCGCTCCCGCATGATCGTGACCGGCGACATCACCCAAATCGACCTGCCGCGCGCAAAAACCTCCGGCCTGAAACAGGCCATTCAGATCCTCCGGGAGGTCGAAGGCATAAAACTCTTTTATTTTGAGGCCGCGGACGTTGTCCGCCATCCTCTCGTCTCAGCAATCATCCGCGCGTACGAGAACTTCCACGCCGACACACCCAGGCGGGATCTTCACGACTGAGCCCCGCCCCCACCCACGGGAACTCCCCCCTCGCGCCAGCCCCGATACTGCATGGCATTTTTTGTCAGAAAGAAGAGCAAGAAGGAACAGATGGAAGAGGCCCGCCGGAAACGCCGCGCGGAACAGCAGGCCCCGACCATGGCTGGGACTGAGACCGGCGCAGAGACCAGCCGCGCCCTCTCTATCGGCATCTTTCTCCTCCTTGCCATTCTCGTAGGCCTCATCTGCTTCGTGGGCCAGTCTGCCGCGGGTCCCCAGATCATGGCAAACCAGGTCGCCCGCGTCCGCATCACCGCAGACTTCCCCTTCGACTACACGAGCAAGATCCAGACACAGCGCCTGCGCGACCAGCGCCGCGAACAGGTGGCCCCCGTTTACCGTCTGGACATGGAACCCTTCCACAGCTTCCGCCGAAAGCTCCAGTCCCTCGACCAGGCCCTCAACACGCTCAACGCCAGCCTCCAGGGCATGAGCCCGGACGACCGTATCGTCGCGCTCGACAAGTTTGTGCGCGAATACAGGGCCGCCGGCCTGCCCCTGAACCCGGAAGACGTGAACGTCATCCTCAACAAGGTCTGGCCGGAAGAGCGCACGCGGCTCTTTGAAGAAGGTCTCATGATGCTCCGCGAGCGCTTTCGCGAAGGCATCTATAATCCCCTCCAGGCGGGCGTGACCGACCACGCCGACCTACCCTACTTCCTCGGCGTCCAGATCGAAGGCGAACGCGGAGACCTGCGCATCCAGGACGAAGCCCAAGCCCTCAAGAACCTCAGCTACAACGTAGCCGCCCTCGACGCAGATCCCGCCGTCTCGCGCGCCCTCTTCCGCATCCTGAAGACCGCCCTCAAACCCAACATCGTATACGACCAGGCCAAAACAGAGCAGAAAATCAAAGAAGCCCTGGACGCCATCCCGCCTGTCCGTGTGCACGTGCGTGAGGGCGATACGCTCGTCGAGCCGGGCTCAGCGGTAACAGCGGACCAGGTGGAAATGCTCACCGCGTACCGGCAGGAGCTGAAGAAGCGCGAAGAACTCGGGTGGGGGCTGACACAGAGCTTCCTCCAGCGCATCGTCTACATGCTCGCCGTGCTTCTTGCCGCGGCAATCCACATACGCGTCGCCCTCCCCGACCTTCGCCGCTCAAACCGCGCCCTCGGGCTCGCGTCCGTCGCCCTCCTCGTAAACCTCGGCCTCGTGCGCCTCGTGCTCCAGCTTGGCGACACCAACCTGTTCGGCGGCAACGCGGCACTCCTCAGCCTCCTGCCCTACGCCGCCCCCACCGCGTTGGCCCCCATGATTGTCGCCATCACCCTCGGCGCCGCTCCGGCCGGTCTCGTCGCGCTCCTCATGGCCTTCCTCACGGCCCTCATGGTCGGCAGCTCACTCGACATCTTCACCATCACGTTCGTCTCCTCCCTTTGCGCCATTTACGCCTGCCGGGAAGTCCGCCAGCGCGCCAAAGTCGTCCGCGCCGGCGCCACCGCAGGCATGGCTGTTGCCCTTTGTGCCGCCTTTATTGGCATCTTCAACGAAGTGCCCCTGGGCCTCGTAGGCCAGGAAATCATCGTCTCCCTCGTCACCGGCGGCATAACGGGCATTCTCGCCATCGGCTCCCTCACCCTCATTGAAAACCTCTTCAAGACGACCACCGACATTACGTTGCTCGAGCTGACGGACTTCAACCACCCGCTCCTGCGCCGCATGCAGATGGTCGCACCCGGCAGCTACCACCACAGCCTCATGGTGGCAAACCTCGCTGAACGCGCAGCTGCCGAGATCGGCGCCAACCCCCTCGCCTGCCGCGCCTGCGCCCTGTTCCATGATATTGGCAAAATGGCCAAGCCGGAATACTTCACCGAAAACCAGCGCGACGGCATCAACCCGCACATCGAGAAAAACCCCTCGATGAGCGCACTCGTCATCAAGTCCCACGTGAAAGAAGGCGTGGAAATGGCCAAGCAATACAGGCTGCCGCGCATGGTCATTGACGTCATCCAGCAGCACCACGGCACCACGCTCATCCAGTATTTCTACCAGAAGGCGCTCCAGCGGCAGGCCCAGATCACGCGCCCCCCGTTCAAGCCCGGCAACACCCCCAGCCCCATCCCGCTCCCGCCTTCGATCTCCGAGGAACCCGTCGCCGAGTCCATTTACCGCTATGACGGCCCCCGCCCACGCTTCAAGGAATCCGCCGTCATCTTTTTCGCCGACTCCGTTGAAGCCGCCTCGCGCTCGCTCAAGAAAGTGACGCCCCAGTCGGTCGAGGAACTCATCGAACGCATCTTCAACGACAGGATTGAGGACCACCAGCTCGACGAGTGCCCCATCACGGTTCAGGAAGTGAAGCAGATAAAGCAGTCCTTTGCGTTCACACTCCTGAACATGCTGCACTCTCGCATTGAGTATCCCTCAAAGGACGCCAAAGAAGCGACGCCAGCGGCTCAGACCAACGCGCCCACGCCCCAGCAGCCCGCGCCACCAGAGGCCTCGTCACCCGCGGCGAGCCCCGCCGGCCCCGAACGCATCACTACGGCAGACGATGACCAGCAGGCCGTCTAAATCAGCCCCAGCCAAAACAGCCCGCCGACCCGCATCAGAAAGCGGCAAGACCGGTGCAGGACCGGCAAAACCGCCGCGCCCCGTCCAGGTCGCCAACCGGTACCGGCGCCTCAAAGTTGACCGCAAGCAGGTTCGCCGCCTGATTGACGTCCTGGACAGCCTCCCCACCTTTCCCATACCCGAAGGCGAGCTCTCCCTTGCCTTCCTTGACGACCCGCAGATCACCGAAGTTCACGCGCAATTCCTCGAAGACCCCACGCCCACGGACGTCATCACCTTTCCCGGAGACCCCGAAGCCGGCTTCGCCGGTGAAATCTGCGTCTCAGCCGACCACGCCCAGTTCGAGGCAGAAAAACGCGGGCACGCTTTCGCACGCGAGCTCACCCTCTACCTCGTCCACGGCTGGCTCCACCTCGCCGGCTATGACGACCATGAGCCCGCGGACCGCCGCGCCATGCGGGCAGCGGAACGCCGCGTCATGGCCGCCCTCGAAGCCGCCAACGCCTTCCCAGCATTTGCGCTTGCCGAGAAACCGGCCACCCACCGGAGCTGAAGGCTTCCTCACGCCAACCAGCGTCAGATATTCAGGCTTTCCTGCTTTGCCACGCGGTCTACCGCGGAATCGTCCGTGCTGGCACTCAGCCGCGTGCTCACACGCTGCACCTTGTACTTTGTCAGCGTAAGCCCAACCGAATCGCGCCCCTTCACGTCCATTTCCGCCAGCTCGCACTCCAGAATCTTCTTCCGCGCTGAGCACTCGGGGTCCAGGTGCAGGAAGATGCGCTCCGACGCCTTGCCCTCCACGTACGGCTCAAGCCACAGGATGCGCGACCCCGCCTCTCCCCGCGTCAAGTTGTACTCCTTGTCGCGCGTGACGCCCGAGATGCTGAACCGCTTCGCCAGAACCTTCCCGTCGCGACCGTCGCGGTAGACGATCGTGAAAGCCGGGTTGTCCTCTTTCCTGAACACCGCGATATGCAGCGGGTTCTTTCCGATGAAGGCCTTTTCCGCAATCCGGCTCACCTTCAGCGTGCCATCCGGCAAGATCACGATGATGTCGTCCAGGCGCGAGCACTTCTCCACCGGATCGTTCTTGCGCAGCCCGTAGCCCGCGAACCCATCCTGCCGGTCCACGTAGAGCGTCTCATTTGCCGTCGCCACAGCTGCGGCTTTCACGCGCCCGAAGCCCTCGGCCTCGACCACCGTCCTGCGCTCGCGGCCGGCACCATAGTTTTTCTTCAGCTCCTTGAACCAGCGGATGGCGTAGCGCGTGAGGTTCGCCAGGTTGTCCTGCGTCTCCTCAATGTCCTTTTCCGTCTGCCGCAAAGCCTCGTCAGCCTTCAGCGAGTCATAGCGGGAGATGCGCTTAATCTTAAGTTCGAGCAGCTTCAGGATATCGTCCTCCACGATCGTCCGGTAGAACTGGTCCTTGAACGGTGCCAGCCCCTTATCGACCGTGCGGATGACTTCCTCCCACGTCTCCACATTTTCAATACGCCGGTAAATCCGGTTCTCGATGAAGATCTTTTCGAGCGACGAGAACAGGTGCTTTTCCTTCAGCTCAGCAAGACGGACCTCAAGCTCCTGCCGCAGCAGATCCTTCGTCCGCGCAGCGGACATCACCAGAATGTCGTTTACGGAAAGGAACTTGATCTGCTTCTCGTGGACCACCGCGGCCGCTGGCGCCAGGCTCATCTCGCAATCCGTAAACCGGTAAAGCGCCTGAATGGCCGTGTCCGGGTCGGCGTCCGCTGGCAAAAGCACCTGGATTTCCACCGTCGCGGCGGTGTTGTCGATGACCTTCGAAATCTTGATCGTCCCCTTCTCGTTCGCGTCGAGGATGGACTCGATCAACGCCGTCGTCGTCGTGCCGTACGGAATCTCGCGGATCGTCAGCAGGTGCTTCTTCGTCACCTCAATCTTCGCCCGCACGCGGATACGGCCGCCACGCTGGCCCCCCTGGTAGTCCGTGAAGTCCGCGATGCCTCCACTCGCAAAGTCAGGCACCAGGTTTACCGGGTGCCCGCGGAGCGCCTCAATCGAAGCGTCACAAAGCTCCTGGAAATTATGCGGCAGAATGCGCGTCGCCACGCCCACCGCGATCCCTTCCACGCCCTGGAGCAGCACCAGTGGAAACTTCGCCGGCAACGTGACAGGCTCCTTGCAGCGGCCGTCATAAGACGCCGCCCACACCGTCAGCTTCGGGCTGAAAAGGATATCCTTCGCAAACTTCGTCAGGCGGCACTCGATGTAACGCGTCGCCGCGGCGGGGTCCCCCGTAACCGGGTTGCCCCAGTTGCCCTGCGTCTCAACCAGATATTCCTTCTGCCCGAGGTTCACCAGCGCGTCGCCAATGCTCGCGTCTCCGTGCGGGTGGTACCGCATCGTGTGCCCCACCACGTTCGCCGCCTTGTTGAAGCGCCCGTCATCCATCTCCTCCAGGCTGTGCAGGATGCGGCGCTGCACCGGCTTCAATCCGTCGTCCAGGTGCGGAACCGCGCGGTCCAGACAGACGTAGCTCGCATAGCCCCGGAACCACTCGGAGAAATTTTCGTCAACGTGCCTGACGTCGTGGGAAATCGGTCCAGTCATCGTGTTTCGGGCTCCGGCGCGTTATGCCTCAACCAGGTCCAGCTCTTGCGCGAGGTTCTTGAGAATGAATTCCTGACGCTCGGGCGTGTTCTTCCCCATGTAGAAGCTCAGCATCTCAGGGATCGAGCGATGCTTGGGCAGGAGCACGGGCTCAAGGCGGATCTTTGACCCGATGAACCCCTCCATTTCCTTCGGGCTGATCTCGCCCAGACCTTTGAAGCGCGTCACCTCGGGATTCCCTCCCAGCTTCTGGATTGCCCGCTGCTTCTCTTCCTCGGAATACGAGTAGATCGTTTCCTTTTTGTTGCGCACGCGGAAAAGCGGCGTCTGGAGCACATACAGGTGTCCCGCGGAAACCAGGTCCGGGTAGAACTGCAGGAAATACGTCAGCAGGAGCAACCGGATGTGCGCGCCGTCATGGTCCGCGTCCGTTGTCAGGACCACCCGGTTGTACCGCAGGTTCTCAATGCCATCCTCGATGTTCAGGGCCGCCTGCAGGAGGTTCAGTTCCTCATTCTCGTAGCAGATCTTCTTCGTCATCCCGAAGCAGTTCTGCGGCTTGCCCTTCAACGCAAACACAGCCTGCGTGTCCGGATCCCGGGACTGCGTAAGGCTCCCCGACGCCGATTCACCCTCGGTGATGAAGATTGTGCTGTCCTCGCGCCGCTTGTCCTTCGTGTCCAGGTGAACCTTGCAGTCGCGCAACCGTTTGTTATGCAGCTTTGCGCTCCGCGCCCGCTCCCTCGCGAGCTTCTGGATCCCCGCCAGGTCTTTGCGCTCACGCTCCGTCTGCTGCACCTTCTCCAGCAGCTTCTGGCTGATCTCCGCGTTCTTGTGCAGGAAGTTATCCAGCTCTTCCTTGATGAAATTCCCGACGAAAGTCCGGATGCTCGGTCCGTTCGGGCCCATGTCCACGGAGCCCAGTTTCGTCTTCGTCTGGCTCTCGAACACCGGCTCCTCAACCTTCAGGCTGATCGCCGCCACGATGCCCGTCATGATGTCTGAGGACTGGAATTCCTTTTTGTAGAACTCCCTTACCGTCTTCGACAGCGCCTCGCGGAAAGAGCTCAGGTGCGTGCCGCCCTGCGTCGTATAGGCACCGTTGACGTACGAGTAGCAGACCTCGCCGTACGTCTCCACGTGCGTAAACGCGATTTCAATATCATGCCCCTTCAGGTGGACGACCGGGTACAGAGGCTCCGTCCCCAACCGGTCCGTAAGCAAGTCCAACAGCCCATTCTTGGACTGGAAACGCTCTCCATTGAACGTCAGCACCAGGCCCGGGTTCAAAAACGCGTAGTCCTGCAGCCGTTCCTTGATGAACTCGTCGCGAAACTCATACTCGCCGAAAACGCGGGCATCCGGCGTGAACTCGACGAACGTCCCCGGCTCATCCCCGCTCTTCACGGGCTTCTTGTCGCCGCGCACGAGCTTCCCGCGCTCAAAGACCAGTTCGCGTTTCTGTCCCTCGCGCACCGCGCACACCCGGAAGCCTGTCGAAAGCGCGTTCACCGCTTTCGTGCCCACACCGTTCAGACCCACGGATTTCTTGAACACGCTCGAGTCGTACTTCGCGCCCGTGTTGATGCGCGACACGCATTCCTCGAGCTTCCCGAGCGGAATGCCGCGACCGAAGTCGCGCACCGCAACGGTCTTGCCGGCCAGCGTCACGTCCACGCGCTTGCCGAAGCCCATCGAGAACTCATCGATGCAGTTGTCGATGACTTCCTTCAGGAGGATGTAAATGCCGTCGTCCGGGGCGCTGCCGTCTCCCAGCTTGCCGATGTACATGCCGGGCCGAAGCCGGATGTGCTCGTCCCATTCGAGGCTCTTGATGCTGCTTTCGTCGTACTGAACACTCACGGGGATTTAGCCCGAAAAGACAGCGCCCCAGCGTCAAAGGTTCAAGCCTTGAGTTTAGATGGCCTCCCGATTGTCCATGTTTGGCCCCGTAAATCACACCCCGGGAAAAGCGGCCAGCCCGGAACCCGCCTACTCCAGGATTCCACCCGTCTCGCGCAGCCGCGCCTGTATTTGCGCCACCGGGACGGCGCCAACCGCTCGGCCTGTCCTTGCTGCCAGCGCGGCCCCCACCCCCGCGGCCTCCCCGATTCCCATGACGGAGGGCGCCACGCGGAACGAGCTCATTGCCTCCTGCGTCGCGGAAATGCCGCGTCCCGCTACAAGCACGTTTTCCGGCCCGGATTCCGGCACAAGGCAGCGCCACGGGATGTCGAAATGCTGCCCCCGCGGAAGCTCTACAAGACGCGTCGTTTCCTTGTGCGGCTCGTGCACATCCACGGCATAGCAGCACTGGCAGATGACATCCTCAAACTGCTTGCAGCCCAGCACGTCCTCTCCCCTCAACGTATAGCGCCCATGGAGCTGCCGCGACTCGCGTACCCCGATCTGACGCGCCAACGCAACAAGCTCCGCCCGCTCAAAACCCGGCACGTATTTCTTGAAAAACGCCACGCCCTCACTCACCTGACGCCGCCCCTCGGCCTCGGCGGCCTCCATCTGTGCCGCGTCGGTCGGGTCCTTCACAGCCACGCGCCCAAAGTTCACTGTCACATATCCCGGTTTGCGCGGCACCCCCAGCGCCAGCGCGATATTGTTCCTCGGGATGCTCACCTCACCACGCGCCTTTGCCGCAAGGACGTCCGCCTTAAGCTCCTCCTGCCACGCCCCCATGGTCATGTATTCCTCGCCCGTCAGTTCGTCGCGCTGCAAGTAATGCGGCCTTGCGCGACGCACCGCCTCAAGATCCACGGGGCCGATCATGTAGCAATAGGTCAGGGGCATCACCGCCCCCACCGTCTCGCGTCCCAGAGAGAATGGCGTCCCCAGCGCAGCCGCGGCATCGTAATTTCCCGAGGCGTCCACCAAAACCGCGCCGCTTACGCGCCTGCCGTCCGCCGCCTTAAGCTCCACCCGGCTCCCGCGCAGCACAGCCCCGGAAACCTTGAATCCGGTAAGCACCGTCACGCCCGCCGCCTTGCACAAAGCCGCCGCCTCCTCGTTCATGACCTCGGGGTCAAACGGCTCGACCGCGTATCCAAAATTCCGCGACGGGTACATGGCCTTGCGCTCAATGAGACGCCCCCGGAGCTCCGCAAACACGCCCCCGATGATCATCCGGCGCCCATCCAGGTGGGCGGGACAGAAATTGTTCACCAGCCCCGCCGTGCCCATCCCCCCGAGCACGTCATGACGCTCAAGGAGGCACGTCTTCGCCCCCATGCGCCCGGCTGCAATCGCAGCCCCGATGCCCGCCGGTCCAGCCCCCGCAACAACCACGTCGAATGCGTCGTTCATGATGTTCCTGCTATGGACGTAAAGCCTAGACACTTTGCCCCGTGAACGAAAGAAGACGAACGTGCAACGCGTTGCGCGGACACCCCGATCACCCTTCCGCCGGGCAAACTGTCGTCGCTCCCCAACGCCATGTCCCTTGCACGCAGAGTTTCTTGCAGAACGGCGGCGCCCCCCGTTCATTCCGCGCCAGCGCGTCCGCGAGCAGTTCCACGGCTGCCACGCCGATGCGGTCCGGATGTTCCTCCACGCCACTCCATCCAACCTCCTCCGGCCCAATAAACACGTGAGCCACACCAACCTGCCCGGGCACGCTTACCTTCATTTCCGCCAGCCACGGGCTCACCTCGTTCGTCGTTGTCAAGACCGCGTCCGGACGGTGCCGGGCAAACCACGCCCTGAATTCCTCCCTCGACGGTTCCGTGAGCACCGGAAACGTCCGCACCTTCGGTCCAGCCTCCCTCGTCACCACATACCCGGCCACATGCCGGAAATCATTCAACGTATTGTGCCAGTCTTTCGTCACGAACCCGATGCGCGTATACCCCGCAGCCACGACAGCCTTCAAAGCCAGACGCATATTCTCGTAAGCGTCCGCGCACACCTGGTGAAAAGGAATCGTTACCGCGGCATCTGAAAGCCCCCGCTGGAACGCCTCCGAAAGGTCGCCGAGCACCACGACCGCGAAGTCCGTCCATTCGACGGACAGCATTTTGAGCATAACCGGGTATGGCAGGACAACCCCGTGCACGCCCCGCGCCACCAGAGCCCTCTGGAGCGCCCGGAACTCATTCGCGCCCACCCCCAGAAAATCCGGAACCTCGATTTCCTCGAGCTTGAATCCGAGCTCCTCCGCGCGCGCCCGCGCTGCGTTCAAAAACCGCATCGAAAAAGGCTCTGACCGCCAAAGCCCCCGCGGCCCGCGATCATTGATCCACGCGATCGTGGCCTGATATCGCGGCTTCTTGTACGCGCGCACATGCGCCTGGTACGCCGCGAGCATCGGGTCCGGGCGGTACCCCAGCTTTTCCGCGAGGCCCCTTATCCGCGCCCGCGTGTCCTTCGAAATACGTGGGCTGTCACGCAGAGCGAGGCAAACCGTGGATTTGCTCACCTTTGCCTTCGCGATCTGCTCGAATGTGACGCGGCCCATCGTGACAAACCGAGGGCAAATGACGGAGCTGCACCCACGCCTCCAGCACCCGACTCGGTATCCCCTCGGTCTACCGCCTGCCACCGCGGCCCGTCAAGCGGGACGCGCAAGCCCAGGCACGGCGGCGCACGGATCGGCCTTCCGAACAGGCCTCCCCCTTCGGTTTTCGGCCTCTCAGGTGGCCACGACCGGGCGCAGCTTGCGGCACGCTCGCTCAATCGCCGCGACAGCGGCTTCGGCCTCAGCCGGCGTCTCAAACGTCGGCAACGACAGGAACAACCCGTCCGGCCCCACGGCCTCCGTGATCGCAATGGCGTCCTCAACCGTGCGGCACTCCCACTGGTTGAACAGCAGCAGCCAGCCGCGCCGCCGTATATCCCTGAACGTCTCGAACCACGCCCGGGGCTGCTGCGCCGGCGGCTCAGGGTTCCATTGGATGCCGTTCAGACGCGGCAACGTTTCCAGAAGATCGAAGAAACGGGTCTGGCAGGTGCCGTCCAGATGGTAGAGCGAGTAGTCCACCGCCTCCGTCAGCTTGCGGAGCTCCGGCATCGCAAACCGCTCAAACATCTCCGGCGAAAGCATCGGCCCCATGTCGCATTGCACCGCCTGGAACAGGCCCGGCGCCGTCACCTCATACCAGCAGGAGTTCTCACCATACCCGAGGGACACCGCTTTGGCCTGAAAATGCCGCTGGACCGCAATCGACAGGTCCGTCAGCGCCTGCGCCCAGTATTCCACACGTTCCGGCTCCTCCAGCAGGTCCATGCACAGGTTTTCCGCCCCCCGCAGCAGCGACAACGCCGTCAATGAGTCCAGCCCGGCCACCGGCGTATTCACAAAACCACGACGCCCGATTGCCTTCGCCTCAGCCTCCATGCAGGCGTCCAGCGTGCGGATCAGCGGGTGCTGCGGATCGAATTTCGGAGGCTCCCGTTCCAAGATGTCCTCCACCGGATGCACCCACGCCGTCCCGCTCCCGTAATCGTAGTCCGCGCCCATCAGCACCGGCAGGATCGCAACGTTCGACCCGAAAAACGTGTCCGCGTGCGGCACGGCCTCCGCGTAATACAGACGCGACTCGACAACAACCTTCGCGTAACGCCCATGCGCCTCCGGACTCCAGTCCGACTCCTTCGGTGACAGCGCCGCCTTCGCCCCCTCCTCCGGCACATACGCCGGGTTCTTCGCCGTAATGGAAAGCGCGGGGCGACCGAGGCTCTCGCCAGCCCAAAAGGCCTTCAAACGGGCATCGCGTTCAGCAGGATCAGCAAGCGTGGGATAGTTGTGCATGAGGCTTGGGGGTTCTCTCGAAAGAACCGGCCTTCTTCGTCAATTCGGACCCGTTTCTTTCGGTATGACGCCCATTCTACGGAAACCCGTTGCCCACACACCCAAACTGTTGTCGAACAGGTTTAGCAAAACCATTTCCGTACCGCCAAAATTAAACCCCGGGCGACGTTTCCCGCTCCAGATGCGAGATCCGCGCCAGCGCCTCCTCCCGACTTCCCCCGCACAGATCCGCCTTTGGACGAAGGCTCCCACATACAGCCGGGCGCTCCGGCTTCCCAAACAGGGCGCACCGGAAGTCAGGTAACAACTGCACGCAAGGCATCCCCGCCGGCTTCCCGGACGGCATTCCCGGGATCGGCGTAGAAATGGACGGCGCAATACAACACGCCCCGCATCCCGGACGACACTCCATAACGCCATGACTAGCCCCGCTGCACGTGAAAGACACGCCTCAATTCAGGACCCCGTCCTGCCGCGCCTACGCAAGCGCGGTAAAAAATGGTGCCAGAGGGCAGATTTGAACTGCCGACCAAAGGCTTATGAGTCCTCTGCTCTACCCCTGAGCTACTCTGGCCCAAACATCCGGCCGATGCCGGAAAGTCAGAAAAAAATGCGGATGGGCCTGACGGAGTCAAGTAGAGAATACCCCTCTTTTTTCCCGTTTCCAGACAGCACGCGCCGCCCCCCCCTCCTGCGCGGAAGCGTGGAAAGCACGTCCCAGCGCAACGGCAGATCAGCCCGTGCAGCCCAGCATTAGACGGTCCGCGCAGTGCGTCGCCGCCCCAGTCGCCCACGGGCGCCCCCGCCCGTTCGGCTGAGCCGCAAAAATATCTAAAAAAGGCTTTGACGGAACCGGGGAAATCTGACCTTATTCCGGGCTTTCCGAAAGGCGTGGTAGCTCAGTCGGTAGAGCAGAGGACTGAAAATCCTTGTGTCGGCGGTTCGAT
>CAZQIE010000013.1:0-48841 GCA_964593675.1 uncultured Opitutales bacterium
TCCAGCGTAGCGGCAGGTCAAGCCCGTGCAGCCCAGCAGAATCGGCCCACGCTGTGCGCACAATACCCGCGTTCCAGCGTAGCGGCACGTCAAGCCCGTGCAGCCTAACAGAATCGGCCCACGCCGCGCGTGGTGGGGAAAAATCTTGACCGTAAATTCAGCCCCACCTTTAGTTTCCGATTATTGATACGCGCCTGAGAACCTGCGGCATTGCCGCCGAATCTCCGGTGCGACACCCGTGATGCCATCCGCCTCCAACCCACAAGCCGCCCAAGGCGACCAGCAGACCCGTGTTCTGACCGTTCAGAACAAGATGGGCATCCATGCGCGCCCGGCAGCCATGATCGTCCGCATATCCAACAAATACAGCGACGTGGACGTGATGGTGGAAAAAGATGACGAGCAGGTGAACGGCAAAAGCATCATGGGCCTCATGATGCTCGCCGCTGGCCAGGGCTCGAAGCTGCGCTTCATCGCCACCGGCGCCAGCAGCACCAAGCTCCTCGACGAGCTTCAGGCCCTCTTCGAACGCAAGTTCGACGAAGCCTAAAGCCCCTGCGCAACCCGTTGCCGCCAGGCTTGCGGCAAACATTCGCCCCAACCGACCCGAGACTCGGGCGCACGCACTCGCCGCTGCACCGCGACGCTGCCAGCACACGGGAGCAAGATCTGCTCCCCCCCCCAACGCCCCTGTGTTCCAGCCCAAGCCGAGCCCCGCAGGCTGCCTTTCTTTCGCCCAGCCTCCAGGGAACGTCCCCACGACAAGGCACAATCCAATTACAAGACACGACGCACTTTTCCTTCTGTGCGACAACCTGAAGTAGAACCGCACTAGCGGCGCACCACAGCGCCACACCCGCAGGAAGCAAAGACCCGTCTGTCAGGCCCGAAAACTCCCCCGTTCCCACAGCCGCGGGTGGCAGGCTCCGTTGGCCCGGTTTGAACAGTGGGATCACGGGCTTCGACTTCCACGGAAATTTGCGATATAAAAGGGTACGTGCCACCGCGCCCCTGGCCAAGTGGCCCAGAGTCAAGCGCAGGCTCGCCACAGCCCGCAAAAACCTCCACATTACCCAGCCTTCGAAGCTGCCCCCCCCGCGATGCCTCACCCCACCCTAGGCGAGCTCTACGAAAACTACACACAGCTCCGGCATGAGCGCCTGCACCTCGTGTACAAAGGCCCCGTCACCCGCGACATCCTCGCGGAGCTCGCGGCCGTGCTCCGCCGCCAGCCCCTCCACCGCCCCCAGGCGCGCCGCGCCTTTGCCGTGTTTGTCGAACTCGCCCAAAACATCCAGCGCTACTCGGCTGACCGCTTCCCCCTCCCCCCAACCGCCGCGGACACCCCTGATGTCGGCATCGGCCTCCTCCTCGTGCGCGAGTGCGAAAACACGCTCCACCTCACCGCGGCCAACCCGGCAGCCGTCGATACCGCCCAGACCCTCGCCGACACCATAGCCCTCATCTCCGGCATGCACCGCCCCGCCCTTAACACCGCCTTCCGCGAGCGCCGCAAAACCCGCCGTGCCCCCAGCCAGCAACCCGCCGGCGCCGGCCTCGGTCTTTACGAAATCGCGAGACGATCCGATAAACCGTTGGAGTGCTGCCGCTGGATCTGCGCAGACGGCCGCCCCTTCGTCGCCGTCTCCGCGGCAGTTGCTCTCGCCGCTCCTGCCGCCCCCTCCCCCACGCCCCCCAGCCCATGAGCGACTTCCTCCTCAACCCCACCCGCACCACCCCGCGGATCGAACTGCACGCCAAAGACGGCAAGCTCTGGCTCGAAGGCGAATGCTATCCCGAAAACGCCAACGCGTTTTTTGAGCCCCTCTTCGCCGCCCTCGAACGCTTCTTCACCGAAAACCGCGCGCTTGAGGTAAACTTCAAGCTGAACTATTTTAATACCAGCTCCTCAAAACGCCTGCTCGACCTCCTCGAACTCCTCGAAAAGCGCGTGCGCCTCGGCGGCAAAGTCGTTGTCATCTGGCATTACCGCGCCGACGACGAAGACATCCTCGAGAGTGGCCGGGAGTTTGCCGAAGACGTGAAACTCGATTTCTCCTTCCGCGCGTACGATTAGCCCCCCCGGCTCCCCGCGCGCCCCCATCCGCCATGACTGCCGAACGCCGCGACCTCCCCGAAGTTTTCCAAGGCGAATCCGCCATAGCGGACCGCGCGGCGGCCCTCGCGCAATCCGGCCAGCCCACCCCCGAGGATTACCGCGAACTCGCGGACGCCTACCGCAGGCTCCTGCGCTCCGCCGCGAAAATCGTCCGCATGGGCGATGCGAACCAGAACAAGCTCGTCAAAGCGCAGCACCTCCTCGAACAAGTCATCCAGCGCTACAAGAACCTCGCCGAACAGAAAGCGGAGCTCCTCGGCGTGATCGTCCACGACATCAAGAACAAAGTCGGCGGCATCGCCGAGCTCTCCGAAGTCCTCCTCGACGAACGCTTCAGCCACCACCACGACCCCGCCGAGCTCCACAAAATTTTCACCCTCATCAACAAGACCTCCCGCGAAGCCGCCGATGCCGTCAACGAGACCCTCCACCGCGAGCACGTGCTTTCCGACCAGGTGATGATTGAGAAAGACTGGTGCGACCTCAGCGAGATGGTGCGCACGATCGTCGAAAACATGCGCCACTACGCGGAGAGCAAGCACATCGACCTGAAAATCGAGAAGCTCCAGCCCCTCAACGCCCGCGTGGACGAGTTCCTCCTGCGCGAAGTCTTCGACAACCTCATCAACAACGCCATCAAGTTTTCCCCACCCCAGCGCCACGTTTACGTCGCCCTCGAGACTGCCCCCCTCCCGCAGGCCAACACCCCCTGTGCCCGCTTCTGCGTACGCGACGAAGGCCAGGGCCTCTCCCACGACGACCTCACGCACCTCTTTGAGCGCTACGCCAAACGTTCCGCGAAACCCACGGGAACCGAGACCTCCTCCGGCGTCGGCCTGTCCATCGTAAAGAAGATGGTGGACCTCCACGGCGGCCGCATCTGGGCCGAAAGCGCCGGCCCCGGCCACGGCGCCGCCTTCTACGTCGAGCTGCCCCTCGGCGCCTGACCCGCCCCCCTCCCCTCTGCCGGGCGGGCGCCCTGCCAGCGCCAACTCAGGCCCCCGGCGCGCCCCCGCGGACGCCTTCCCAGCCACCCGGCGCGGTTGCGAACAACGTTGGTTTTCGCTGTCAACAAAAGACTTGCCATATTTCCGCAAGCGCAAGACCATAGCGCCCACGCGGGGCCTCCCAAGCTACCGCGGCGGGCGCAAAGCGCCTGGGCACCCAAGGGCGAAGAATCCGCCGCAGCACCCGGTTCACGCGCGGGCCGGCCTGCCTAATTTTTTGCATCGCGCGCAGCAACACGCGATATGCCACTCCGACTCAAGCTCAAGCCCCACGAAAAGGTCGTCATTGGCGAAGCTTTGCTCACCAACGGCGAGACGACGGCGGAGATCTACATCGAGAACCAAGTGCCCATCCTCCGGCAGAAGGACCTGCTCACGGAGACCCAGGCTGATTCGCCCTGCAAGAAGATCTATTTCGTCGTCCAGCTCATGTACCTCTCGCCGACGAACCTGCGGGAGCACCACCAGAATTACTGGAACCTCGTCAAGCCGGTCGTAAAGGCCTCGCCGTCGTGCCTGCCGCTGATTGACGAGATCAGCGAGCTCATCCTCGTGGAGAACTACTACCACGCGCTGAAGAAGGCGAAGCAGCTCATCGCGTACGAGAAGCAACTCATCGAGCATGCGAAGAGATCCCTATAAGGCTTACGAGAAGAGCCGGAAGGAAACCGTCCCCGGGAGGGAAATCGAGGCGGCTGTTCTCGAAAAAGCGGCGATCAACTTCCGGCGCGTCCAGCAAAACTGGAAGGGCGAGACGTTTTCGCGGGAGCTCGACGAGGCGATCCAGTTCAACAACCGGGTGTGGAACATTTTTCAGGCGGACTGGCAGAACCCGAACAGCCCGCTTCCCAAGGAGATTCGGCAAAACCTGCTGAGCCTCAGCGTGTTCATCCGCAAATCGAGCATCGAGATCCTGACAGATCCCTCGCCGCAGAAGCTCAACATCCTCATCCAGATCAACGAGAGCTTGGCAAGCGGCCTGCGCAGTTCCGGCAGCGCGCCGTTCCAAGGCTAGGCGCGCGGTTGCGCACCGTGCCTGCTGACAGCAGGCGCCGCCCCTTTTGAAAACCTACAGCGCCGCACGCCCCGGCGCCTTCCCCGCCTTTTAGAGGACCCATGCCCCCGCCGCCGCAGCCTGACGCCCCGGGCGAGACCGCCCTTCAGGCCGCGACCTCGCTGGAAGGGTTTGCGCGGGAGCTGCTGACACAGCCTGCGGGAAATGTATTGGCGCGGATGCCGCGCGTCCTCCAGCATGTGCAAGGTGCGCTTGAGGCGGCGTGTGGGGCGCACGACGCGGGGGTCGGGTCCGCCGGTCTGGAAGCGGCGCTCGCGGCCCTGGACCCCGAAGTGGCGGCACTTTCCAGCCTGCTTTCCGCGCCCGACCCTGCGGCGCTGGCGGAGCATTTCGCGCTGGTGTTGGCACCGGGATTCCGGGCGCTTGCCGGCGCGCCCGCGGGCCTTCCGGCGCGGCTGCCGGCTGCCGCGAAACAGGCGCCCGTGAACGCGGGCATGGCGCCGGTGCTTCCGGAAAACCGGGCGGCTCTTGCGGAACGGTTTCCAGAGCTTTTGCGCCAGCTGGAGAGCCTGCCGGCGGAGGCGTCCGGGGCCGCCTTTGGGTGGGCTGGCACGCAGCCAGGAGGGGCGGTGGCGGTGAAGACCGGCGCGTATTCGTTTTTTCCGTACGGCACGCGGGCACCACGGGCGCTGGCGGCGTTCTGGGCGAGCCGGCTCGGTGAGCTCGACCGCACGCTTGTGGTCACGCCCGGCTTTGGAACAGGGCTGCACGTGCAGGCGCTGCTGGACCGCGCGCCCCGCACCACGTGTGTCCTTGTGGTCGAGCCCGACCCGGTGCTGTTGCGCCGCGTGCTGGCGTCCGTGGCGGTCCCGGAGCTCCTGCGGCACGCGAGGCTGTTCCTGGCCACGCCTGCAACGTGCGCGGCGACGCTCTCGCGGATGAACCTGGAGCTGTCGTGGGTGGACCGTGCGCAGGCCGCGCCGTATGCGCCGCTCGGCCAGCGACAGGAAGGTGTGTTCGAGCGCGCCAGCCGTCAGGCTCTGGAACTCGCGACGCAGCGCTGGACGCAGATCAACACGGACGTGCGGCGGACGGCGGACGTGCAGGCAAACACGTACCGGAATCTGGCGACACTTTTTGCGGCACCGGAGGTGACGGCGCTGGGCGGGGCGTTTGGGGGAGCGACGCTGGTGCTGATCGGGGCGGGCCCGTCGCTGGATGAAGCTTTGGATTTCCTGAAGGCTGCGCGCCCGCACGCCTTGCTGGTGGCGGCAAACACGGCCTACCGGAAACTGCTGCGCGCGGGCATCCGTCCGCACCTGACCGTAGCGGTGGACCCGAAGGAAACCACGGCGCTCGGGTACCGGGGGTGCGACACGAGCGGGGTGTTCCTGGCCGCGGCGTTCCCGGTGTATCCGGAAGTCCCCACCCTTTTCCCGGGGCGCACGTTCGCGGTGCCCGGTGTCGCGCCGCTCCTGTCACTGCTGCGGCCACCGGGGACGCCCGTTCCGGCGTTGATTGGCGAGGGCACGGTCACGGTGACGGCGGTGAACATCGGGCTTTTGGCGGGGTGCACGCGGGTGTGCTATGTGGGCCAGGATTTCGCGCTGGCGGCAGACGGGCGCTCGCATGCCTCGGACACGCATTACGAGGACCAGAACGCGAATTTCGTGCCGAGTGAACGGCACGTCCCTGTGCCGGGGAACACGACCGAAAAGGTGCCGACGGAGCCGCGGCTGGTGGGCTACCTGCGGGCGATGGAGGCGCTTGTGGCCGGGTGTTCCGGTCGTATTCAGTTTTTAAATACAGCGCGGACGGGAGCGCGCATTGCGGGGGTGCCATATGCAGAGCACGGCGCGGCGCTGGAATGGGTCCGGCAGGGTGTGGCGCACGACTTTGAGGGCATCCTGACCCGGCACGCAAGGAGCGGGCCGGAGGCGGACTGGCGCGAACCGGTCACGCGGCTGCACGGCCAGTTTGACGGGCTTCTGCGGGAGATCCTGCCGGGCCTCTCGGAAACGGAGGCGTGGCTTGTGGCGAACGCCGCGGGCACCGAACCGCCGCCCCCGGAGATCCTGCAAGCGCTGGGGCGTGTGGAAGCGCGGATCGCGGCAGCCGGGCCTGTGGCCAACCTTGCAACCGAGGGCCGTGGAAAGCGTTACTTTTTTGAATGCGCGAGAAGGCGACCGGACCGGCCCACGCAGACGCACCCGGCGCGGCTGGCGCTGCTGGATCGCCTCGAATTCGCATGGGCAGTGGCCGACGGCGCAGCCTTCCACCTTCAGGCTGCCACCGCGGCGCTGGGAGAAAGCCGCTAACGCTTACGCGCCCTGCCGGCGTACGAAAGGATTAGGGCAAGGACGCCCGCAAGGGCTGCCGAAACGGCCGGCTCGGGGACTACGTGGACTGACGGGTTTCCCGTGGTGCCCGGGAGTGAAAATGTGCTGCCGACGTAAATTCCTCCTGCTATTGGCGGGGTTACGGATGCCGCAAGCGGTGTGAGCATGTACAATTTATGCCCGCTCGTTCCGTCGGCAGGCGTGACCCACGTGTCGCTCACAAAGGTGTCACCGGACGGGTTGCCAGGGCCGCTATAGAGACCGACCATGGAATAACGGGTCGGTCCTGAGAGCCCACCGTCCTGAACGGTTGTGGAGCGCACCCAAACGACCGCAAGCGGGTCGCCGGCGTCCCAATTGCCACTCAGCGAAAGCGTGGGCGTCTGCACCCACGAACCTTGCTCTGTCGGTGCAGCAGTAAACACAATCAGGTCGTCACCACCCACGCCGTCAAAATACTGGCCTGCCGCTGTGTACGTTCCCGGCACCACCGAAAACCCGTCACGGTTTGTGTCTGCCACGAGGTACGCCCGGCTGCTGTCAGACAGCGGACCCCAGGGAGCGAGATACGCGCTCAAGTAGCCCATCTTAATATCAAACGAGATGGCGGCTTGGGCAGAGAGGGCGCAGGCGAGGAGGCCAGCGACCGCACAGGTGGTCTTCAGCTTCATAAAGGGAGTGTCCGGTTGAGGTGTTGGGAGACGGAAGCCTCAACCCACGGCGGAGAACAGACCTGAAGGACAAAGCAACGAGGGAGCCGTGGGGCCAGGGCTCAATGGGTAGGTATTCGCCTGAGTAAAGCCGCAATAACGTTTCGAAGCAAGGTAAATGCGTCTTAGCCTGGGATACGGGAAGATCCTCCATGAGCGCAAGGCTCGGTCTTACAGGAAGGACGAACGCACGTCTGCGGGCGGCCGCGTGCAGCGGCCCGCGGACAAAGGCTCCGGGGGGTGGGAGCCGACAGCCCTGCCGGGGCGAGCCGGGAGAGGATGGGCAGGCGCAGGGGCGAGGGGGGTGGATCTCTGCGTAAAGCCTTTACACGGGAGGCTTTGGCGGCGACAATCGGACTTGCGAAAGCCAGCCGCCCAGCTACCCGGCGCTCTCGCAGGATCCCTGACCCACTGCGCGTTTAGTTCCCTTCGCGCGAAACTGCACGCTATGCCTGATTCCTTGCCCGTGCCTCTGCGCGTTCTGCTGGTGGAAGACAACCCGGCTGAAGCGCGTGAAACCTTGGCTATGCTCGAAAAAGCGCTGCCTGAGCGCGTGCAGACGCTTGTGGTGCATGACATCCTGAAGCTCCAGGAGGCTGTCAGCGGGCAGGCGCCTTTTCACGCGGTGCTGCTGGACCTAAACCTGCCGGGCATCGTCGGGCTTGAGGGGCTGAAGCTCATCCAGAAGTCCTTTCCGCGTCTGCCCATCATTTTCCTTACAGCGACGGATGACCCGATTTTGGCGTACCTGACGTTGCGGGAGGGGGTGCAGGACTACCTTGTCAAAGGGAGCTTCAACCCGGCGCAGTTGCAGCGGACGATTGGGTTTGCGATTGAGCGGCACAAGCTGAACCAGCGTGTGGCGGATTACGCGGAGCGGCTGGCGGCGAGCGAGGCGCGCCTGCGGTCCATCCTGGAGAGCAACCCGGACGGCATTGTGGCCGTGGATGGGTCGGGGACGGTGCAGTTCGCGAACGCGGCGGCGTGCAAGCTGCTGGGGGTGCCGGAGGACAAGCTTGTGGGAGCGCCGTGGTCGCACGCGGTGCCGGAGCTGGACAGCCACCATGAGATCGACATTGCCACGCCAACGGGGCACCGGCGGGCGGCGGAGATCTCGCAGAACGCGTCGGTTCTGGATGGGCAGCCGGTGGTGCTGATTTCGTTGAGGGACGTGACGGAGCGCAGGCAACTGCTGGAACACGCGGTGCGGGCGCAGAAGATGCAGGCCGTGGAGCAGCTGATGGACGGTGTGGCGCATGAGTTTGGGAACATCATGGCGATCACGCGCATGAGCGCGGAGATGTGCCTTGTTAACCCGGCGCTGCCGGAGTCCGCGAAGAAGGGACTGAACGCGGTGGTGCAGGGCTGCGAACGCGCGGCGGTCCTGGTGCGGCAGATGACGGCGTTCCAGCAGGCGGGGTCGTTCCAGCCTACGGGGATCGAGCTGAACGCGCAGTTCGGGGAGTTTGAATCCGCGCTGCGAAGCACGGTTCCCGAAAACATCGCGTTCACGCTAAGCCGGCCGCCGGAGCCTCTGCCGGTCTATGCGGACCCGTTCAGCCTGCGGCAGGCGGTGCTGAACCTCGTACAGAACGCACGGGAAGCGATGCCCGAGGGGGGGAGCTTAAGCGTTGTCCTGGAGGCGACGACGGCGAAGCTGCCGCGTGTAGGGCGGCGGCGTTGCGCCAGTATTGCGGTTTCGGATACAGGGCGAGGCATCCCTGCGGAGAGCCGGGACCGGGTGTTCGAGCCGTTCTTCACGACAAAAGACCCGAATGCGGGGCCGGGCCTTGGCCTTGCAGCGGTGTTCCACATTATTGAGCAGCACGGCGGGTCAATTGCCCTGACGAGCGAGGTGGGCAAGGGCACGACGGTGCGGCTGCTGCTGCCGTTGCAGGAGTAGCGCGCCGCCTTACAGCCTCGCGTCGGCTGCTGGCACGGGGCGTCAGGCCACGCGGTCGACAATGCCGGAGATGCCGCCGCGTTCGGCGCAACAGGCGCAACAGAACATACGACCCGCACCTTCGATGCCGTGCCCGATGATGCGCACGCCGCAAACGGAGCATTTTGGCGCGAGCACCTGAATGGCGCACTCGAAGGAGTCGAAATAGTAAGTCCGTCCGTCCGACGTGGATATGTGGATGCCTTTGTCGTACGAGTTCCCGCAGCAGGCGCACTTGTTCATGGCCGTCCTCCCCTGGTATTGCACGGCCGCCCGCTGGTCCGCAGGCACCTTGCACGCGGCATCCGCAAGGGAGCGGCCTTGCGCTGGTTATACGGCACGAAGCATGCCTGACGGGAGCTTCTGGAGTGAAGACGCGGGTTCGTCGGGTGGAACGGGCTTGAGGACAATGGTCCTGCGCAGGGCTTCTTCGTAACGCTCCATATACTGGGCGGCCATGCGGGCGGCAGAGAACTGGGTGGCACGGCGGCGGGCGCGTTGGCCCTGGGCCTGGACGAGAGCGGGGTCGTGGGTGAGCGCCCCGAGCACGCGGAGGAGGGAATCGAGGGGGCCGGGGGCCTGCACGTAGAGGGCGGCATCGCCCCAGGTTTCGCGGTGGGAGGGGGTGTCGGACAGTACGAGGGCACACCCGGAGAGTGCGGCGGCGAGCTCCTGGAAGGTTGAGCTTTCGTCGAGCTCGAGGGAAACGCAGAGGGCGGCGCGACTGGCCCAGTGCGCCCAGTCCGCAGGTTCGCTGGCGGGGATCGTCCGGGTGTCGAGCGGGCGGTATTCCTCGGGGTCGTGGGAGCCAGGGCGACCGGCGACGTAGAGGGGCCACGCGACGCGGCGTGCGGCAGCCTCGTAAGCCGGGTCTTTGGAAAAGGCGGGGAGATTGCCGACGGACAAAATGAGGTCCTCTTTGCGCACGGGAGCGAACGCGAGGGCGTCGCGGCCGTAGGCTACGGGCTCCGCACCGCGGAAGGCACCAAAACGGTCTTCCAGGCGGTCGATTATGGCCTGGCTTGCCGCGGTAACGAGGTCTGCGGCCTGCACGGCGCGTCCGGTATCGCCGCGCCAGGCGGCAAAGAAACGCGAGCTTCCGGCTTCGGGGAAGTATTGGGGATGGGCGGTGAGGATAACGGGGGCCATCCACGCGAGCCTGGTATGCCACGGCAGGTTTACATGCACGACGTCGGGCATCACGGCGGCTTCCAGGGCCATGAGCCAGTCGCCCGCGGCCCGTTCGTCGAGGGCGTCATCGGGTTCGGCAAAGCGTTCGGCCATATGGAGCGACACGTGCTCCATGGCGCGGAGTTCCTGGCGGTCTGCCACGGGAATGGGGGGGCCGAAGGCGGCGATCGCGACGCGGATCTCAAAAGCCCTGAGGGCGCGGACGAGTTCGAAGGTGAACGTCCAGAGCGGCCCCTCCGTTTCCGTTGTTAGCAAAACCCTGTGGCAAACTGGCGTAATCGATTTCATGTCGGCGCGGACCACGCTAGCTACGCCGGTGCCAACCGTTGGAGTCCTGGCCCTTAATCCTTCGGGGACAGGACCTTTGCTGTTTTCCTGCCCAAAATGGTGGCTTTCGCCCGAGGCCGCGCGAGCGGCAATTCGCATTCCCCAGGAAGTGGGCCCGTGCAAAATGCCGGAGGCCCAAAAGCAGCGCAAAGGGAGAAACATGGGGCCAGATAATGGGATCCAATAAGCATGCCGAGGGCGATTGGACGGGGGGCACGGGTGAAGGGGCTAAGGCCGCGAAGGGGGACGCGGGTGTTGGCGCCGGGCGACTCCGACGCAAGCGCGCCGGAGGGGTATGGTGATACCTTGCGCGACACGACAAACTGACTCGTGATTATTGGCTCGCGTCACGTTGCGTAGTGGACACGATGCCATCTTAATCGACTCGCGAGTACACGAGCCTTGCCTCCCCAAGACGACAAAGCGGCAAATAAGCCGGATACCGAACTCTCCGTGAACGAGCGGCTAGAGCGGGACGGCCCGCTCATTTACCGCGCCATCGGGGAATCGATCGATTATGGGATCTGGATCTGCGACGCGGATGCGCGCAATGTGTATGCGAGCGAGTCGCTGCTGAAGCTGGTCGGGATTACGAGGGACCAGTGCGCGGATTTCGGTTGGGGGGACGTGCTGCACCCGGACGATTCGAAGGACACGATCGCCGCGTGGCAGGAGTGCGTGCGGACGGGGGGCTTCTGGGAGCGCGTCCACCGCTACCTTGGTAAGGACGGGAAATACCACCCGATCCTTGCGCGCGGGGTGCCGGTTCGGGATGAAACCGGCAAGATCACCTGGTGGGCCGGAATAAACCTGGATATCGGGCAGCTCAAGGAGACGGAAGATGCGCTGCGCAAGAGCGAGGCACGCTTCCGCCATCTGGCGGATTTTGTTCCCCAGGTCATCTGGGAAACCGATCCTTCGGGTTCGGTAACGTATGTGAACCGGCGGTGGTACGAGGCGACGGGCCTGACGCCCGAGCAGACGCTGGGCGAGGGCTGGAAGACCGTCCTGCACGCGGAAGACGCGCCACGGCTGCTGGCGGCGTGGCAGGCGAGCCTGAAATCGCGGACATTTCTTGAGGTGGAGGCGCGTTACCGTTGCGCGGACGGGGTGTACCGGTGGATGCTCGTGCGCGCCGCGCCGGTTTCCAACGCGGACGGCTCCGTGGCCGGCTGGATTGGTTCCAGCACGGACATTGAGGACCGGATCCGTGCGGAAGAGACGCTGCGGCGGGCAAAGGAGGAAGCCGAAAGCGCGGCGCGCGCAAAGAGCGCGTTTCTGGCGAACATGAGTCACGATATCCGCACGCCGCTGACGTCGATATTGGGTTTTGCGGAGGTGATTCAGGAGCACGCGCAGGAGGACGTGAAGGAATGGGCGCGGCTGATCTGCGAGGGCGGGCGCAAGCTCATGGACACGCTGAACTCCGTCCTGGACCTCGCGCGGCTGGAAGGTCGGCAAATCCAGTTGAAGCCCATTCCCGTGGACTTGGACAAGCAGGCCGAGGAATCCGTGGCGCTTTTCAGGAACGAGGCGGCGAACCGCGGGCTTGCGATCCGGGCGGTGCATGAGCAAGGCCGTGAGGAGCCGGTGGTGGCGCTTGCGGACGCTGCGGCGTTGTCGCGGGTGCTGTTTAATCTCATTGGCAACGCGCTAAAATTTACGCACTCGGGAAGCATTGAGATCTTGGTCTGCCAAGCCGGCGAGGAGGCGGAGATCAGTGTAAAGGACACGGGAATCGGGATTTCCGAGGCCTTCATGCCGCACTTGTTCGAGCCGTTCCGTCAGGAATCCACGGGTGAGACGCGGGCGGTGCCGGGAACCGGGCTGGGCCTGGCGATCACGCGGCAGCTCGTGGAGCTGATGGGGGGAAGCATCCGTGTGAGCAGCCTGCGGGGCAAGGGCTCGTGCTTTACGGTTCGGTTGCCGCAGGCTCCGACGGGAGCGGGCAAGGAGGGGGTTCAGGACAATGCAGGCACTTCAGAAAAGCGGACGAGCCGCCGGCCGGTGATCCTGCTGGTCGAGGACAACGCGAACACGGCGAAGGTGGTGGAGATTTTCCTGCGGCGCGACTACCAGGTGGAGGTCGCGGACACGCTGGAACTGGCGCTTTCGAAGGCCCGGATGGTCCCGCTGGATGCGGTGTTGATGGACATCAATATCAACAGCCGGTACACGGGTGTGGATCTGCTGTGCATGTTGCGCGAGTTGCCCGGGTGCGAGAAACTGCCGGCGGTGGCGTTCACGGCGTATGCGCTGCCGGGAGAGCGAGAGCGGTTCCTCCAACTGGGGTTTGACGATTACCAGGGGAAGCCGTTCACGCGGCAGGACCTGCTGGCGACGGTGGCCCGTGTGCTGGGGCGACGGCCTGTGGAGAGCGTTACAGAGCCCGCACCGGGTTCGTAAGGGAAGGGTGAAAGCCGTTGGGCCTGAGGGCCCCGGCGCCGTTGGGCTTGCGTCGCAGTAAGTATGGCGTCACCGTGTGAGCCGCATGGAGCCCGACCCGCAACCCGCACGCCCGCTGACGCCTGAAGAGGAGGCGAAGGCGCATCGCGCCACGATTATCCTGTATGTGGTGATGGTGGTGATGGTCGCGGCGCCGCTTGTGGTCTTTTTCCTTGCCCGATAGTTTCGCCAGGCGCCATCCCTCCGGTACATACCGATGCAAAAGACGCTCTTCGTCATCCGAATCTTTTTCTTCCTGCTGTGCGTGCTTGGCGGTTGGCTGGTGTGGTACGTAAGCCAGCCGGAGTGGAAGGACTTGCTGGCGCCATGCGTGATCGTGGGGGCGCTGATCGGGCTGCTGGTGATCCTGATTGACGTGCTTTTGAAGGGGTTTTCGCTGCGCGGGATGACGGCGATGACGTTCGGCCTGGCGATCGGGGCGCTGTTCGCGCACCTGCTGCTGATCTCGCCCCTTTTTGACTCGGGCGACCCGCAGACGCGGTTTCTGGCACGTCTGGTGGTTTTCGTAAGCAGCATGTATCTGGGGACGGTGATCGCGCTGCGTGGGCGTGACGAGTTCAACCTGGTGATCCCGTATGTGCGGTTCCTTCCGCAAGACGTGGCGTCTGCAATCGTAGTGGTGGACACGAGCGCGCTGATTGACGGCCGGATCGTGGGCATTTGCCAGAGCCGGTTCTTGCGCGGGACGCTGGTGGTGCCGCGGTTTGTGCTGGAAGAGTTGCAGCATGTGGCGGACTCGCTGGAGCCGCACCGGCAGGCGCGTGGGCGCAAGGGCTTGCAGGTGCTCAACGACCTGAAGCGGACGCCGGGGCTGGAAATCCGCATCCACGAGTCGGAGGTGGCGTCACAACAGGCAGTGGACGCGAAGCTGATTTTCGTGGCGCAGTCGCTAAAGGGCGCGATCCTGACGACAGACTATAATTTGGGGCAACTGGCCGAGTTCCAGGGGGTGCCGTGGCTGAACATCCACGCCCTGACGAAGGCGCTGCGCACGGAACTGGCGATCGGGGAGATTTTTACGATTGAGCTGGTGAAGGCGGGCAAGGAGCCTGGGCAGGCAGTGGGCTTTCTGGCGGATGGCTCGATGGTGGTCGTAAACAACGGTCAAGCCCTTCTGGGTCAAAGCGTAGCGGTTGAGGCGATCAGTATTCTCCCGTCCGCGGGAGGAAAGATGGTTTTCGCACGGCCGGTGGGGAGCCGCGGGGATGCGGGCAAGACCGCGGAGCGATCCGGATCGAACGGCTAGACCGCCACGCACGGCGTGTGGCGCGAGCAAAAGGACGTCCAGGGGGGTGGGTGGGAAGGCGCCCGAGGCTGTGCCGATTGGGGGATTTCCCTCACAGGTGGTTGGAGGCGGAAGGTAGAGCCCAACGGCACTATAACTATCAGGTAAACCCTGCACGTTGGCTGCAAAGGACTGTGAAAACCTTCTAATGAGTCGTGGTCTGTGGCAGTAAGGTGTTGGCAGAGATGCTTTTTTCTGCTTCGATTCTTTTACGGACGAACGCTTGTTCGTTCACACAAAAACCCAACTAGAAGCTAATCATCCATTATGAAGATCAAGTCCAAGAAGGGGTTCACCCTCGTTGAAATCATGATCGTCGTCGTCATCATCGGTCTGTTGGCCGCCATGGCGATTCCGGCGTTCAACAAGGTTCGTCAGCAGTCGCGCGAGAAGGCGATCACCAACAACCTTCGTCAGCTCGTTTCCGCCGCCCAGCAGTACATGCTTGAGAACGGCGTGACCTCGGTAAGCTACAGCAGCCTGGTTGGCTCGGGCAAGCACATCAACTCGATCACTGCTGCCGCGGGCGAAGATTACACCGGCCTGTCCTTCAATGAGACGGACACGCAGATCACGATCTCGACGAACAACCTGACGGTTACCTACAAGATCTAACGCAGCCTGTGCCGCGCACAAAGCCGCCCTTTCGGGGGCGGCTTTTTTTGTTCCCTGGTGGCGTGTATAGCGGTGGCTTTTCGGGGCGGAAAAGCAAAGGAACGGGCCCTTGGGAGCGGGAGGCGCGGAAAATCCTGAACGGAAATGAAAGATTTAGACTAGCATCTCTCATTTTCGTTCAAATACAAATATCTCCCGCTACGAGTTTCAGGTAAATTACGGATGGGTAACGCAAGAGCCTGTAAAAAAGGACCCTAACGGCTCATTGAAGCTAATTTCTCCTTGGCAACAGGGGTGGTACCTGCTTTAATCCGCGTTCAGATGGCAGTTCTATTATCTCTCTGCCGTCGGTTTATAATCCTCATCAAAAACACCCAAACATCACAGGAGTATATTATGAAGATCAAGTCTAAGAAGGGCTTCACCCTCGTTGAAATCATGATCGTCGTCGTCATCATCGGTCTGTTGGCCGCCATGGCGATTCCGGCGTTCAACAAGGTTCGTCAGCAGTCGCGCGAGAAGGCGATCACCAACAACCTTCGTCAGCTCGTTTCCGCCGCCCAGCAGTACATGCTTGAGAACGGCGTGACCTCGGTAAGCTACAGCAGCCTGGTTGGCTCGGGCAAGCACATCAACTCGATCACTGCTGCCGCGGGCGAAGATTACACCGGCCTGTCCTTCAATGAGACGGACACGCAGGTCACGATCTCGACGAACAACCTGACGGTCACCTACAAGATCTAACGCGGCCTGCCGCGCACAAAGCCGCCCTCTCGGGGGCGGCTTTTTTTTTGCCCTTTTTGGGGCGCGAGGTAAAAAGAACGGCTTATCGACTAGCCGGGCGGCCTATGGCCGCGATGGCGCCGGAAACTCCCGAATGCAATGAACGCTCCCGAACCCGCTACCTTTCCTGCAAAGAAGACTTTTCTCTCGCGTTTTGGCCCGTTGATTGGCTTCGCGCTGTCAGCACCGCTGGCGGTCTGGCTGGGCTTTTTCGCCCTGAAGCCCGTGGATGCGATCTTTGCGGTAGGGACGTTCGGGCTGTATTTCATGATCGCCACGTTCCTGATTTTCCTCGGGTCGGTGTACATGACGCTGCGGCCGTGGCTTGCGACGTTAGGGGAGCGGCCGTGGAAGCGGCTGGACTGGGCGGCGGTGGCGACGATTCTGGTGTGTTGGTTGATGCTGATCACGCATGAGCCGTGGATGTGCAAGGTGGTTTGGGACGAGCCGGTGCAGATCGCGACGTCCATGAACATGCACCTGAACAACCAGATCGGGACGCCGTCGCGGGCCTATTACATCGAGGGGGCGTTCTCGATCATGCAGGCGTCGCCGGACAAGCGTCCCTACTTCTACCCGTTCGTAGTCACGTTGTTGCACAAGTTGGTGGGGTACAACTGGAAGAACGCGGTTTACGCGAATGTGGGGCTGGGGCTGGTGCTGCTGACGCTGGCTTACGGGATGGGGAGGGCGCTGGGGGACCGGCGGGGCGGTATCTTGGCGGTGCTGTTGATCACGGGGGTGCCGCTGGTGTCGCAGTATGTGACGAGCGGGGGCCAGGAGATCCTGAATCTGGTGATGATTTTGGCGGTCGCGCTTCTGGCGATTCACTATTTGAAGCGGCGGGACGGCTGGAGCCTGAATGCGTTCGTGTATGGGGCGCTGCTGTTGGCGCAGTCACGGTACGAGTCCGTCCTGTTCATCGCGCCTGTGGCGCTGATCGTGTTCCTCGGGTGGGCGCTGAAGCGCAAGGTGCTGATGACGTGGTTTACGGCGCTCGCGCCGTTGATGCTGCTCCCCTACCCCTGGCTGAACGAGATCTTCGAAGTCGGGGACTCGGCGACGACGTGGCAGATCGCGGAGGGGAAGACGGCGGCATTCTCGTTCCAGAACCTGGTGGAGAACTACGAGCAGGCGGTCGGGTTTTTCTCGGACTACACGTTCGACGGGCTGAACTCGCTGATCCTGACCGGGCTGGGGGCGTTCGGGCTGCTGTTCCTCGTCATCCTGCTGAAGAAGCGGTTCCGGACGCTGCTGGGGAAGGACATCCCGGTGCTGGTCACGGCCCTGTTTGTGGCGACGATCTGCACGAACTTTTTCCTCCTGCTGACGTACCACTGGGGTGCGCTGAACGATTTTGTGGTGCTGCGGCTGGCTTTGCCGTTGCACGTGGGGCTGATGCTGGCGGTGGTGGCGGTGTTGCCAGAGCTTACGCAAAACCGGACGGCGTGGCGGCTGATCATCCTCGTGGCGGCGGTGTATATCCCGTTCCACACGATTTCACGCGTGGCGCAGAGTTCGGCGCTGATGAATTACGGGCCGGCGCGTGAAACGGCTGTAATGGAGGAATGGATACGCCGGGAGGACCGCCGGGAGTGCCTAGTGATCGCGGCTTCGAACCAGCCGTTCCTGATCAACCACGTTCCAGGGATCGGGCTGTCCCGCGCGCGACACCGTGCGGCGGCGGTGCGCTACCATATGCTGTTTGGCACGTTCAAGGCGGTGTATGTGTTCCAGGGCATCGCTTATGAGCCGTCGACGAACAAGTGGGAGGTTTACAGCCTTGGGCTGATGGACCAGCGGTTGCCGGAGAATTACGTGCTGGAGACGCTGGAGGAACACCGTCTGCATGCGATGCGGGGCATCCGGATCAGCCGTCTGGTGGAGGTGAAGCCGTACAAGCGGCCCGCGGCACAGAAAGACGAGGCCGCCGCAAGCAGCCCTGACAAGGCTACGAGCGTGACCACGGCCACGGCAGCGACGGCTTCGACACAGGCGGCGGCACCGAAGGTTGCAGGGAAGCCTGCAGACGAAAAGGGTTCGCGGAGTTTCTTCGACCGGTTCAAGAACAAGCCGTCGGCCCGGCGAACCGAGGCGGCGCAGTCGGCCCTCGGGGACCCGAAGCCTGTGGAGGTTCCGGAGAAGTTTGATATTCCTCAGGAGAGCGCCTTTGCCGACTGGATCATGCACTTGCCGTAACGGCGCGGTGTGCTCCAAAGCGCCCGGGCAACCGCGTTATCGTGGGCCCGGGCGTTTTTGTTGGGAGGGGGGCCGATGGGGTGCGAGCGCGCGGCGGGCGTTGACGCGGGGGCGTCTTCCCGCTAGGCTATTGGGCGAATGAACCCAATTGGCTCCATAGGTAACGCTTTGGTGGCCGCAGCGCGCGGGCCGGCGGATATTTACAGCCCGGCGGTGCAGGGTATGCAGCGGGCGCAGGAGGGTTTTGCGGAAGCGGCGCAGCAGGTGGCTTCCGGGAATTTGGACCCGCAGCCGATGGTTGAGATGATGGTCAACAGCACGGTGTTTGCGGCAAATGCACAGGTGCTGCGCACGGCTGACGAGATGGTTGGTACGCTCCTGAACACGTACGCGTAAAGGCGGGACGGTCAAGGAGGGCTTCCGGGCGTGTGACTCTTGCGGGGTGTACGCGGCACGGCCGCGTCCCGGAGGCAGTCCCCGGAGTCGCGGCCGTGTGCGAAGCGGGCGCCGTGGGCGCCTGCGGGTTTACTTGGAGCCGGCGGCCTTGTCCGTCTTGGCGTCGGACTTCGGAGCCGCAGCCTTGCTGTCCGCGGGCTTGGCGGCGGGCTTATCCGCGGCTTTGTCAGCGGGCTTATCGGCAGAGGGCTTGATGTTGAGCACGGGAGCAGCGGGCTTGGCTTCCGGCTTCTTCGAGTCGAGCATTTCGACGTCGAAAACGAGCAGCGAGCCCGGGGGGATGCCCGGCAGGTCGCGGTCGCCGTAACCGAGTTCCGGGGGGACAAAGAGGGTGATCTTACCGCCCTTGCCGACGAGCTGGAGGCCTTCCTTGAAGCCGGGGATCACGCGGTCCAGGTTGAAGGTGGCGGGCTCGTTGCGCTTGCGGGAGCTATCAAACTCTTCGCCGTTGGTGAGCTTGCCGGTGTAGTGGACGGTGACGTCGTCGGTCGGGCCGGGCTTCGGGGCTGCGCCTTCCTTCTCGATCTTGTAGCGGAGGCCGGAGGCGGTCTTCTTGACGTCCTTGTCGGCGTCGAGCTTGGCGAGGAAGTCCGTAGCGGCCTTCTTGTTCGCAACGGCCTGTTCGGCGGCCTTCTTTTCGGCGACGACGCGCTGGGCTTCAGCCTTGCCCTGCAGGTATTCCTGCATCTTCTGACCAAGCTCACGGGGGTCTGCCGGGGGCTTCTGACCCGAGCCGGCGGCCTTCATGCCAACGACGAACTGCTCGAGTTCCTCGGAGTTCAGGGCGAGCTCGGACAGGCCGGCCTGCATGCCGACGTACCAGCCATAAGCCTGCAAATACGACTTCTCTTGCTCGGTGAGCGCCAGGGCGCCCGGGGTTGCGGCCGCGAACGCGAGGAGCGAACCGGCCAGAGCAAGGTTACGGGTGATGGAATGGCTCATCAGGTTGGGCTTATCGGATTTTGACGCCCGCCGGTCAAACCCATTCCAGAAGGGCCGGGCCTGACGCGGGGCTCCGGAGGGGCCTGCCGGAGGGGCTCGGAATTCGACGGGGATGCAGGTGGAGGGGGCGTGAGAGCCCTGGGCGAGCCCTTGCGCGCGGCGGAATGGGGCATAACGGAGGGAGTCATTTCCGTGGGGAAACTGGGTGTTGAAACTTTGCCTGCAAACCGGGGTTGAATCGGGCATACGTCAATGAGTCCTGTTTACCTTTGTTCAATGAGCCCCCGCCGCCTTTTCACCGCCTCGTTCGTCGCGCTCGTGCTTGCGTGCCTGGCCTTTCACGCGAACGCGCACGGCGCTTTCCCGTTTGCCTTGGGTTCGACGGGGCAGGAATACGGCAAGGCGCTCTGCACGGACGGTGACGACAACGTGATCGTGACGCTCCTTTTCCAGAACACGGTGGATTTCGACCCGACGAGCGGAGTGAGTGAGCTGACGTCGGGGGGCGGCATCGACACGGCGATCGTGAAGTATGACCGGTATGGCCGGCTGGTCTGGGCGCGGCGGCTTGGTGGAACGGCCGCGACGACGACCGTGCCGCACGGTGTGGTCGCTGATGCGGCGGGAAACATCTATGTGGCGGGATACTTTGGCAACAGCTCCGGAACGGTCCAGACGACGGACTTTGATCCGGGCGCGGGCACGCACAACCTGACGACGCTGGGGCAGTTCGACGTCTATCTCATGAAGTTGACGCCTGAGGGGACGCTGGTATGGGTGCTGCGGCTGGGCAACAGCGCGGCGTCCACGGAAGAGCGCGCCTGGGATATTTTGCTTGGGCCGGATGGGGGGCTGTACATCGCGGGTGCGTTTGCCGGAACGGTGGATTTCAACCCGCTCGGAACGGCGCGCACACTCAATGGGCTGAGCGGTCCGAGCGGCTCCGGGCACAGCCTGTTCCTGGCGCGTTACGATGCGGCCACGGGACAGAACACGTGGGTGCTTGGGATCGACGCGAATATCACGAACGTTTTCAACGAGGGCTACACGACGATCGCGACGGACAGCTCGGGGCACGTTTTTCTGGCGGGCAACTTCCGCTCGACCACGAGCTTTTCGGGCACGTCGCTGACAAGCCGGGGGTTGGTGGACATTTTTCTGGCGCGTTATAACGCGGAGACCGGGGTGCAGGACTGGGTGGTGCAGCTTGGAGGGACAGGCAATGACCTTGTGTCGCCGGGCGCGATGCGCGGCGATGGTGAGAACGTGTACGTTACGGGGCGTTTTTCCGGGACGGCAGACTTTGACCCGGGTGCGGGCACACGCAACCTGAGCACGCCCGTGGGCGTAAACTGCCTATGGGTGGGCTCGTACACGGGGGCAGGCGCGATGCGCTGGGCCTTCCACGTGCCGACGAATACGGGAATCAGCGGTGGGCATCGGGTCGCGCTGGACCCGAACCGGAACGTATTTGTGGCGGGCTGGTTTGCGGGCACGGGTGACTTCGACCCGTCCGGGGCGACGGCGAACCTGACGGTCCACGGTACCTCAGCGGACGTTTTCATAGCCAAGTATGACACGAACGGAAATTACCTGTGGGCGCGCGGGTATGGGTCGGCCGATGGCACGGACCAGAACTTGTGCGCGGGCCTGGCGCTGGATTCCGCGAACAACGCGTTCATTACGGGCCAGATTTACGGAACGAATGCGGACTTCGACCCGACCTCGGGGTCGGCGCTGCTTTCGAGTGCGGGCCAGAACGATTGCTTTGTCGCAAAGTACGACGAGTCGGGAAACCCGGCGATCCTTGGCGCGGTGTTCAGTGCGGCGCCGACGGCACAGCTCACGGCGACGACGGTAACGGAGGGCACGCTTCAGTTTGAAACACGGTCGGGTCTGAATGTGAAAGTGCAGACCTCTTCGGACCTTGTTACGTGGACGGACGAGGGGACGACGGTCGCAGGAGATGGGGCGTTGCAGCAGCGGACGGTTACGCTCACGAGCAACGCGTTCTGGCGGGTGCGTCACAGCTATTAGAGCCGTTCCTGTTCAACGCCCCATCCTCGCGTCGGCGCGGATGAAGGAGGGATATCCAACAGGTGCGACTACTTGACCTGAAGGTGCTCTAGCAGCGGCGACGTGTTGAAGCGGCTTACCCGTCGCCGCGGAGCTCGTTGAGGTAGGCAAGGCCGGCTTCGCTTATGCGGCTGGCGTCCCAGGGAAGGTCTGGCCGGAAGGCCACGGTGACGGCCTCGACACCGGGCATGGCGGAGAGCAAGGCCTCGGCCCCGGAGCCGATGACGTCATGCATGGGGCAGCCGGGGGTGGTCAGCAGGAACTCGACGTGCACGCGCCCGCCAGTGACGACGAGCTCATGCACAAGGCCGAGATCAACCACGTTCAGGCCGACTTCCGGGTCGTCCAGGCAGCGGAGCCGTTCGCGGACGGCTTCAACGGTCAAAGCGGTCGTAGTCATAAAGTGGATACGGGGCCTTTGCCCTGGTTGGGGCCTGCGGGGAAAAGGGGCTCAAGGCGGGCTTTGCGCAGGTGGGAAAGCGCGGGCGCAAGCGCCGCTGCATAGGCCAGCAGGCCGGAAAGATACAGGAGCGCCGAAATCCGGACGGTGAGCGGGCTGGAGAGGAGCGTTCCGGCGCACAGGACAACGGCCGCCAACGGACCCAAAAGGGCCGTGACGCGCAAGCGGGACTCGTGTAGGAGCGCGACCACCTTCGGTACACGCCAGCGTCCCACCAGGGCGGCGTAGCGCACCTGCCAGACGAGGAACGGGAGGATTTTCGCCCCCATGCCGAGTACGGAAAGGGTCAGCGCACCGAAGGCCGTGACCACAAAGAACACGACGCACAGGCGGTCGCCCAGCGGGGCGAGCGATGACAGGCCGGCTACCTGCAACGCCTCGGCAAGACCGGCGGCGGCGGCGGCCAAAACGAAGGCCAAGGCGGCAAGGAAGAACTTGAGCGGAACGTCCAGGGGCCGTTTGCGGCGCGCAACGATGGCGCTGACTTCCCAGAGAAAGATGACGACGCCGAACAGCACGAGACTGGCCGCAACCGGGAGGAGAAACGCCCAGCCGAGCAGGGCTGGCGCGAGCAAGAACAGTCCGGCATTCAGCGCGGCGAGGGAGGCCCACGCCCGAAGCCGGCTTGCAAGGGTTCCAAGCGTGAACATGGGCAACAGGGTGTACGTGACCGCCAGCAACACCTGAAGAAAGAAGCCCACGACCATGAGGTGTGTGTGCAGGCCCAGCAGCGACATCGGCGGGATGCCGCCGCCGGGGAACAGGCGCACCGCGATCATGTAGAGCCCGACGGCGCCGGCAGCCATGAGCCAGAAGAGGCCGGAAACGACACCGACGCTTGTGGGCGTCCACCGGGACTTCCGGTTCGCGGTGATGGTGAGGTTCAGGATGAACAGGACGAGGCCCGTGAGTACCAAGGCGCTCCACAGGCCCGCGCGGGCGAAGTCCTGGCGAGCCAAAGCGTGGGCCATTCCCGGCACGCCGACCAGGTGCAGCACGGCATGGAGACGCGCGAGAAGGGGGCTCCACAAGGGGCTTTCGAGGGCGACGGGGACGAGCTGGTACGCGGAGCCGATGACGAGCGACGCGAGCCAGCCGAGCCCGACAAGGTGCGCGAACCCGATGACTTGCGGCCGGTAGAACGGGCCGGTGAGCAGCCCTGGCTGCAACGCAAGCCAGACGAGACCGCCGCCGAGGCAGAGGAGCCCGTACGCGAAAAGCGGCAGCGTAAGCCACGCCTGGACGCGAAGGCCCGAGCCGCCTGTGGCGGGCTGGGAGGGCGACGCCATCGGTTACGCGGGCGCGACAATCCGCGTCAGCCAGCCGCCTTCCGGGTGCTCGGTGGTGTCGGCCTTCACGCCGCGCTCTTTGAGCAAAAGCAGGAGGTGCTGCGGCGACCTGTCCGTACGGGCTTCGATTTGTTGCCCCGGCTTCGACGTGGCGAGGCGTTCAAGGACGCGGACCATGGGTTCTGGCGGTTCAAGGCCGCGCAGGTCGAGCGAGACCATCTGGGGCTTGGAGCCTTCGCAGGAAGGGCAGCCGTGGTGCGTAAAGTCGGCGTCCGCCGCGACGTTACCGGTCGGCGTGAACAGGACCTCCCAACCGTCCTCGGTGGCTTTCGGCTCGTGGCGGTATCCACGGCTCGCAAGCAGTGAATAGAGCGGGCGGGGCTCAAAGGGGGCTATGAGGCGGAAGGCTTCATCTGGCTGCAAGGCGTCAACCGTGCGGTGTATGATACCACAGGGCGACTCGCCGCGTGCGATGACAGGCCGGACATCAAGGGTCTTCAGTTGGTTCTTCATGCTAAAAATTCTTACAGTTTCGATTCCCTCATACGCACGAGCTTCGTGGTGCCGTCGGGCTGCCGCAGGAGCGTATCCCACCAGGCAACGCCTTCGTGGCGGTATCGGACCTGAAGGCCCGAGATGCGTCCGTAGCCCCAGAGTTCGGCCGCCTCGGCGAGCGGGACCGGTTGAGGGGGCGTGGTTGAGCGGGCCTGCGTTCTGGGCAGGCAAAGGATATCCTGCGCGCACAGGCGCAGGTCCTCAAAGTAGCGGCTGACGGTGGGGGCGTCCAAACTGCCGTGGTGGAGTTCCGGCATGGGCGGGGGTGCCTGGTCATCGGGTTTCATGCGGGTCCCCTCCCCTCGTTGCGCAGACCGCGCGGGCGCTGGACCATGAGGATGGCGGGCGTGGGCGACGGGCAGAGAGCGGCGCAGACGCCGCAGCCGGTGCAGGCATGCGGGACTACGCGGGGGACGTGGCCTTCGCGGATCAGGGCGCCGGGAACGGGGCAGCGCTCCAGGCAGGTCGTGCAGAGCGAGCCTTGGAAGGCGAGGCAGCTTCGGGCGATGATTGCCGCGAGGGGGGGCGTCACCGGAGCCGCGGGCAAGGCCGCCGGGTGCCCCGCCGGCCCGAGTGCTGCAAAGGGCGGCACAACGGCCTTCTGCACGGGGCGGAGCAGGCGCGCGAGGAATTGGCCGCGTGAAAGTTGTCGGGGTTCACCCATGATCAGGCAGTCCAAACAGGCATTTCAGTTGCGCGCGCCAACGGGCAGACCCACGCAGCGGCTTTCCTCGTGCGCAGAGGTCGCATGACATTGGAGGCAATTTTGGCGCTCGGGGTGGCTGGTGCGGAAGGCGCTAAGGCGGCCTGGGCCATGGCAGCTCATGCAGTCAGAGCGCATCTGCGTGGCATGAGGAATGGTCGGCGGTGCACCTTCAAAGGCCCGCTCGCCTCGGCGGGTGGGCGTGGCGCCCTGGAACTGGTTCGCCTTAAACGCGCCGTAATCAGAGAGCCTGACGGCGAGGCCGGGTCCGCCTTCGGGCACGTGGCATTGCAGGCAGTTTGTGAGTTCCGGATGGCTCATGCGGGGCACGAGCTTTCCGGCGACTTCGGTGTCCTGCCCGTGGCAGGCAAGGCAGCTCGCGGCATTGTCCTGGTTGATGACGTGGGGCACGACGGGCGGTGCGCCATCATAGGCGCGGCGGGACTTCCATTTCTCAAGGGAAGCGGCGCGCTCGGCATCGGTGGGCTGGTGGGCGGTCCACGCCTGCAGGGCAGGCTTCGCCAACTTGGCGAGCGTGTTGTCCCAGTCAGCGTTGGGCTGCAAGCTGTGGTCGTCGCGCAACTGCGTGTAGGAACGGGCAACGGGGACCGCGCCTGAAACGGTGGCCGCTGAAGCCTGCGGGAGCACCGCGGGCGAAACGTCCGAGCCGGTCTGGCGCAGGCCGAGGAAATAGCCACTGGCGGCCGTCACGCAGGTTATGGCGAGGAAGACGGCCGCTACGCGCCGGTGCATGCGCGGGCGTTGCGCGCCCGCCGGGGAAGCCTCTTTGCCGGGAGATGCCATGGCGATCAGCGGGCCTCCGGCGTGGCTTTGGGAACCCGAACGGGGTCGCCAACCTTCGCTACCCAGGCGGCGGCCTTCTTGTAATCGGGCTCCTTGGAGAGCGGGTCCACCGCGCCCAGGGTGAGTTCGTTGATTGGGAGCGCGCCGTCGAAGAACGGAACGAACACGGTGCCGCGGGGCGGCTTTGCGCGGCCATTCACCCAGACGGGAAGCTCAATGCGCCCGCGGCGGGTGCTGACGACGACGCGGTCGCCGTTGGTGACGCCCAGATCCACGGCGTCGTCGGGATTGAGCTCCGCATAGGCCTGGGGCATGGCGTTGCGCAGCTGCGGAATGCGCCCGGTCATGGTTCCGGTGTGCCAGTGCTCAAGGACGCGGCCAGTGACGAGCCAGAACGGGTAGGTGCCATCCGGTTCCTCGGGAGCGGGCTCGTACGGGCAGAACCAGATCTGTGCGCGGTCGTCCTTGGTCGTCGAGTGATAAAACTGGATCTCCCGGCCACGCTCGACGAACGGGTCGTCGAATTCGGAGAACCGGAAGCGCGTCTCGCGCCAGGTGCCGTTGGGCATCTTGACGACGGGCCAGCGCAGGCCGCGGGCCTTAACAAGCTCGTCATACGGGGCGACATTTTTGTGCTTCAGCGCGCTGAAGGGCCGGTATTCCTCATAGAGCGCCCGGTCGACGTTCACGTCGTAGTAATGAGCCCAGTCCCAGACGGGGACGGAGCGCCCCTCGGCGTCGCGGATGTCGAAAAGGAAGCGGCCCTCGCGGTCACGCATGCCGGGGAAACCGAGATCGTACAGGCGGCGGGCGACGGCGATGGTCATCCAGCAGTCATCGCGGGCCTGGCCCGGCGGGTTGACCATTTTGAACCACTGCTGGGTGCGGCGCTCGGAGTTCCCGTAGATGCCGTTTTTCTCGACCCACATGGCGGCCGGGAGCACGAGGTCCGCGAGCTCGGTGGTGAGGGTCGGGTAGACGTCCGAGACGATGAGGAACTTGTCGTCGAGGTCCTTCTTGCCCTTGAAGAGGCGGTGCAGATCGGGAAGGGACTGGCCCGGATTGGTGACCTGTACCCAAATCGTGGATACATCGCCGCCCTTGGCGGTGGGCGTGCAGAACTTTTCGAACATCTGCACGGTGTGGTAGCCGGGTTTCGGGTTGATGCGGCCGGCCGGGAGGTTCCAGCGCTGCTCGACGTCTTCGCGGTGCTTGGGGTCCGTGACGACACGGCCGCCGGGAAGTGCGTGCGCGAGGGTGCCGACTTCGCGGGCGGTACCGCAGGCGGAAGGCTGCCCCGTGAGGCTCGTGGGGGCGTCTCCGGGCTTGCCGAAGTGGCCGCTGAGGAGGTGCAGGCCGTGCACGAGGCGGTTGATCGCGGTGCCGCGGGTATGCTGGTTCATGCCCATGCACCAGATGCTCGTTATGCGAACGTCACGCCGGCCAAAGAGGTCGGCCATCATGCGAAGGCCGGACGCCGGGACGCCTGAGAGCTTTTCCACATACTCGGGTGTGTAGGGCTCAAGCATCTTCGCGTAGTCCTCGAAGGTGATGGCCCGGCCGTTCAGGGAGACGGGGTCCGTATCGGCGCGGAAGGCGCAGAATTTCTCGACGAACCGCTTGTCGTAGGTGCCGTTCTTGATGAGCAGGTGGGCGATGCCGTTGGCGATGGCGAGGTCAGTCTGCGGGCGGAAGAGGAAGTGGTGCTGACAGTATTCGGCGGTGCGCGTCCGGCGGGTTTCGAGGTGGATGATCTCAACGTTCTGTCCGCGGCTGCGCCGGTCTATGACGCGCGAGAAAAGTACGGGGTGCATTTCGGCGGGGTTGTTGCCCCAGATGAGAAGGACGTCGCACTTGTCGAGGTCTTCGTAGCAGCCCGCGGGCTCATCCACGCCGTAGGTTGAGAGGTAGCCCGTGACGGCGCTCGCCATGCAGAGGCGGGCGTTCGGGTCGATGTGGTTCGAACCGAGGCCGCCTTTGAGGAACTTGAGGGCCGCGTAGCCTTCGGGAATCGTCCATTGGCCGCTGCCGTAGATGGCAAAGCGGTCGGGCGCGGCAAGGGCGCGGCGTGCGACGATGTCAATCGCCTCATCCCAGCCGATGGGCTGAAGCTTGCCGTCTTTGCGGAGCATGGGCTGCTTCAGGCGGTCGGGGCCGTAGAGGACGCCGCCGACGTGGTAGCCCTTGACACAGAGGAGGCCCTTGTTGACGTCCGCGAGCGGGTCTCCCTTGATGGCGACGACTTTGCCGTCGCGGACGCCGACCTGCACGTGACAGCCGGTGCCGCAGAAGCGGCAAGGGGCCTTGTCCCAGCGGATATCGCCGGTGCTCTGCGTGGTTCCCTGGGCGTCCTCGGGGTTCGGCGCCGCGCCGAGCCGGCGTGTCACCGCGGCGGTGGCGGCGGCCATGGCCGCGATCTTCAAAAAGGTTCGGCGATCGGTATTCATGGGGTGCTTTGGGAAAGGGAGCTCAGGAGAAGGCGATGTAGACGACTTCGACGTGCTCGACGCCCGGAAGTTTTTCGATCCAGCCGTGTGTCTGGCGGCAGGAGGCATCGTCTTCGGCTTCAAGGACCGCTGCGAGCGCGGTGGCGCCGGGGGCGGGCAGGCGCAGGTCCAGGCCGGGGTGTTCACGCAAGGCTTCCAACGTCTGGGCTGGAGTGGAGGCTTTCAGGACAATCATGAGGCCGCAGACGAGCATGGCGGGGATCCGGGTTAAGGGTATGGGAACGAAGGTAGCGCGGGCCGCCCACTAAATCAAGAATAAAAGATCTTGATTTCCGCCGCTGACGGGGTATGTTGGGTTCTGCCCCCGGTAAAAGGTAATTTTGTGCAAGGGGGTTGGGTGCCGCAGGACGCAGGCGCCCAGACTGCCCCGCACCTCAAAAAACAGACCGCGCCCGTGGCTACCCCCGCCATAAAGATCCTCCCCGCAATTGCGGTTGCCGCCGCCTTGCTTATCAGCCTGAGCTTTTGGCTTGGGTCGGGTAATGGCGCAGCCACGCCAGCACCGGTGCCGGTTGCGCCGGAGGCGGAGCGCCCGCTGCACCCGACGGTTGTCCATAAGCCGGCGGGTCCACCGCGGGTCGCCACAGGACAGAAGGATTTCCTGGGGAAGCCGGTCACCGTCGCGTGCGCGACCTGCCACACGACGCGGGAGCCGGACCTGGGCACGCGGGCGGCCGCGGATCTCGACACGTTCCACCAGGGTCTTGTCTACGCCCACGGAGACCAGAGCTGCCTGAGCTGCCACAACGCGAAGGACTACGACACGCTGCGCCTGGCGGACGGGAGAGCGTTGCCGTTCACGGAGGTGAAGCAGCTCTGCGCGCAGTGCCACGGCACGCAGGCGCGGGACTTTGAACACGGCGCGCACGGCGGCATGGCAGGCCACTGGGACCTGCGCGCCGGACCGCGCACGCGCAACACGTGCACCGACTGTCACGACCCGCACGCGCCAGCCTACCCCACCGTCGCCCCGGTGTTCGCCCCGCGTGATCGCGTCCCGGGCAGGCCCGTCCGCGCACCGTCGGAACCCAAGCCACGAAACGCCCCGTAACCGAGACCATGTCGACCCCTTTCAATGAACCAGCTGAAGGCTGCGGGAGCTCCTGCGGGATCTCGCGCCGCACGGCGCTCAAGGCCATTGGCGCGACGCTGGGAGCGGCGGCCTTCGCCAAGGCGCTGGCCCCGCTTACGGAGTGGAGCAGCAACCTGTCGGTGGACGAGTTCCTGCAAAAGCATTATCGGGAGCTGTCGAAGGAGGAGATGCACGTCATCCTGAGGCGGCTGGAGGAGCAGACGCGCAAGGAGTATGGGCGGGACGTGACGATTGAGGACGTTCCGGCGCAGGACGGGGTGCAGTTCGCGTATGCGCTGAATCTTTCGGTCTGCATCGGCTGCCGCAAATGTGCGGAGGCGTGTCATCGCGAGAACAACCACGACCGGCCGTCCGGGGAATCGTACATCCGGGTGCTTGAGATGACGAAGGGCAGCATGGACATGGAGCGCGGCACGGCGAACTACGATCACCCGGTGCCGCAGAAGGACAAGTTCTACATGCCGGTGCAGTGCCAGCAGTGCGACAACCCGCCCTGCGTGTCGGTATGCCCGGTCGAGGCGACATGGAAGGAGAAGGACGGGATCGTGGTGGTGGACTACAACTGGTGCATTGGCTGCCGGTATTGCGAGGCTGCCTGCCCCTACCATGCCCGGCGCTTCAACTGGACGAAGCCGCAGATTCCGGCTGAAGAGGTGAACCCGGTGCAGGCGTATCTTTCGAACCGGGTGAGGCCGCAAGGCGTGATGGAGAAATGCACGTTCTGCCTGCACCGCACACGGAAGGGCCGGCTGCCCGCGTGTCTTGAGTCCTGCCCGACGGGCGCGCGCGTCTTTGGAAACCTGCTCGATCCGAAATCGGAGATCCGCTGGGTCCTTGAAAACAAACGCACGTATGTGCTGAAGGAGGAACTCGGCACCCATCCCCGCTTCTACTATTTCTTCGATGTCTAAGCCGCTGAACAACCCCTGCGCCGTTGAGCCCAAGCTTTCCGCCACGGCACACCTTGTGGGCTACCCGCGCTTTCTGGGACGCATTCTCGCGTCGGCAACGGACGGGCCACCGCTGTTTTACGGCTGGATGATCCTGTTGACGGCAGTGGCGCTGGTTGGCGCGCATGCGTGGGCCGTGCAGGTGCGCGACGGCATGGTGCTGACGGGCATGACCGACCATGTGTCGTGGGGGCTGTACATCGCGAACTTCACGTTCATGGTGGGGCTGGCCGCGGGCGGTGTGATGATGGTCATTCCCGCCTACCTGTATCACGACGACGACATGCATGCGGTGGTGATGGTGGGGGAGCTGCTTGCGATCGCGGCGATCGTGATGTGCCTGGCGTTCGTCGTGGTGGACCTTGGGAGGCCGGACCGCTTCTGGCATCTGATTCCCGGGTTGGGCCGGTTCAACTGGCCGGTGTCGATGCTGACATGGGACGTCATTGTGCTGAACGGCTACCTGCTGCTGAACCTGCACATCTGCGGCTACCTGCTTTACACGCGGTTCCTGGGGCGCAAGCCGAACCCGCGCTGGTATATACCGTTCGTGTTTGTCTCGATCGTCTGGGCGATCTCGATCCACACGGTCACGGCGTTCCTCTACTGTGGTCTTGGGGGGCGCCCGTTCTGGAACACGGCCCTGCTGGCGCCGCGGTTCCTGGCGTCGGCCTTTGTGTCGGGGCCGGCGTTCATCGTGCTGACGCTCCTGCTCATGCGCCGGTTCACGGGCTTCGCGGCCGCTACAGGCGCGGTCCGGACGCTCGTCAACATCATGCGGGTGACGATCCTCGTGAACCTGCTGATGCTCGCGTCGGAACTGTTCACCAGCTTCTACGCGGGAGGCGCCCATGCGTCCTCCGCAACGTACCTGTTCTTTGGCCTGCACGGCCACAACGCGCTCGTGCCATGGACGTGGACGGCTGTTGCATTCGGCGTGGTGGCGGCGCTGCTGCTGCTTTGTCCGAAGGTTACGGAACATGCGTGGATGCTCATTTCCGCGTGCGTGCTTGCGTTCGCCGGGGTGTGGATCGAAAAGGGCATGGGGCTGATCATCCCCGGTTTCATCCCGTCCACGCTTCACGAGATCGTCGAATACCAGCCGACGATGGTGGAGTGGCAGATCACGGCGGGCATCTGGGCGTTGGGCCTGATGGTGTTCACGCTGGCGCTCAAGGCCGCCTTGCCAATCCTGTCGTCGCCGGACACCCTGTCGAAGGAGTCGCAATGATCAAATACGGAAAGACGTCCCAAAACGCCATCGCGGCGGTGAGCTATCTCGCGCAGCACTACGACGGCGGGCAGAGCATGCACAGCTCGCTCGAGATCGCGGAGGCTCGTCATCTTCCTAAGCCGATGGTCGCGAAGATCCTGACCGTGCTGGCGCAAGGCGGGCTTGTTAAGGGCTCTCCCGGGCCGCGCGGGGGCTACACGCTCGCCCGGCCGCCCGTAGAGATCACGTTGCACGATGTGGTATGCCGCTTTGACCGCGAGGACAACGGGATGCAGTGCCCCTTTGGCCCGGGGTGGTGTGGAACGGGTGCTCCTTGCCCGCTGCATGACACGCTGTCGGCGCTGGACCGCCAGGTTGAGGGTTTCCTGAGCACGACGACGTTCGAGGTGTTTTCCCGAAACCCGCAGGGCAAGACGGCTAAAGCCAAGCGGTAAAAAGGGGCTCAGCTGCGAAGGCGCGGCTTGAAGCCCGCGACGTGATCCAGTGCGTCCGCCAGAGCGGGCAGCAGAAGGGGCAGGCAATCCGCGACGGCGGACGGGCGCCCTGGCAGGTTGACGATGAGCGAGCGCCTTGCAACGCCCGCGGTGGCGCGGGAGAGGATGGCGGTCTTCACGCCTTTTGCATAGGAGTGCATGCGCATGAGTTCCCCGAAGCCCGGTAGTTCTTTTTCCAATACAGCGCGGGTGGCCTCGGGCGTGACGTCGCGGGGAGAGGGCCCGGTGCCGCCGGTGGTGACAATGAGGGGGATTTCCTGGGCTACGAGGCTTCGCAGGGCGCTTTCGATGTCCGTGCGGTCGTCAGGCAGGAGCACGCGCTCGAAGGTGATGTTTTCATCAAACGCGGCAGCGAGGATGCGTTCGATTTCCGGCCCGCTCTCGTCCGCATAGACGCCCGCGGAGGCGCGATCGCTCAAGGTTATTCTCCCGATCTTCATGTCAAAAACAGGGCCGTTGCCGTTTCGGAGGAAAATGCGTGCTTGCGGTGCCCGCCGCTTGCAGAGCGGCGCTCCATCGCGCAGGATGGCGAGGACCGCGTGACTGGTCGCACCTTATGCCTGAGCAAACCCTGTCGGTGGAAGTCTTGGCAATCTTCATCTCGCCGGGCCACGATTTTCGCGGGCGCCACGGTCAGGGCCGCCTCGCCCACCCCGTGCAGTCGCTGGATGCCGTGGAGTGCGTCGCTGGCAAGGGCCTGGTGGGAGACCGCTATTTTGGCTTCAAGGAGGACTTCAAGGGGCAGATCACTTTCTTCGATGCCTCGGTGTTCGCGGCACTGGCGGAACGGTCGGGGAAGCCAGACCTCGACCCGAGCATGCTGCGCCGCAACGTGCTGCTGCAGGGCGTGGACCTGAACAGCCTGATCGGGCGCCGGTTCGAGGTGCAGGGGCTCGTGTTCGAAGGCCGGGAGGAATGCAAGCCGTGCTACTGGATGGACGAGGTTGCGGGCACGGGAAGCGAGGCGTTTCTCAAGGGGCACGGCGGGCTGCGCGCCGCGATTGTCACGGGTGGCGTCCTGCGGACTGGGCCGGGGACGTTGCGGGTCGTGGCGAGCTGAGTAACGAGTCGGCCCTTTCCCTTCAAAACGGAGCGCGTGGCGCGCAACGGGCGGCTGCGGGCAGGGCGTTACCCGCCAAGATAGGACATCTCTGTTTTCGGGAGCACAGCCGGCGCCACGGCCTGCCCGCGCAGCTCAGAATAGCGATCGTCGCGCAGGCCCCACGCCCGGCGGATTGCGGCTTGGAGCGCAGCGTCGTCCGCACCGGCACGGAGCAACGCGGCCAGGTTCATACCGGTCCCAGCGGACGCGAACAGGCAAGTCACCATGCGTCCGTCAGAAGTGAGACGCGCGCGCGTGCAATCGCGGCAAAATGGCTGGCTGACGGACGAAATCAGGCCCACTTCGAGGGGCATGTCCGCGTACACGTAGCGGTCGGCGACTTCGCCCCGGTAGGCGCGGCCGACAGGGCGCAGACCGAAGGTGCGGTCCAAGGTTTCGAAAATTTCACGCGACGGGACGACTTCCTCGCGGCGCCAGCCGTTGCAGTTGCCAACATCCATGAACTCGATGAAGCGCAGGACGAGGCGGTGCTTCCGCGCGAATTCCGCCAGCGGGAGAAGTTCTCCCTCATTCCAGCCGCGCCGGAGGACCGTGTTTACCTTTACGCCAAGGCCGGCGTTCAGGGCGGCGTCTACGCCGCGGATGACGGGCGCCACACCGCGGGGCTGGCCCGCCATGCGGCTGAAAACGACGTCGTCCATGGCGTCGAGGCTCACCGTCACGCGCCTGAGGCCCGCCGCGGAGAGCGCCTTGGCGTGGCGGGTAAGAAGCCAGCCGTTCGTCGTGAGCGCGAGGTCTTCCACGCCCGGAATCGCCGCGAGTTGCGCAACGAGGTCCTCCAGTCTGGCCCTTAATAAGGGCTCGCCACCTGTGAGCCGGATTTTGCGCACGCCCTCGCTGACAAAGAGCCGCGCCAGGCGCACCAGTTCGTCAAAGCTCAATACGGAGGGCTCCGAAACGCGCGGATCGTAGGGCCCAAAGACTTCAGCCGGTTTGCAATAAGGGCATCTGAAGTTGCAGCGGTCGGTAACCGACAGGCGCAAGTCCCTCAACGGGCGACCCAAAAGGTCGTTCAGCGGCGAAGCAGACATTCGACGAAATGGAATTTGAAAATGTGCGCAAACCGGAGATTTATTCAAGCCATGCGTCCAATTATTTCCGTGGCCGACGCCGACGTGAGCCTGCGCACCGGATTGCCCCTGTTGCCCGCGGAGGCCGTGGCGCTTCAGGACGCCGAAGGCCGGGTGCTCCGCGAGCCGATCCGGGCGGATCGCGACTTGCCGCCGTTCGACCGTGTCATGATGGACGGCTTTGCGCTGCATAGTAAGGCGGCGCAAATGCCGTCACGGACGTTGCGGGTTTTGCGGGTCGTGCGCGCGGGCGAAAACCCCGGATCCCTTGAGAGCCTGGAGGCGTGTGTCGAGGTGATGACGGGGTGCGCGATGCCGGACGGAGCGGACTCGGTGGTTCCCGTTGAGGAAGTTGACCGCGTACCGGGCGGGATTGTTCTGAAAAACGCGGAGTCCGTGAAGCCCGGAAGGTTCGTCCACGCGAAGGCGTCGGATGCCGGCGCCGGTGACCTCCTTGTGCCCGCGCTGGCCGTGCTGGGGCCCATTGAAGTCGCGCTCGCGGCCGCATCAGGAGCCGGTTCGGTAACAGTTTCGCGGCGGCCGCGCATTCTCCTGCTGTCCACGGGAGATGAAGTGGTGGAGACGCCGGGACCGGTCGGGCCGTTCCAGATCCGGCAGGCAAACATGCATGGGATACGGGTGGGGCTGCGGGCCGCGAAAATTCCGGAGGCGGGGCTCGTGCACGTGCCTGACGATCCCATGCGCCTGCGGGCTGAACTGCCTCCGCTCATTGAGGCAAACGATGTGGTTATTTCCTGCGGCGGGATTTCGATGGGGAAGTTTGACCATCTTCCCGCGCTCTGGCCGGAATGGGGTTTTGAGCCCGTGTTCCACGGCGTGGACCAGCGCCCGGGCAAGCCGCTCGCCTACTGTCGGGGCGGCAGCGCCTCGGACCCTCGGGTCTGGTTTGCGCTCCCCGGAAACCCGGTTTCGTCGCTCATTTGTTTTCACCGCTATGTGCTGCCCGCGCTGAGGCGCATGCTTGGCGCACCGGACTGTGAACCGGCGCGCGTGACGCTCGCCGCGAACCTGCCTTCAGGGGCGCTCCCGCGCTTCCTCCCGGTGAGCGTGAGAAACGTCGGCGGCACGCTACAGGCCACGGCGCGGACCTTCCGGAATTCCGGTGAACTCGTCGCCCTCGCGGGCACGACCGGTTTTGTGGAACTGCCGAAAACCGCGGCAAACGCCAGCCCCGGCGCCGTACTCGATTATTTCGCCTGGGCCGTGCCCGGCGCTTTCTGATTTCCGCTTCCCAAAAAGCAGACAGACCCCGCACACATGTTCACACACGTAAATCCCGAGAACCAGCCCCACATGGTGCCGGTGGGTGAGAAGGCGCCCACGCGGCGCACGGCGCGTGCCCGCGCCCTGGTCGTGCTCACGCCCGAGATCATGGCGCAGCTGCGCGACGGGGAAATCCATTCGCGGAAGGGGCCCGTGTTTCACACCGCAATTCTCGCGGGGATCATGGCGGCGAAACGGACCGCGGAGCTGATCCCGCTTTGTCACACGCTGCCGCTGGAAGACTGCGCGGTCACGATTGAGCCGGCGGGCGCGGACCGTGTGCGCGTGGAATGCCGGGTAAGCGCGACGCACAAGACGGGCGTTGAAATGGAGGCGCTCACGGGGGCTTCGGTTGCCGCGCTGACGTTGTACGACATGTGCAAGGCCTTCACACATGGGCTGCGGATTGAGCGCGTGGAGCTGGTCGAAAAGACGGGAGGCAAGCGGGACTTCCGCGCCGCGGACGCATGAACGGGACGACACAGCAATCCCAGCTTTTTGGCCTCATCCTCGCGGGCGGACGCAGCACCCGCATGGGCACAGATAAGGCGGCGCTGGAGGTGGCTGGGAGGCCCCAGCTCCTGCGTCTGGCCGGCCTTCTGAAACCGTATTGCACGCGCTGTCATGCTTCGCTGCGGCCGGGTCAAAAGCTCCCGTTTGCTCTGCCGGAAGACCTGCCGGTGCTCCTCGACGCCCAGGGTGACAGCGGGCCGGCGGGCGCCGTGCTTACCGCGCTGGAAGCCGCGCCGGAAGCGGCCTGGCTGGTGGTGGCGTGCGACTTTCCACAGATAGACGATGAGGCCATACGGGCGCTCGTAGCCGCCCGGAATGTCCATGTTCCGGCGACCGCGTATGCCGGGGCTGATGGGGCACCCGAGCCGCTTTGCGCTGTCTATGAACGGGGATTCTTGCCGCATCTGAAGGCCGCGGTTGAAGCTCGCGCCCTCAGCCTCCGCCGGCTTCTCTCCTCTTTAAACGTCCCGCTCCTCGCTCCGGCCTCGCCTGCGGCGCTTACGGACGCCGACACCCCAGAGGCCTGGAGCCTCGCAACACGCCTTATGAAGACCGTCCGCATCACTTACTACGCGCTCCTCCGCGAGCAGCGCGGCCAGTCTCACGAGACAATCCAGACCGCTGCGACGACGCTGCGGGAGCTCTATGAAGGGCTCAGGAAGCAGCACAGGTTTTCACTGCCCGTGGAGTCCCTCAAGGTCGCAGTGAACGACGCCTTCTCGAGCTGGGACGCGGCGATTGGCGACAACGACGACATCGTGTTCCTGCCGCCGGTTTCGGGCGGTTGATATCCATTTCGCATTCTTGCTACCGACGTCCATGGACGCACCTGCCACGCCCGACATTGTTTTCGAGATTGCAGACCAGCCCCTTGCCGGCGCGCCGGATCACGCCGCCCGCCAACGACCGGACTCGGGCGCGGTGGTCACGTTTGAGGGCACGGCCCGAAACCATAACGAGGGCCGGGCAGTGCTGAGGCTTGAGTATGAGGCGCACAAGGCGCTGGCGGAGGCGGAAGGCCGTCGTGTCCTGGGCGAGGTTCTTGCCCGGCACGCGGGGTGCCGCGCTGCGCATTGCGTCCACCGGACGGGCATCTTGCTGCCGGGCGAAGTCGCGGTTCGGGTGACAGTCTGGGCGGATCACCGAAAAGAGGCGTTCGCGGCGTGCTCGCAGATTATGGATGAGCTCAAGGCGCGCGTGCCCATCTGGAAGAAGGAGCATTACGCGGACGCTACCGAGGCGCGGTGGCTTGAGAAATAGGGTAGCTGAACAGCGCTGCTGAAACAGTCGTTAACGCCGACGCTGCGGTGAGCGTGGAGGCGCCGTCGTCGCGTGGACGCCGAGAGTGAAATCGCTTCGGCAGATGCGGCAACTCGAATGGAAGGTGCTCAGCCCGCGGGCAGGAGAGCGCCCGCGAGGCGCTGACCCAAGGCCTGGGAATCCCCGAAGGCGAGACTGGCCTTAGGGTTAAGGTTTGCCACGGCGGCAGTCCAAGCCGCTTGCTGAGCGGCGTCCCAGGCTGAGGACCGGGTAAAGGCCACGATTTCGGCGCCGCGAACGAGGGTTCGCGTGAAGGGCCGGATGAAGAAGGCTTCGGGATTTCCGGCGCGTGCGCCATCGAAGACCGCGACAACGGTCACGGCTTCGAGCGTGGCAAGGGCGCCGGCGAGCAAGGCGCGGAGGGCGTCCGGCGCGGCAACGGCAGGGGCTTCAATGAGGAGGTGTCGGGGCTGACCGCGTTCGAGGTCCGCGAGCGCCGAGCCCAGGCGGTCCGGGGCGGTGCAGCAGAGGCAACCGCCGACAAGGCTTGCAACGGGCCCGGAGGTGACGTCGAGGGTTTCCTTCCCGAGCTCGTTTTGAAGGACTGCGACGGGGCCCTCGCCCCGCGCCGCCAGCGTTTCGAGGGCGGCGCGGAGGAGGGTCGTCTTTCCGGCCCCATAGGGACCGATGAGAGCCAAGGCATGCATCGGATGGAGTCGAGGCTTGCCTTGAGGTTCGCTAGCGCGAGGCGAGGGCTTCGAGGCCGTAACCCGCGGGGTCCCACTTGGAGGAATCCGCGACATCGGCCTGCTGCGCGATGAAGGCGTCTTCCGACTCCGGCAGGGCCTCGAGCGCTTCCTCGACGCTGTCGAGGAACGGAACTTCGCGGTCGAGCAGCTTGACCTTGCCCTGCTTGTAACCGTCACGCAGGAGGTTGATGGCGGTCTGGGCGACCATGACGCCCGCGCGGTAGTGGTTGGGCGCGGAGACGATGGTTTTGGCGAAGGCGATGGTGGCTTCCGGCGTGAGCACGTAGGCCTGCGGGTCGAGCGAGGCGTCGGAGCGCACGAGCCAGTTGCGGAGCTGCAGCGCGGCGGCGCGGCCGTCCTTGATGGCCTCGTTCATGAGGCGGCAATCGTAGACGAGCTGTTCCATGTAGCAGGTCGGCGCCATGCCGCCGAGGAGCTTGATGTTCTGGACGGACTCGTTCGACCAGGTGTCGGCCGTCATGGCGGCGATGTTGCCGACGGGGCTCAGGTGGGCGCAGGCCGCGGTCTTGCCTTCCATGGCCATGGGGAACCCGGTGATGGCCTTGAGAATCGGGTTTTCGTACGCGCAGTCCTTGCTGGGTCCGACGGCGCCGCATTCGAAGGCGACGAGGGAGCGGACGGCGGTAATGGGGCGCACGATGGCGGCGAAGAGCCGCGGGATCATCTTTTGCTCGGCGAGCACCATGGCGGTGTTGCCGAAGCCGCACGCGGAGTCACCGGCGAGCTTCACGTTGTGCCTGGCGGCGATCTTCGCGATCTCGGTCCACAGGAAGCGCATGTCGCGCACGCCGAGGGAGCAGAGGGCAAAGATGACCTGGCCGATGTCGCACATGAGGAGGGCCTCGTCGTGCAGTTCCTTGCCGCCGACGGACTCGATGCTGAGCAGCTCGGCGCCCGACTTGGCGGACGACTCAAAGAGCTTGATCATGTTCTCGAGGTAGTAGCCGTCGCGCATGCGCGGCGGGCGCACGAATTCGCGGTTGTCGTTCGGCGTCATGCGCAGGACGCTCTTGAGGCCGTGTTCCTTTTCGGCGGCGGCCATGCCGACGAGGAGGATGTCCACAAGCTTCTGACCGCGTTCCGGGTATTCGGTCATCGGCGGCAGGGTCTCGAACTCGATGACGACGCCGGGGGCTTCGAGATCGGCGGCACGCTTGAGGGCGCCGGTGATGATGTCGCGGTAGTGGCGTTCCACGAGCGGCATCGTCTCAGGCGTGATGTCCATCGGCGGGAGCGTGAAGTTGAGCTCGGGATAGACGAGCCCGCCGCCGATGTTCATGCCGCTGCGCGTGAGGAGCGGCTTGGGAGCGTGACCAAAGAGGAGGTCCTCGGGGCGTTCAATGGCAAGCTTGGTGTAGTGCATGGTGAAGTTTCTCCTTCGGGGATGTTTTTGGGGTAGGCTCACGCCCGTCTGCTGCGGAGGGGCGGAAAAGACCGCCACAGGCACCAGATTCGCGTGAATTTGGGAAGTTTAGACGGGGGGCAGCTTAGGCCGCGCCGACGAGTTCCAGGGCCTTTTCGACGCCCGAGCCGGCATCCTGCGCGTAACCGTCGGCACCGATTTCATCGGCGAAGACCTGAGTGATGGGCGCGCCGCCAACGATGATCTTGGCACCCGGATGGGCCGCACGGATGGCCTTCACGGCATCGCGCATGGCGGGCATCGTGGTGGTGAGAAGCGCGGAGAGCCCGACGAGCTGCGGCTTGTGTTCCGCAACGGCGGCGACGAACTTGTCGGCGGGAACATTCACGCCCAGGTCGACAACGTGGAAGTTCGCGCCCTTCCAGAGAACGCCGACGAGGTTTTTGCCGATGTCGTGCAAGTCGCCCTCAACGGTGCCGAGAACGGCGGTGTACTTGGGCTTGATGCCGGCGGCGAGGAGGCGGGGCTCCAGGATGTTCATGGACTCCTTCATCGCACGGGCGGCCACGAGCATTTCGGGCACGAAGATTTCCCCGTTCTTGAAGCGTTCACCGACGACACCCATCGCGGGAACGAGCGCCGCATCAACCACGTCCTGAGGACGGGCGCCGGCGTCGAGCGCAGCCGTCGTGGCGGCCTTCGCATCCTTGGACTTACCCTTGATAACGGCTTCCTTAAGAGCTTCGAGAGACATGAGAATTGGGAGTTTTGTGTGTTGGTTTTTCTTCACCCGATGCAGCGCGGCAACGCCACCATCGTGCCCACATAATAGCAAAATCGCCCAGAGTCCGTCTGGAACGCCCGTGCCGAATTTTTGGATTTTCGTACTTTCCTGCGGCACGAAATCCGGGCACCAGGAAGGTCAACCAGAGGCAAAAACGGCGCCGCGTAAAATTTCTAAGTTCCTATTTACCCGAGGCTTCTGAGCCTCCTGTCTCTCTTGGCGTATACTGTTTCCGGTAGTCTCCGGGTGCGCAGCCATTGTATTTTCGGAAGAGTCGGGTGAAGTGACTCTGGTCGCAGCAGCCGCACTCCAACGCGATTTCGCTTAGGGGTTTGCGGGTACGGATGAGGAGTTCGGCGCCGCGGTTGACGCGGAACTGGCAAAGCAGGTCGGAAAAGGTGCGGCCGGATTGCTCGCGCATGAGGCGGGAGAAGTGGCTGCCGGACAGGCCCACGGCGCGGGCGACGTCGTCGCGCCCGAGGTCCTCACCGACATGGGCTTCCATGTATTGGAGGGCCCTCTTAAGAAGCACTTTTGCCGGGTATTTCGTATTTTCCTGGATAACGTCGATCAGGCGTTCCAGCATGGCCGTGAGCCAGGCCGACATGTCCTCGTCCTCGCGCACTTCGGCGAGCTTGGCGATGGAGCCATAGTTCAGGCCGAGGACGTGCGTGGGATCTGCGCCCGCTTCAACCGCGGCGCGGCACATCATGACGACAAGCTCAAGGGCGAGGCTTTTGAGGAGTTCGGGGCGCCGCATGCCGATCTGGTAAACGGCGACGAGGATGCGGTTGATGACGGCGCGGGCGGCGGTGCGCTCACCGCGACGGATGGCGGCGAGGAGGCCCGGTTCCTCGCGCAGGTAGATTTCCCGGAGGTCCTCGGGCGCACGATCCTTGGTAACGTGGATGGCCTGGGCTTTCAGGCGCTCACGCTCGCTTTCCATGCGGTGCAGGCGCAGGAGGGCGGCGTTGGTGAGGTTGTGCTCCTCGGCAACTTTGACAAGCGCGGCGGAGGCGATGCCGATCCACGACGCGGCTTCCTGAACGTCGGCTTCGAGGGAAACGGCGTCGCAGACGAGACCGCCTATGAGGCGCTGGTTGTGCATGAGCGGCGCAGCGAAGATGCCGCGACCGCAACTGCAAAGCGTGGCACAAGGTTCGCCCCAGCGCAGGGACTCTTCAACGGCGCGGCGGCGGAAGATGCGGCAGCCGCCGGGCTCAACGGGCGGGCAGGCGGCGGCGCCGGCGAGCACCGTGCCTTCAACATCGACGACAAGAAGGGGAAGGCCGGTCTCCTGATGAAACGCGGCAACGGCGCGGGCAAGGGTCTCGGCCTCCTCCGGGACGCCCTGCAAATGGCCGCCGCCGGCCTCTCCTCGACTGCTGCCCATGGTGCGGAGTATGCAGGCGGCGTACGACTTGGCGAGCCCACTCCCGCAGAGTACGGCTTTGAAAGCGCGGCGCACAGGGCCTCCCCGGGAAGCAGCAACCCCGGAGCCTTGGGGGCTGCCGGGGTTGCGGGGAATTCGCGGTTGGCGAAGCGGCTGTGCGTGGGCGGGCGGTTAACCCTCGTCAGCAAAGCCGGTGGGCATCTCGGACTCCGGCACGCGGACGATGTCGGCCCCAAGCTCGGCGAGCTTGGCGTCAAACTTTTCGTAGCCGCGGTCGAGGTGGTAGATGCGCTGCACCCACGTCTCACCCTGGGCGCAGAGGCCGGCAAGCACGAGGGCGGCAGAGGCTCGCAGGTCGCTCGCCATCACGGGAGCGCCGGACAAGCGGGTCGCGCCCTTGATGATCGCGCTGGGGCCTTCAATGGCGATGTCGGCGCCCATACGCTGGAGCTCCGGCACGTGCATGAAGCGGTTCGGGTAGACGCGCTCGGTGATGATGCTCAGGCCGGGCGTGACGCTCATCTGGGCGCACATCTGCGCCTGAAGGTCGGTCGGGAAGCCCGGGTGCGGCAACGTGATGACGTCAACGGGCCGGAGGTTCGCATTGTTTGCCCGCACGCGGATGGAGTTGCCGTCCGCGTAGATGGGCAGCCCGGCTTCCTCGAGCTTGTCGAGGAACGCGGACAGGTGGCGGCTCGTGGCGCCCCGGATCGTCACATCGCCGCGCGTGATGGCGGCGGCGAGGATGAAGGTGCCGGCCTCAATGCGGTCCGGGATGACGCTGTAGCGGACGCCCTTGAGGCGCTCCACGCCGGTGATGGTGATGCAGTGGCTGCCGATGCCGTCAATCTGCGCGCCCATCTGGGCGAGCATGCGGCAAAGGTCCTCGACTTCCGGCTCGCAGGCCGCGCTGTCGATGCGCGTGACGCCGGGCGTGAGGACGGCGGCCATGACGATATTGGCCGTGCCGGTGACCGTGCTGCCGTGGCGGCCGCCAAGGAACAGGTCGCTGCCCTGCATGCGGCTGCCGTCAACGCACACATAACCGCCTTCGACGCCGATGGCGCAACCGAGCTTCGCGAGGCCCTTCAGGTGCAGGTCGATCGGGCGCGGCCCGATGACGCAACCACCCGGGAGGGAGACTTCAGCGCGGCGCAGGCGGCCAACGAGGGGGCCGAGAAGGCACACCGAGGCACGCATCTTCCGCACGAGGTCGTACGGCGCGCGGGGCACGATGTTCTTGCACGTAATTTTCCAGGTATGCGCGTCCGGGCGCTCCACGTCCGCGCCCAGGTGCTTGAGGATTTCCGCCATGAAGCGGACGTCGCTCAGGTCAGGCACGTTTTCGATCACGCAGGGCTCCTCGGTAAGGAGCGTTGCCGCGAAAATCGGCAGGCAGGCGTTTTTGGCGCCCGTCACCGTCACCTCGCCTCGGAGCGGTCGCCCGCCCCGTATACGGATAACATCCATGTGGTTTTTAGCCAGTAAACCCGCGTTGGTTACTCGGAGGAATCGTCCCCGCCTTCGCGACGGGTTCCGCCTTCACGACGGTCTCCACCTTCGCGATTCTGGCCGCCGCGGCGACGGCGACGACGACGGCGCTCGCCGCCTTCCCCACCCTCGCTGGAGCGGTAGCCGCCTTCTTCGGACCGGCCCCCGTGACCACGGCGGTCGCCGTAGCGCTGGCCATGGCGGCGGTCACCTTCGCGGTGACCGTGGTGACGGCGGAGTTCTTCGACGGGTTCGGGCTTCTTGCCCAAAAGCCGGCTGACAAATTTCTTCAGCTTACCGAGCAGGCCGACCGGCTCCGCAGGCTTGGCGGCTTCGCGGCTCGGGCGGGCATGCTGACGCGGCTCCCAGGTGGTGGAGGATTCGCGGCGGACGGTCTCCATGCGGATCTCGTCGCGACGCGGGCTCTCGCGCGTCTCGGCGCCTTCAGGGCGCAGGGAAATATACTTTTCAGGACGGTCCCGGCGCTCGCCACGCTCACGGCGTTCGCCGCGTTCGGGGCGTTCACCACGGTCCTGGCGTTCACCACGATCCGAGCGTTCGGCGCGGTCCGGGCGTTCGGCGCGGTCACCACGGTCGAAACGTTCGCGGCGTTCGCGCCGTTCGCCGCGTTCGGGGCGGGGAGTCTGGGCGGCTTCGTCGGCAGCCTTGGGGGCCTCAGCGGCTTCGGGCTTCACGGCCTCAGGCTGGGCTTCGGCGACGGGGGCGGCAGGCTCGGCGGCCTTGGGAGCCTCGGCAGCGGGAGCGGCTTCCTTAACGGGCTCCGTGACGGCCGGCTTCTCCTCTTCGCACGAGCAGGAGCAGCAGCACTCGGCCTTGGGTTCCTCCGCGGGCGTGGAAACGGGGGCCTCGACGGCAACCGGTTCCTGCGGGGCGGCTTCGTTGGTGGCCACGGGCTCGTCTGCGGAGCGCTCGCGGTCGCCACGATTGAAACGTTCACGGCGTTCGCCACGACCGTAGCGGTCGCCCCGGTCATCGCGGCGTTCAAAGCGCCGTTCCTCGGAGGGCTCCTGGCCTTCGGCGTAACCGGAGGCATGGCGACCGCTGAGGGTCTCCTTCGCCTCGGACGGGTTCGTCACCTCGCCGAAAGCGACAGCCCGGTTGGCCGGGGACGACTTTCCGATGCGCGAGGGGTGCTGACGGCTCTTCTGGAAGCGCGAGCGGCGTGCCTGGTTATCGGGAGCCGACGTGTTGCCAAGGCCAGTTTCGGCCGGCGCGGATGCGGCTGCTTCCGACTGCTGCGGAGCTGCCTGGCCCTCCTTTTCGGGGGCGTTCTCTTCAGGGAACATTTTAACGCTTACGTATGTGTGTGGAAACGGGTGGGGACCAGCCTAAGTTCCAGACGAGCAGCGGGTAAAACACACTCTCGGCGGCGCGCTCTGCAGCGCGGATCCGGGGCTGTACGAGGGCCGGGAGCGGCGCGCGCCTATGGGGCGGCTTGGGCGTCTCCGGCACGAAAACCCCACCTTGTCGAGCGGCAGATTGGAGCTTTTTCCCACCCCGCGCAATCCCGTATTTAGCCCTCGTGCCGCAATTAACGCACCGGCCGACCAGGCAGCTTGGGGGAGGCGGCGGCACCCAGCGGACGGCGGGGGCGGCGACGCCCGGGGCACGGCGAAGGCTGGCCAGCCACCCGGGGGGGGGAAATCCGCAAAAAGGTTGCGGCGGGCGCGCTTATCGTGACGTTGTGGAGGGGGGAGGCGCACCAAGGGTCTCCCCTGCCCTCGCCCCATGGACAAGCACGCCATCGCCCAGATTCTTGCCGAAATTGCGCTCCTGCTGGACCTGAAGGGCGATAACCCTTTTAAGATCCGGGCCTACCAGTCCGGTGCCCGGGCTCTGGAGACGCTGGAAGGGGACCTGGAGACGCTCATCGCGGAAGACCGGCTGAGGGAGGTGCCGGGGATTGGGGCGGCGCTCGTGGAGAAGGTGACCACACTCGCGCAGACGGGGCATCTGGAGTTTTACGAGAGGCTTCGGGCGTCGGTGCCGGAGGGGCTGCTTGCGATGCTGGAGATCCCGGGGCTCGGGCCGAAGAAGATCAAGGCGCTGAACGAGCAGCTGGGCATTTGCACGATTGCGGAGCTGACGGAGGCATGCCAGGCGGGCAAGGTGGCGCAGTTGAAAGGGTTCGGTGCAAAGACCCAGGAAAACATCCTGCGCGGCATCGTAAACCGTGAGGCCTATAGCCGGCGCCACTTGTGGTGGGACGCCTGGCTGACGGCGGAGCCCATCCTCGCGGGCCTGCGGGCGCTGCCGGAGGTGCTCCGCGCCGAACACGCGGGCAGCCTGCGCCGCTGCCTTGAAACGGTGGGCGACCTCGATTTCATCGTCGCCGCGAGCCATGCGGGGCCGGTCATGCACTGGTTCACGTCGGCGATTCCGGGCATCGTCGAGGTTACGGCAAAGGGCGAGACGAAGTCGTCCATCCGGCTTGCAGACGGCCTGCAAGCGGACCTGCGGGTGGTGCCGCCGGGCCAGTTTGCGTTCGCGCTCCACCACTTCACCGGGTCAAAAGACCACAACGTGAAGCTGCGGCACCGCGCCCTCCAACGCGGCCTGAGCCTGTCGGAATGGGGCCTTACGCCGAAAGACAGCGAGGGCGCGCCAAGCCTGCCCGCCGAGACGGAGGCCGATATTTTCCGGCACCTGGGGCTGCCGTACATCCCGCCGGAACTGCGTGAGGGCCTCGATGAATTTGAGATCGCCGAGACGGAAGGCCTGCCTGTCCTGCTTGAGGAGGCCGACCTGCGTGGGGCGTTCCACAACCACACGACCGCTTCGGACGGCCGAAACTCACTGGAAGAAATGGTCGCCCAGGCCGAGGCCCTGGGCTGGGAGTATTTGGGAATCGCGGATCACTCCAAGGCCTCGGTGCAGGCAAACGGGCTCGACGCGGGGAGGCTCGCCCGCCAGATCGAGGCCATCGCGGCACTGAATGCGTCCGGTCGTTTCCGCGTGCGTGTGCTCGCGGGGGTGGAGTGCGACATCCTGCCGGACGGCCGCCTCGACCTCGACGACGCCATCCTGGGGCGCCTCGATTATGTGGTGGCTTCGGTGCATTCCTCGTTCAACCTTTCTGAAGAAGCCCAGACGGCGCGCATCCTGCGGGCGATGCAGAATCCCCGCGTGACGATGCTCGGGCACCCCACGGGCCGGAGGCTCCTACGCCGGGAGCCCTACCCCGTGAACATCCCGAAGCTTGTTGATGCCGCGCTCGAACTGGGCGTGGTGATCGAGCTGAACGCCAACCCGTCCCGGCTCGATATGGACTGGCGGCACTGGAAGGGGGCGTCACGCCGGGGGCTGAAGTGCGCGATCAACCCGGACGCCCATGACGCGCCGTCGCTCGCCCTGGTAAAGGCGGGGGTGCAGGCGGCGCGAAAGGGGTGGCTCCGCAAGGAGGATGTCCTGAACACGCTTCCGTTGGGGGAGGTCCTGGCGTTCATCCGGTCGGCACGGGCGCGCTAGGGGAAGCGGGTAAACTCCGAGGTTCCCCGACAGCTCATTCGTCAACGGCCACCCCGTTTTTCCAGTTGTCAGGGGACGGCGTTGTGCGAACATCTTGGCAAGGAAAGCGCGAGGCTGCACCCAGCGGAACACCCGCCGGAGACGGTTCCTCCCGGCAATCCCCCCTTCAACGACGAGCATTCCCTCAGCCGCACGGCGACCGGCGCCCCCGCTGATAACTTCCCTTTCCCGCATGAAAATCTGTTGCATTGGAGCAGGCTACGTTGGCGGCCCCACGATGGCCATGATCGCCCACAAGTGCCCCGGCGTGCGCGTCAACGTCGTCGATATCGACAGCGCCCGCATCGCGGCCTGGAACTCCGATAACCTCCCCGTTTTTGAGCCGGGCCTGACGGAGATCGTGAAACAGGCGCGCGGCAAGAACCTGTTTTTCACCACGGAGGTGGACGAGCACATCCGCGACGCCGAAATGATCTTCATTTCCGTGAACACGCCGACCAAGGCTTACGGCGTGGGCGCGGGCCGGGCGGCGGACCTGAAGTACATCGAGCTGTGCGCGCGGCGCATCGCGCAGGTGGCCACGACCCCGAAGATCGTCGTCGAGAAGTCCACCGTGCCGGTGCGGACGGCCGACGCGGTGCGGTCCATCCTGAGCGCCAACAAGGACGGCGCACGCTTCCAGGTGCTTTCCAACCCGGAATTCCTTGCAGAAGGCACGGCGGTGCGTGACCTCGAGAAGCCGGACCGCGTGCTGATCGGGTGTGAAGACGGCGTGGACGGCGCCGCCGCGGCCAAGGTGCTCGCGGACATCTACGCACACTGGGTGCCCCGCGAGCGCATCCTCACCACGAACCTGTGGTCTTCGGAGCTTTCCAAGCTCACGGCCAACGCGTTCCTGGCCCAGCGCATTTCGTCCATCAACACGATCTCGGCCCTTTGTGAAGCGACGGGCGCGGACGTGGACCAGGTGGCGCACGCGATCGGCACGGACACGCGCATCGGCCCGAAATTCCTGCGGGCATCGGTGGGCTTTGGCGGGTCTTGCTTCCAGAAGGACATCCTGAACCTCGTCTACCTGTGCGAGCACTTTGGCCTGAAGGAAGTGGCGGCGTACTGGGAACAGGTGGTGGTGATGAACGAGTGGCAAAAGAGCCGCTTTACCCGCCGCGTCGTCAACACGCTCTACGGCACGGTGTCGGGCAAGCGCATCGCGGTGCTCGGGTTCGCGTTCAAGAAAGATACGAACGACACCCGCGAGTCCCCCGCGATCACGGTGTGCCGGGATCTGCTCGCGGAACAGGCGCACCTGGCGGTCTATGACCCGAAGGTGCCGGCCTCGCAGGTGTACCGCGACCTCGGGCTGCCGCTGCCGCCGAAAGACGCCGCCGCAGCCACGGCTGCCGGCTCTCCCACGAACCCGGTGGAAATGTGCGGGGACGCCTACGCGGCGGCCAAGGACGCCCACGCCCTGCTCATCCTCACCGAGTGGGACCAGTTCCGCGACCTCGACTACAAGCGCATTTACGAGTCCATGCACAAGCCGGCGTTCCTGTTTGACGGACGCAACGTCGTGGACCTCCAGAAGCTCCGCGAAGTCGGGTTTGAAGCTTCCGGCATCGGCAAACCTTAAACACATCCCGTTTAAATCGTCGCATCTATACCAGGCCTTTTTCGCCAGGGCCGACACGAGGATGGGCGTTCACGCTCGCCGGAGCGTCGGCACAAGTGACAACTTGAAGTAAAACCTGGTCCAAAGACGGCGCAGCGGCCCGCGCACCTGAAGGCCGAGCCTTTCGGCCACGAAAAAGCCCTTCCAGTCAGGAAGGGCTTTTTTTGCGTACCGGCGCAGGTCGCAGGAAAGAGCCGGCTGGGCGGTGGCGGCATTTACGCGATGGGCGCGGGCTCCCATTCCGCGATGACGGGCTTGCCCTCGAGCCAGGCCGCGACGTTGAGCGCGAGGTAATTCCAGTTTTGGAAACCGGGGTTGCTGATGCCGCGCCCGGTGTCGGGATCGTAATATTCGTGAAGCGTGCCGGTACGCTCGAAATAAAGAATGCCTGAGGACGAAGGCCCCCCTACCTGTACAAAAACACCCTGAGGACGGATACTAATTTATCGATATCGACGGGTTTGGTGAGGTAGTCGGTGGCGCCGGCTTCGATGCATTTTTCGCGGTCGCCTTTCATGGCTTTGGCGGTGAGGGCGATGATGGGGAGGTGGCGGAAGTCCTGCATGGCGCGGATGCGGCGGGTGGCCTCGTAACCGTCCATTTCGGGCATCATTATGTCCATGAGGATGATGTCGGTGTCGGCGTTTGCGGCGAGGGCGTCGAGGGCTTCGCGGCCGTTTTGGGCGATGATGGTGTGCATGCCCATGCCTTCGAGGACGTGCGAGAGCGAGTAGACGTTGCGCATGTCGTCGTCGACGAGCAGGACTTTGCGGCCCTTGAGGATGGTGGTGGTTTCGTGGGCCTGGCGGACCATGGCGCGCTGCTGCTCGGGGAGCGCGGACTCGACGAGGTGGAGGAAGAGGATGGTTTCGTCGAGGAGGCGTTCGGCGGAGCGTGCGCCTTTGATGATGATGCTTTCGGAGTATTTGCGCAGGCGCGCTTCTTCGTCGCGCGTGAGGTCGCGGCCCGTGTGGATGATGACGGGGACCTTGATTGAGCCGTCGGCGCGGTGCATGTGTTCTAGGGCCAATCGACATTTTAGACTGTACAGATTGTGACCGAGCTGTTTGA
>CAZQIE010000014.1:0-48777 GCA_964593675.1 uncultured Opitutales bacterium
GGGGCCCAAAAAACCACGGGGGGGGGGGGGGGGGGAAAAAGAAGCGGCTCCGTCCCTGTAGACGGAGCCGCCATGTATGATCCCCACTGAGGCGCCCTTGCGTTGCGCCCCAAGTTTTTTTGCATGCGTCGTCTCCGCCTTCGCTCCTGCAGCGGGATTGCTACAGAGCGCGGTTAGTACGGGGTGAAGCAGGCCGTATGAGCGCAGGCTGCAGGAAATTAGTAAGGCAGGCGAGTGTGCGTGCGTTTTACTGGTGGAATTGGGGACGAACCGTTCAAAGAGCTGACGCGCTACCAACGCAGCCGTGGAAGGAAGCGGGGGGTGACGGCGGCATAGCCGGTGTACTCGCGGAACCGGTTGCGCAGGTGGCGTTCTTCGAGGATGGACTTAAGGTAAAGGACGACGACAAGGCCGAGCCAGTCGGCGATGGGGACGAGTCTGGGGGGACAGATCACGCCGGCGAAGACGGCGATGAGGAGGGCGGTGTAGAGGGGGTGGCGCATGCGGCGGAACGGCCCTGTACGGATGAGGGGTGCGCCGGCTTTGGGCAGGGGAAGGGGCGTGAGGGTGCGCAGGCCCATTTCCTGAGCGGCCCTGAGGGCAAAGAGAAGGGCGGAGATCTGGATGGCGAGCCCCCACCAGTGCTGGGCAATGAGCGCGCCTTCGAGCGCGATGTGGACGATGAGGAGGAACTGTGCGCCAACGAGGACAAGGCCGGCGGCACGCTCGGCCGGGGTGGGCAGAACGTTCTCGCGGGTAGGTTCGATGCGACCCGCTGAACCGAAGGAGCCGTGGGGCGGCGCGGGCATGGCTTCACTATGCGGGACGGCGTGCTTTTCAGCAAGCGACACGCGGTGGATTGCTCATGAGAACGCGCGCGGGGCGCGGGGTCAGGACTTCGCAGGGGCCTCCGCGGGAGCCGGGGCAGACGTAGCCGGGGTGGCCGGGGCGGCCTGCTGCGGGGCGTAATCCGCGGGGGGCGTGGGCTTGCTGGCGGCTTCAGCGGCCTGCTCGGGGGAGAGGGGCTTTTCGGGGGGCGTCTTGAGGAGCAGGGTGCCCGTGGAGTACGAGAGCTGGGTCATCGCGTTGGCCAGGTTGGCTTCGGCGGCGATCTTCTGCTGGCGGGCGTCGGCAAGCGTGCTCTGGGCGCTCAGGAGGTCGAGAATGCTGTTTACGCCGGACTGGTAGCCGAGGCGGGTGGCTTCGAGGGCCTCGGCGGAGGCGTCGAGTTTGGCGGTGGCGCTGCTGAGCTGGCCGAGGGCGGTCTTGTAGCCGTAGTAGCGGTTCCAGACGTCCGCGGCGGCGGCGATTTCGGAGAGGCGGTATTGCTCGCGGGAGGCTTTTTCCTGCTCTTTGGCGCGGAGGATGGTGTATTTGCGGTTGAAGCCGTCAAAGATGTCCCACGAGACGGAGACGCCGGCGCTGTAATTGTTGTAGGGGTTCCCGCGGTAGCCTTCGTAGTGCGACCACTGGCCGGTGCCGGTGGCGTTGATGGAGGGCAGCCACTGGGCGACGGCGGCGTCGACGAGTTTGGAATTGGAGCGGAGGCGGGAGTAGGAGGAGTTGACGTCCGGGCGCTGGCGGAGGGCCTCGGCCATGAGGTCGCCGACTTTGGCGTCGAGTTCCTGAGCTGTGGGTGTGGAGTCGAGGGGCTTGATGCGGAGCTCGCCGGTGACGGGAACGCCGAGCACACTGGCGAAGTTGGCGCGGGCGCTTTCGAGGTTGGCGTACTGCTGCTGGAGCTGGTACTCGGCGTCCTTCACGCTGGCGAGGGCGCGGAGGTAATCCTGGCGGGTGCCAAGGCCGGAACGCAGGCGTTCCTGAGAGGCGCGGAGGGTGGCTTGGGCGTCTTCAAGGCTGGCCTGTGCGGCAGCGACGGCAGACTCGGCGGCGCCGAGGTTGTAGTAGGTGAGGTGGACGTCGCGGAGGGCCTGCTGGAGCTGGTCGTTGTAATCGTAGTTGGCAGCGTAAAGGAGGAGGCGCTGGGCTTCGACGTTGGCTTCGCGCTGGCCGAAATCGTAGAGGAGCCAGTTGAGCTGGAGTGTGGGGCCGTAACTGGTGGTGTAGGTGGTGCCGGGTGTGGAGGTGGAGCTGCCGGGCACGACGGAGCGGTTCTTGGTGCGGGTGATGCCGCCGGAGATGGAGAGGTCCGGGTAGTAGCCTTTTTCGGCAACGCCGACCTGGCCGACCTGGGCGCGCGCGGTGTGCCAGAAGCGCCGGGTGTTGGGGTTGTTGGCGAGGGCGATGTCGAGCGCGGAGGACAGGTCGAGGGGGCCTTGGGCGACGCGTTCGGCGACGTCCTTTTTCACGGTGATGCCGACGCCGGAGGGCATGGACTTGGCGTCCGTGGGGGGGCGCCAGTACTCGCGGGGCGAGGGCGCGGCATCGCGGTCGGGGTTGGCGCAGCCGGTGAGGACGAGGCCCGCGGCGGCGGCGCAGAGGAGGGCGGTGCGGCGGGTGGAGGAAGACCGGGAGTCGAGGCGTCGGTTCATGGTGACGTGCGGGTTGTGTGTTTACTTGGCGGGCTTGCCGTCGGCCGCTTCGGGCTTGTGTTCGCCATGTTGCTCGTGTTCGCGTTTGCCGCGTTCGAAGAACGGGATGCGGTCGAGCACCTTCTCCTGGAAGTCTTCGGCGTAGAGGTAAAGGGCGGGCGTAACGTAGAGCGTGATGAGCTGGGAGACCAGGAGGCCGCCGACGATGACGTAGCCGAGCGGGGCGCGGGAGGAGGCGTCGGCCCCCCACCCTGCCGCGATGGGCACGGCGCCGAGGAGCGCGGCCATGGTGGTCATCATGATCGGGCGGAAGCGCTCGAGGCAGGCGACGTGGACGGCTTCGACGGGAGACATGCCTTCTTCCTGACGCATGATGGCGAAGTCGATCATCATGATGCCGTTCTTCTTTACGATGCCGGCCAACATGAACAGGCCGATGCCGCCGTAGAGGGAGAGTTCGGAGCCGAGGAGGAGAAGCGCACCGACACCGCCGACGAGGGCGACGGGGATGGCGGAGAGCACGGTTATGGGGTGGATGTAGCTTTCGTAGAGGATGCCGAGGATGACATACATCACGAAGATCGCCACGATGAACATGAGGACGAGGCTCTTGAGGGTTTCCTCAAAGACGAGGGCCTCACCCTGGAAGCCGCGGATGACGGTCTGGGGCACGACTTTTTCGGCGGTCTGGTTGATGAACTCGGTAACAGGACCGATGGGGACGCCGGGCTTGAGGTCGAAGAAGATGGTTACGGAGGGGAAGCCGTTGATGTGGTTGATCTGGAGCGGGCCGAGCGTGGGCTTGGTGGTGGCGACGGCGTTGAAGGGCACGAGGTCGTTGTCCTTGGCGGCGTCACCGCGCGGGGGAACGACGCCGGGGACGGAAACGTCGGGCTGGAGGAGGCCGGTGCTGGGCCGCAGGTAGAGGGTATCGAGGTCGGTCGGGGAGCGGCGGTAAAGCGGCTGGGCTTCGACGATGACCTGGTATTGCTGGGTGGGAGCTTTTATGAGGTACGCGTAGTTCTGGGAGTACGCGTTCTGGAGCATCTGCGCGAGGTTTGTGGCAGTGACGCCGTAGGTGGCGCCGGACTCGCGGTTGAGGGCGACAGCGAGCTGGAGGTTGTCCAGGTACATGTCGGACTGGACCGGCGGCGAGAACCATTCGTGCTTTTGCATCATGGCGCCCATCAGGGCTGCGGCGGCCTTGTAGACTTCGCTGGAGTCGATGCCGGAGAGGGTGTAGGCGTAGCGGCCCTGGTTGGTGCTGGTGGCACCGGTGCTGATGCTGAGGACGGGCTGGGGGCGGATGGCGCCGACGACGCCCGGGATGGTGAAGAGGCCGCCCGTGATTTGGGCCGCGACGTTTTCGATGGGGCCGCGTTTGTCGGCGGGATTGAGGAAGACGAACATGAACCCCTGGGAACTGGGGAGGACGCCGCTGACGCCGGTGACGGTGACGAAGGTATGGACGGCGGGATTGGACTGCAGCATTTCGCGGATTTTATCCTGAAACACGCGCATCTGGGGGGCGGCGGTGGGGGTGTCGGCCATGAAGAGGCCGCGGAGGAAGGAGCTGTCCCCTGTGGGCAGGAAGGTTTTGGGGACGAGCATGAAGAACCAGACGGTTCCGGCGAAGCAGACGAGCCAGATGAAGGCGGAGAGCCAGCGTTCGCGGAGGAAGAAGTGGAGGGAGCGGCCGTAAAGGTCGAGGACGCGCTTTTCGATTTTCTGGGAGGTTTCCTCAAGCCAGGTGCGGTTCTTCTCGCTGCGGTCCTTGAGCATGCGCGAGCACATCATCGGGGTGAGCGTGAGGGAGACGATACCGGAGGCGATGATGGCGACGATGATGGTGACGCCGAACTCCCGGAACACGAGGCCCATGATGCCGGGCATGAAGACGAGGGGGAGGAACACGGCGGCGAGAGAGAGCGTCATCGACAAGATGGTGAAGCTGATCTCCTTGGCACCGTTGTAGGCGGCCTGCATGACGGGCTCGCCTTCTTCCATGCGGCGAACCATGTTTTCGAGGAAGACGATGGCGTCGTCCACGAGGAAGCCGATGGACAGGGTGAGGGCCATCAGCGAGAGGTTGTCGAGGGTGTAATTGAGCAGGCGCATCACGATGAACGTGAGCAGGAGCGACATGGGGAGGGCGACGGCGGGGACGATGGTATCGGTGGCGCGGCCGAGGAAGAGGTAGATGACCATCACGACGAGGACGAAGGCGATGATGAGCGTCTCGGTGACGTCCTCGACGGAGTTCACGATGGAGGCGGCGCGGTCGTAGATGGGGACGAGCTCGATGGAGTCGGGAAGCTGGGCGTCGAGCTGGGGGATGATTTCGCGGATGGCCTTGGAGACTTCGACGGCGTTGGCGCCGTCGGACTTGCTGACGGCGAGGACGATGCCGGCCTGGAACTGGATTTTTGATTGCTTCGAGTAGAAGTCCATCCGCAGGTCTTCGGTCTGGATCTGGTCAACGACGTTTGCGACGTCGCGCAGGCGGACGGGTGCGCCGTCACGGTAGCCGATGATCATTTCGGCGTATTCCTTGACTTCGTCGAGCTGGGTATCGGGCTGGAGGGTGAAGATGAGGTTGTTGCCCTTGAGCTGGCCGGCGGCGGGAAGGGTGGTGTTCTGGCGGACGGCGTTGGCGACGTCGACGACGGTCATGCCGAGGCTCTCGAGGCGGCGTGGGTCGACTTGCACGCGGATGGAGCGCGGGGAGCCGTAGATGTTGACGCTGGAGACGCCGGGGAGGATCTGGATGCGCTGGGAGACCTGGGTGAAGGCGTAGTCGTAGAGCTCGCCCAGGGTCATGCCGTTGGTGATCATCCCGATGTAGAAAACGGGGGCGTCGTTCGGGTTGACCTTCGAGTAGGTGGGGGGCGAGGGCAGGTCCACGGGCAGGCTGCCCTGGGCCTGGTTGATGGCGGCCTGGACGTCCGGTGCGGCGGCGTCGGTGGACTTGGTAAGGCGGAACTGGAGGGTGATGGTGGTCGTGCCCTGGCGACTGGTGGAGGTGATGGTGTCGATGCCGTTCACCTGAAGGAGCTTTTGCTCAAGCGGCGTGGCGACGTTCGCGGCCATCACGAAGGGGTCCGCGCCGGGGTAGGCGGCCTGAACCTGGATGACGGGGTAATCGACGTCAGGCAGGTCACTGACGGGCATCGCCTTGTAGGAGTAGATGCCGAAGAGGATGGCCGAGAGGGAGACCAGGATGGTCATCACCGGCCTGCTGATGAAGGGTGCGGAAAGGTTCATGATGTGCCGGGGGCCGTGGTGGGTTGGGGAAGCCGGGGCCGGTTACTTCGAGGCGGCGGCGGGCTTTTCGGAGGACGGAGCGCTGGCGCCGGAGGTGGCGGCCTGGGCGCCAGAGGGGACCACGGTGACTTTGGAGCCGGTGCGCAGGAAGATCTGCCCGGTGACGACGACCTGTTCGCCCGCTTTCACGCCTTCGGAGACGACGATCAGGCCGTCGGCCTGGTTCTGGCCAAGCTTGACGACGCGCTGTTCCACAGCGCCGTCCTTGACGACGAAGACGTAGTGACCGGAGGGCCCGAGGCGGGGGGCCTGGGCGGGGACGAGCACGGCGTCCTTGAGGGTCTTGAGGACGAGGCGAACGGAGACGGGCTGGTTCGGCCAGAAGGTGCTGGAGGCGTTGTCGACGTCGCCGCGGATCTGGACGGTGCCGGTGGTGGTCTGGACGGCGTTGCCGAGGACGGAGACGGTGCCGTTGGACTGGCGGGTGGGGTCGTTGAGGTCGGTTAGGACGATGGGGAGGTTGCCGTTGGAGGCCGCCAGGTACTGCTGGACGGTGGCGAGGTGCGCATCGGCGATGGGAAAGTCTACGTAGAGACGATCGGTGCGCTGGATGGTGGTGAGGACGGGGTTGGCGGCGGCGGAAACGACGTTGCCAACGTTCACGAGGTAGATGCCGGCCTTGCCGTCGATGGGGGCGGTGACGCGGGTGCGCTCAAGGTTGACGGCGGCGACTTCGAGGTTGCCACGGTCCGCGACGACTTGGCCGCGGGCCTGGTCTGCTTTCGCCACGTAGCTGTCGAAATCCTGCTTGGAAACGTAGTTGCCGGTGAGGAGGTCGCGGGAGCGCTCCACCTGGAGCTCGGCGATCTTCAGCTGGGCAAGGTCCTGGGTGAGCTGGCCCTTGGCCTGTTCGAGGCGGCCTTCGTAGGGGCGCGGGTCGATGGTGAAGAGGAGGTCGCCTTTCTTGACGTAGGCGCCTTGCTTGAAATGGGTGCTAAGGATCGGGCCGTCGACTTGGGGGACGACGTTGACGGCTTCATACGCGGTGCACCGTCCAAGCGAGTCGATATAAAGGGGCACGTCTTTTGTCACCGCTTCGCCCGCGGTAACGGCGCGCTCAGGCATTCCCTGGGATGCTTTTTCCGCTTTCTTGCAACCGGAAGCGCCGGCAAGGAGGGACAGGGCCGAAAGACCCAAAATGAAGCGACGGAAGACGGTAGCGACGGGAGACAAGGCCATGGGTTTTGCCAGGGTTTTCGCGGCGCCAAAGGGGCGACGCGGGATGTGATATAACGCGTAGAAAACTGGGCCGCCATGAGAGAGGCGCTCGACGGAGGTTTCCTAAATTCGAGCGACCTGTCAATGGCAGGTTCCGCGCAAGCGTGACCGATGAAATCCGGTTTTTCCCGGTATTAGGCACGCAAAAAAGCGGGAGTAAGGGTAGGGCCAAGCGGTCCGGCCCGCAAAGGGATAGAGGGTTTTTATCGGTCCCGTGGGTGCGGTGGCTGAGCGGGCGCGAAGGGCTACCGGGCGAGCCGCGGAAGGGCATGCGCCTGCGGGGAGGTCGGGCGAAGGCGGACCGTGCAAGGTGCGGCAGCGGGCCCGTTTTTTACCACGATTTTGCACGATGACGGGGCTGGACGCCCTGAATTACCGCGCAAAAAGCACATTCACAAACTGTCCATCAAAAGGGACTTACGAAAATAAAAGCTTACAGGATGAGCGAAGATGTGAATAACCTGAGGGCAACCTGCCAAAACGGTGTGTAAATCACGTCTAAGATTGGTATACAACGACTTAGGCGACTACCAGAGCGGGTGCACCTGTAAGGGGGTCTTGGGGCCGGTTTGTGGGCCTGGAAAACAACGAAGGCCCGGACGAATTCGTCCGAGCCTTCTGGGAAAGAGAAGGCGGGCAGCCTACCCCTAAACTGCCCGCCATTTACTTCTACTTTATCTCGTTGCTTATTACCCCATCTCCCCGTAGGGAGAAGTCTAAAAGCTTTTTTAAGAACCCCGCAGCGCCTTGCGGCAACCGCGTTGTTTTGTATGCCCTTATTTATGCCCGAACCGGCGTTGAAAATCAATAAATTTTGAGAGATTTCTTCCGGCGGGAGCGTCGCAGTTCTTTAAGAGGCTCGGTTTCAATGAATTGCCCACTAAAAAAGTTTGGTGGTTTTTGAGGGAAATAGGCGTTTTTATTGGGTTTTCCGGTAGATTTGTGGCGTAAACTACCGGGATCTACCTACGGAAAAGCCCGGGGTTTCCCCTAAAAAGCAGGAAAACGAAGGATTGAGGGCGGAGGGAGGAGGCTGTGTAGGGATGGGGCGGTGTGAGACCGATCCCTCCCCTGCCCTTCCGGGAGGGCTTTTGCGCGCAAGGCGCGGGAGGTCCCTGTTGCGCCGCGCGGCTGAGCTACCGTTGCGGGGGTATGCGGTATAGGACGCCCCGTCTTCGCGTCGGCGCGAAGGGAAAAGCCAGGCCGGTTTGTGCGACAACCTGAAGCAGGACCGCTCTAGAGCGTGTTCCCTTTCAAGTTGTCGCATGCGCCGACGCTGCGGCGAGCGTGGACGCCCCATCCTCGCGTCGGCGCGGGCGGAAAAGTGATTCAAGGAGGTGCGACATCTTAAAGTAGAAGTGCCTTAGTCGACGCCGTAGAGCTTGTGGAGTTGCCAGCCGGCGCGGAGGTCGAGGCCGCCCGCGCGGACGGCCTGACTGATGGCGTTGAGGACGGTGGGGTTCTGGCGCTGGGACCACTCGGGCTGAAGCCAGAGGGGAAGCTTGGGGCGCAGGTGCGGGGCGAGGTAGTCCAGCCAGCGGGGGATGGAGGTGGCGTCCTCTACGATGAGTTTGAGTTCGTCGGCGCGAGCAAGGGTTTCGGGGAGGGGCGGTTTCGCCCATTTGGGGCTGACGGTGACCCAGGAGAAATCGCCGCGGAGGGGGAAGGCGCCGCAGGTTTCGAGGTGTGCGGGGAGGTTGCGCGCACGGAGGGCGGCGGTGAGGGGGGCGAGGTCGTGAATGGTGGGTTCGCCGCCGGTGATGACGACGAAGGCGCAGGGGGAGGCGGCGGCCTGGTTAGCGAGGGTTTCGGGGTCGGAGCGCGGGATGCTGGCGGGGATTTCGCCGGGCTTCCACGTTCCGGCGGAGTCGCACCAGGGGCAGTGGACGGGGCAGCCTTGCAGGCGGATAAAGTAGGCGGGGCGGCCCATGTGGCAGCCTTCGCCCTGCCAACTGTAGAAGGTCTCGTTGACGGGCAGTTTCACGCGCAAAGGTGTGGTGGAGCCGGTTGGAGGCGGGTCCGCGGGAACGGTGGCGGGGGTCAGCGGGCGGCCGCGGGGGGGGTGTCGGGCTGGTAGCGTGCGGAGTTGCGGCTGTCTTCGGAGACTTCGATGGCGACGACGAAGGCGCGTCCGCCGGTGTGCTGGCGTACGAGGGCGTCGAAGACTTCAAAGAGGTGTCGGGCCACGCCTTCGCAGGAGCAGCAGGGGAGAACGTAGACTTTCCAGGCTCCGGGTGCGGCGGCGACGAGCTGGTCGCGGAGGGGGTCGTCGGCGCTGAAGACGGTGGCGTGGTCGAGGTGTTGTTCGAGCCACTGGCGCAGGTATTTCACGCGCCCGAAATCGACGACAAAGCCGTTCTGGTCGAGGTCATGACAGCCGAAGGTGACGGCGACATCCCAGTTGTGGCCGTGGACGAACGCGCAGTGTCCGTCGTGCTTGTGCTGGCGGTGCGCGAAGGGGATGTCGCTAAAAACTTTCCGGCAAGTGATCATGGGCTCTGGCGCGGATATATGGGGCTCAGGGAGGCGGGGAGTTCAACACCGAAATGCGCGGAGGTGCGGGAGGAAGGTGTGATTGGGGGGTGGCGGCAAGGCGGCTGCCGCGGGGCCGGCGGGGGTGCGGTCTCGCGCAGGGACCGGTCTTTGGGGCACGGGGTTTCTGGGATCGTGTGCTACGCACGCCGGCGTGGCGGGGTGTTGCGGGTCGCGGGGCGGTGAGGGGGGGGCCGGATCAGAGGCGCCAGTTTTTGGCGATGAGCTCGTCAACGGCGGGGGCGGTGGGTGCGTAGGCGGTGGGGTCTGGAACGCCGGCGAGGTGGAAGGCTTCGCGGCGCTCAATGCAGGTGCCGCAGCGGCCACAGTGGAGGTCGCCGCCGCAGTAGCAGGACCAGGTGAGGTCGAGGGGGGCGCAGAGCTGGGCACCGAGGCGCACGAGGTCGGCCTTGGTGCGGCCAACAAAGGGTCGGAGCAGGCGCATGGGCTTCCAGTCGGCGAGCCTGAGGGCGGCATCGACGGCGTCCGCGAATTCGGGACGGCAGTCGGGGTAAATGGCGTGGTCGCCGCCGTGGGCGGCGTAGGCAACGGCTTCGGCGCCAACGGAGAGGGCCCAGCCTGCGGCGACGGACAGGAGGATCATGTTCCGGTTGGGCACGACGGTGGCCTTCATGGAGGTCTCGGCATAGTGGCCTTCGGGCACGGGGAGGTCGTCGCTGGTGAGGCTGCTGCCGGAAAGGAGCGGGGCGAGTCCGCGGAGGTCGGCGATGCGGTGCTCGACCGAGAGTTTGCGGGCGATGGTCTGGGCTGCCTGAAGCTCGCGGGCGTGGCGCTGGCCGTAGTGGATGGACAGCGCGCGCACGGTGTGGCGCTCGTGCAGGAGGTGGCTGAGGAGCACGGTGCTATCGAGTCCGCCGGAGAATACGACGACGAGGTTCATGGAGGCGTGTGTGGGTGAACATTCCCCGAGCTGGCGGCTTCAGCAAGAAGAAAGGCCAGAGGGGCGCCGGACCGGAGAGCGGGAGCGGCGCACGCGGGGGGCGAAAATGCAGCGGGCTTCGCCGTGAGTGGCGAAGCCCGGATAAAGGCGATGCGGGGGGGCCTGGAGGGGGGCTCAGGTGGCCGCGGGCTGGGTCTTGAGTTCGAAGGCGACGATGCGGTTGAGGCGTTCCATGAGGGCTTCGGGCTGGAAGGGTTTCACGATGTAGTCGCGGACGCCGAGCTTCGCCAGCTTGAGGATGGTTTCCTGTCCGCCTTCGGCGGTGAGCATGACGACGGGGATGGTCTTGAGGGCGGGGTCTGCCTTGAACTGGGCAAGGGTTTCTGCGCCGTCGAGCACGGGCATGGTGACGTCGAGGAGGACGAGGTCGGGGGCCTGCGCGCGGGCGCGGTTGAGGGCTTCTTCGCCGTTACTGGCTTCGGTAATCTCGACGTCGTAGGCCGAAAAGGCGCGTTTGAGGAGGATGCGGACGGCTTTGGAATCGTCGACGGCGAGAACGTGCTTCATGGAGGGCGCGAAGGGAGCGTGGGGGGGCGGCTAGGGCGCGGCACCCGTGGGGGTCTGGTCCGTTTGGGTCCTGCGGGAGTCCACCACGCGGGTGAAGACTTCCTTAAACATGTCAAAGCGCACGGGTTTTGTGACAAAAGCGTTGGCGCCGGCGGAGAAGGCGGCGTAGCGGGCGGCCTCGGTCGCGTTGGCGGTGATGACGATGATGGGGAGGCCGGGTCGGACCTCGCGGGCCTGTTTGATGAGGTCAATGCCGGAGAGATCTGGGACGCGCAGGTCGGCAAAGAGCATGTCGTAATGGTGAGCCTTGAGGAGTTCGAGGCCCTCGGTGCCGCTGGGGACGGAGGTCAGGTCGCACCCGAGGATGCGTCCGTATTCGTGGAGAAGGCGGCAGCTTACAGCTTCGTCTTCGACAGCGAGGATGCGGAGACGGGACGATCGTTCCGGCGCCACGGGGGGCGCAGGCCACTGAGAGCCATTTGGCCCTAGTTGGTCCTCGATCATGATTGGGGAGGGTGGCTGGAAAACGGTGAGGCGGCAAGGACTATCTATCACAATGTCGCCGAAATATAGGAGGGGTTAGCGGCGGGTGGAGCTGGAGAGGGACCATCTCGGGACACGGAGGGTATCGCCTGCCGGGCCGCGCAGGGTGAGGACTTCGCCGTCGCTTTCGGCGGCGAGGTGCCTGGAGAGGTCGCCGACCATGCGGGTTTCCCAGTCCAGGACGAATTCGCCGGTGGCGTCGTCGAAGCTGATATTGAGGATGCCTTCCGCGACCATATAGGAGAGGGGGCGGTTGAGGAGGGTATTCTTGGGTGAGGAAAGAGCGAGGGTTTTGGCCTTGCTCTGGGGGCTGCGCTTGAAGTTGGCAACCCAGCCGGAGCGCTTCAGGGCGAGGGCGCCCGCGGCTCCTACAAACAATCCTATTATGAGGGAGGTCATAGTCTGTTGGGTTCCCTTAAATGATCGGTTTGAAGGCAGGTTCCTAAAGGGACGCGGGCCGTGTGGGCCTATCGGGAATACACCTGATCAGCAAGGCTACAGTGAGAGCGTGGGCTTCGGTTTTGTGGAAAGGGATTAAGGGAAGGCAGGGACCGCCGATAGGTCCAGCCGGACTCAGCCGCCAGCAGCAATGAGGCATGACCCTAGGGCCGTTAGGGACGAAAATAGGGGCGTATTTTGAGCGGTTTCCCGATTAAATGGGGGCCGAAATGGAACATATGCAGGACAAAGGGATGCTGCCTGAGATCGCGGCGCAGCGTGCTGCGGCGGAGGTGGAGCCGCGTGTCCTGGTTGTGGAGGATCAGCCGCTGGATCGGCGGCTCCTGGGGACGTACTTGCAGAAGATAGGGGTGCAGGCGGAATGCGCGCAGGATGGGATCACGGCCCGAAAGCTCGCGGCAGAGCGGAGCTATGACATGATGTTTGTGGACCTGCGGGTTCCGGCGTTTTCCGGGGAAGAGCTGATCCGTATTGTGAGGTCGGGTCCGAACCGGCATGCGGCGATCGCAACGGTGACGGGCTGCGCGACGGACGAGGACCGCAAGCAGGCGCTGAAGGCGGGCACGGACTTGTTTTTGGTAAAGCCGCTGCCGTTTGAGACTTTCAAGCGGGCAATTGAGGACCTGATGCGGATACGGGCCGCACGGGCGTTACAGGGGAATCCTGAGCGGTCGTAGGGGGCGGAGGGGCGGTGCGCCCCAATTCGTCGAGGAGGGCGAGGACGTGTGCCTCAAGGCCGGAGAAGGCTTCGTGGGGGAGGAAGACGTCGAGGTCGTGGACGTGCCAGTAAGTGATTTTGGATTCCCAGTCAGGGAAACGTTCGCGCATGAGGGGGCGGTGTTCCGCTTCCTTCACGGCGATGATGAGGTCGGCGGCCTCAAGGTCCTGGCGTGTGAGGAGGTGCTGGAGCTGGTCGGTGTGGCGCAGGGGGATGCGGCGTGCTTCGAGCTCGCGCAGGGTATGGGGGGAGATGCCGGGCGGGTTCCACTCCGGGAGGAAGCCGCGTGAAAAGGCGCGCCAGGGAAGGCCGCGTGTTTCGGCCTGGGCGTTGAAGAGGGCTTCTGCGAAGCGGCTCCGGTAGTAGTTGCCGGTGCAGATGAAGAGGACTTTCCGCATGGACCGGGGTCAACCGAGCTCTGCGAGGGCTTCAGCGGCCTTCTGGTGGCCTTGGTCGGCGGCGCGCTGGAGCCAGAGGCGTGCGGAGGCTTCGTCTTTGGTGAGGCCGCCTTCGCCGTAGCCGTAGTAGAGGCCGAGGTTGTACTGGGCGCTGGGGTGGCCTTGCTCCGCGGCGAGCTGGAGCCACGCGACGGACTTCTGCGTATCGGGAGCGACGCCCTGGCCTTTCTGGTAGCAGACGGAGACGCTGTATTGGGCTTCGGCGAGGCCGAGGTCGGCGGCGGACTGGAAGTGCTTGAAGGCTTCGGCGTGGTTCATTTCCGTGCCGTTGCCGTAGTAGCAGGCGAGGCCGAGGTTGAAGCGTGCTTCGTTGAGGCCTTGCTCGGCGGCCTTGCGGTAGAATTCGACGGCGAGCTCGGGGTTGGCGGGGCCACCGACGCCTTCGGCGAGGAAGATGGCGTAATTGAGCTGGGCCTGGGAGTAACCTTCGTTGGCGGCGCGCTCAAAGCAGGCGCGGGCTTCGGCGTAGTCCTGGGGAACGCCTTCGCCGGTGGCGTAGAAGAAGCCGAGGGTGCAGAGGGCCTTCACGTGTCCCTGATCTGCGGCGGCCCTGAGCCATTTCGCGGACTCCGCCCGATTGCCTTCCTCCTGGGTGAGGGCCAACGAATGCCCGAGGAGAAACTGGGCTTCACGGTCCCCTTGTTCAGCGCGGGCGCGGAGTTCCGAGTCGTTTTGCATGAGACCGGTATGGCGGAAAACAGGGCGTGGCGGCAAGTATTTCCGCAGCGGGAAGCGCTTGAGCAACGGGAGCATGCACAGCGTTTGGGGTTGGTGTTTGGTCTTGGCTCCGGTGGTGGGTAGCCTAGCATCCGGGGCTGATGCAAAGCGACGCGCCTGCCGCCGAAGCGCTTCCGGAGCCCAATATCCTGCTGTTCCTGCTGGGGACACCGGACCGTTATCGGCAGCCGATCTTTTCGCCGAACGAGGTTTTCTGCAGTCCCGACTGCACGGACACGCCGGGTGGCAGGGGCTGGAAGGCGTTGAGGAGCGCGGGTGGGGAGTTCGACATCGGCCCGCTTCTGGCGCGGTTGCCTTTGGCGCAGAAGCCGGACCTGATCGTGGTGAAGGCGGACGCGACGGGCGCGAATTTCCCGCGCAATCTGGAGAAGGCGGGGTGCCCGGCGGTGCTGATCCTGGGGAACACGCAGCATTTGAGCACGCCGCTGCAAATGATGCTGCGGTATGCGGCGATGGAGCCGTTCCAGTGGATCGGGACGGACCACAAGGCGCATCACCTGCATTTTTTCCGGGATGCGATGCTTGGGCGGATGTTCTGGAACCCGGCGCTGATGTTCTCGCTGCAGATGCGGCCGGTGCCGGAAAAGCCGTCGATCCCGCTGTCGTTTTTTGGGCAGACGGGGAAGTTCCACCCGTACCGGCGGGAGTTGCTGAAGCGCCTGAGGCAGGCGAGCCTGCCGCTGACGGTGAAGTCAGGGACGGTGGCGCAGGCGGCCGATTGTTATGCGGATTCGCAGGTGACGTTGAACGTCTCGCTGAATGGTGACCTGAACCTGCGGGTGTTCGAGGTGCTGGGTGCGGGCGGGTTCCTGCTCACGGACGCGCTGGCGCCGGAGTCGGGTCTGGAGCTTTTGTTCAAGCCTGGGGAGCACCTGGACGTCTACCGGACGCCGGAGGAGCTCGTGGAGAAGGTGCGCTACTATCTCGCGCATCCGGAGGAGGCGATGCGGATCCGGCGTGCGGGGCAGGAGGAGCTGCTGAAGAACCATGCGGCGCACGTGAAGCGGCGTGAATTTTTTGATCTGGTGTTCCAGGGCAAGGAGAACCCGGCGTACGCGCTGGAGCGGCTGGACACGCGCTGCCGGGTGCCGGCGAAGCCGGACTCCCTGGCGCTGCTGAAGAGGGCGGCTGCGTACGAGATCCTGCAGGAGTTGCACTTGCACAGCCTGAGGCTCGAGGTGACGGCGCCGCGGGAGTCGATGCTGCGGGAGGACGGGCGGGATCTGCCGCGTATTCGTTTTTTGGATACACCTTCGGTCGGGGCGGACGAACGTCCGGGCCTCACGGAGCTGGTGGAGGGGCCGCTGGTGCGCCAGGTATTGGCACTCGAGGGGGACCTGCCGGAGGTGGGGGAGTTCGAGCGGATGCTGCGGAATTTCCGTGGCGCGTATGTGGTGTTCAACGGGTGGGAGACGCCCGCGGAGCTGATGTCGGCGCTGGAGAAGTGGGGGTTTTCGCTGGCGGCGGAAGCGCCACCGACGTTCGGACGGCGGGATCCGCTGCCGCTGTTGAACGCGCTGCTCGCGGTTAAGGCGCGACGGGAAACGGGGGCTGTGGCGCAGGCGATTTTGGAACAGGAGACGCGGGACGGGGTTCTGGCGCAGGCGGGACGGGCGCTTGTGGCGGCGGGCGAGGACGACCTTGGGCGGAAGCTGCTGCTGCGTGCGGTGTCACTAAACCGCGGAAACGTTGAGGCGCTCGCGGACCTGGGCTTGTTGTACCGGCGGCACGCGCAGAAGGACGCGGCGTATGCGATGCTGGTGGAGGCGGAGCGGCAGGGGAGGCTTGAGCCGGCCGCGGCGCAGGCCGCACAGGAACTGGCGGAGACGGCGGGGCGGTCTCCACGGCTGCAACCGTATCTGGCGCTGGTGGGGCGGACGCCGGGAGGTAAGGCGGCGCGGCCGCGCAAGATCCTTGTTGTGACAAACCTTTTTCCGCCGCAGGAGCTGGGCGGGTATGGCCGGAAGATGTGGGAGTTTTCGCGGGGGCTGCGGCGGCGCGGGCACGAGCTGAGTGTGCTGACGGGCGACGCCCCGTATTTGCTGAAGACGCCGGATGCGGGTGAGGACGACTTGGAGCCGGTGGTGAGCCGGTCGCTTCCGCTGGCGGGAGACTGGAGCGGCGGCGCGCTGCGGCAGCTTGTGACGGGGGAGGCTTTGCAGAAGCTGGAGCGCGAGAACGCGGAGCGCGTGCTTGCGGCGGCGGAAGCGATGGGCGCGGAGGCGGTGCTGGCGGGGAACATCGACTTTATCGGGATGGACTTTTTGGAGGCCGTGCTGGCGCGCGGTCTGCCGGTTATCCACTGCGTGGGGGCGCCGGTGCCGGGGTATCCGCCGCAGCGCACGCCCGCGAGTCCGCGGTACCGGCTGGGTTGCGCGAGCATGTGGGTGGCAAAGGCGGTCCGCGCGGTGGGCTACCCGCTGACGAAGATGACGATCGTGTATCCGGGGGCGCGGGTGGACCGGTTTTTCCGTCAGGTGCCGCCGTCGTATGACCGGTTGAGGATCGCGTTTGCGGGCCTGGTGATGCCTTACAAGGGGCCGCAGGTGTTGTGCGAGGCGCTGTGGCTGCTGAGCCAGCAGGGGTTGGATTTCACGTGCACGATCGCGGGGGACTCCACGGACCCGGCGTTTGTGGCGAAGCTGAAGGAGTGGCTCGAAGGGCGGGGGCTGGCCGACCGTGTGGAGTTTGCGGGGTTCCTGGACCGTGCGGGGCTGACGCGGCTGTTTGCGCGCTCGAACGTGCTGGTGTTTCCGACGCAGGTGGACGAGGCGTTTGGGATCAGCCAGGTGGAGGCGATGGCGTCGGGGCTGCTTGTCATGACGAGCGGCACGGGGGGCTCGACGGAGATCGTGCGCCACGGCAAGGACGGCATCGTGTTCAAGAAGGACGACCCGCGGGAGCTTGCGCGGGCGCTGGCGGCGATGGCGGAGGATGCGTCGCTGTGGGAGCGTCTGGCGCTTGCGGGGCAGATGCGGGCCGCGGAGTTTGGCGTGGAGCGGTCTGTGGAGGTTCTGGAGCGGACGTTTGAGGAGCTTTTGGGAACGCCGTTGCCGGGCGCGTGAGGGGCGGCGGAAAGCCGCTCCCCCGCCCTGCCGCGGCGTGGTCGCGGCGCAAAAAAAGGGCACCCGATGAGGGGTGCCCTTTTGCGTAAGCGAGGAAACTTGTTTGCTTACTTCTTGAAGAAGCCGGGAACCTCAAGGAGGAGTCGGCCTTTGGCGAAGGGGAGCTGGAAGCCGCCGTCGACGCGCTTCAGCTTTTCGCCGGTGCCGTAGACGATGACTTCTTTGGCGTCGGCGGGGAGCTGGAGGACTTCGCCAGCGAAGCTCATGCGTTCTTCGAGGACGTCGAGGTCCAGCGCCTTGCGCAGCGGCACGTAGTGCAGGAGCGTGAGGAGGAGGTCCTTGCCACGGCGGCGCGGGTACACCTGGACGGTGGTGGGGAGGCCGGCGCCGAAGGGGGCTTCACCGATCATGCCTTCGATGGCGCGCTTCCACACGTCGCGGACGGCGATGTTGCCGACTTGGCGGTACTCACGGAAGACGGGGTCCGCGAAGTAGACGAAGTTCTTGCCGGCGATGACGGCGGGGAACTTGTCGGGCGCGGCGACCGGGGGCGTCTGGAAGTGCGAGCAGAAGGTGAGGTCGGTGCGGCGGAAGTACGGGAGCACGCGGTCAACGAGGGCTTTGGTGCCCTTGCCGCCGGCGACGTTGAGGCCCTGCGTGTAAAACACGCGGTCGCTCGCGCTGAGTTCCGGCCAGAAGTCCTTGCGGGCGCGCCAGTAGGTGGGGAACTTCTGAACCTGGCCCTTGAACTCGAGGGGCAGGAAGTCGAGGGCCCAGTTGCCTTTGGCGTCGCGGCCGGCTTCGTAGGAGAGGATGAGTTTGCCGCCGTCGGCGTAGTATTTGCGGAGCTTGGCGAGGAGCTTGTCGGTGATGACGGTGGTATCCGGGAGGATAAGGGCGTCATAGCCGGCGATGTCGCTGACTTCGTCAACGAGCTCGCAGTCGTAGTGTGCTTCTTCGCACATCTGGATTGCGGCTTCGTCGCTCTTGCAGGTGATGTTGATGTCGCGCAGGGGGTGGTTGGCGGTGATGACGCCGACCTGCGGGAGCTCTTTGGAGTCTTGGTAGAAGGGCTCGGCGTCGGCGGTCTGCTTATAGACGGCGCCGATGAGCTTGTAGGCGGCTGCGTCGAGGGTGCCGCGGGGCGGGAGCTGGTCGCCCACGCTGTTGCCGCCGCCGAGGGCCTGGGAGCGGAAGCACTCGTATTCGAGGGCGGGCTGGGGCTTGATGCCGCCGAAGTCGCCCCACATTTTCTGGAAGCGGCCGGTCATGCCGATCCACTGTTTGCCCCAGCGGCCTGCGCTGCGGGCGAGGCGGGGGAAGTGGTAGTAACCCCAGAAGCCGGAGGGCAGGGACTCAATCTCGAAGTGCGTCTGGTAGGCGTCGCGAACGCGGCCGCCGACGGAGACGTCGGTCATGATGTCGTTGTTGGAGTTGTAGAAGATGGTGGCTTTGGGGGCGAGGCCCTTGATGACCTTGGTGAAGCGGGAGCAGAACTGGTCCTGCGCGATGGACTCGAAGCGCTTGAAGGTCTCGACGTCGGTGCCGAGGAGTCCGTGCTTTTCGCGGAGGCGGATGGAGGGCTCGTTCCAGTCGGACTGGCCGTCGAGGAAGAGGATGTCGAGGAAGAAGCCGTCGCAGTCGTAGTTCTCGAGGAGCTCGCGGAGGTGGGCTTCGATGTAGTCCTGGTATTCGGGGTGGACCCAGCTGTTGAACTTCCAGCCGCCGGGCTGCTTGGTGACGAAGTCAGAAGCGCCTTCGACCTGGGCGAAGGTGCCGTTGAAGCGCATCTGGCGCCATTCCGGGTGTTTGGCGGCAACGTCTTCTTCCCAGGAGATGGTGGTGTAAATGGGGGCGCGGATGCCTTGGCTGTGGAGGGCTTCGATCATTTCCCCGAGCATGTCCCGACCTTTGAGGGCGGGGTGCATGACGCCGACCTTGGTCTTGTAGTAGGACTGGCCGTGGTGGCACTTGGCGAACACGGTGACGCTGTTCACGTGCGCTTCCTTCATGGTCTTGGCGAAGGCCTTCGCGTCGAACTCGCAGGAGGCGTCAGTGATGAAGGGCGACGTGTGATAGTCGAGGTGGATCTGGCGCTGCGGGAACTCAAAGCCGAGTTCGCCGAGGTTTTTTCCGTTGGTCTTCTTCATGTGGAGGGGACTCAAACAAGGGAATAAGGCACGGACGAGGGAATGGCGACAAGCAGGCCGATTGACAGTTCAGTGTGCTTGCCGGGTCTTCGTGTAAGGAGAGCCGGGGGGCCGTGCCCGAACGGAGGGGGAGTTTGGTGGAGGTGCCGTGGGGCGGCAAACCAAATTACACCCCATCCGGGCGTGTGTTTTTCTCCAGGAAACAAACGAGCCGGAGGGCGCAAAGGCCGCTCCGGCTCGGGAAGGGGGTGCGGGAGGTTACCAACGGTAGTAGCGGTAGGGCTCGTCGCCGTTGTCGAAGTCCTCGCGGTAATCGGGGTTGTAGAAGGGAGCCGGGGCTTTTTCACCGGAGAGGACGCGCAGGAACATTTCGTCTGTCCGGCCGTGGATGCCGCCCTGGTGGTCGGGGGCGAAGCCGCGGACGACGATGACGGCGCGACCGGCCTTCACAAGGGTGCCGGGGACGCGGTAGGTGCGCTTGAGGTTCCAGGACCCCTTCGTGGATTTGTCGGTTGAGCCGATGGGTTGGCCGTTCCAGTAGACGGTGTCGAAGCTCTTGACGCGGCCGGCGCCGAGCTGGACGACCTGGCCTTCCCATTCGGCGGGGATGTCGATGACGCGGCGGAAGACGTACTCACCGTTCTGCTCGTTGAGGGGCGGGTACCAGGCTGGGAGGGAGAAGGTGTCCCAGGAGGAGTCGTCGAAGTCGGGGGCGGAAGCGGCCTTGGCGGCTTCGGTGATGCCGGTGTCCTCGTGGGGCTTATCCCAGGTGGTGTCGGGGAGGGAGCGGGTGATTTTCACCTTCCAGGGGCCGCTGAGGTCCATGCGCTGGAGTTGCGGCTTGAAGAGGCGGGAATCGGTTTCGAAGGAGGCGCCCATGTTGGCCAGGAGCTGGCTGAGGGCGCGGGTCTGGCGCCAGCGGGTGTAACGGAGCCATTCGTTCTTGTCGGCGTTGAGGAAGGTGGGGTCGATCTGGGTCCAGAGGAGGGAGCCGGCTCCGCTGTCGGCAAGCTTTGCGAGCAGGCCTTTTGCGCCAAGCTCGATGCCGTCGGCGGGCTTGATGATGCGCCAGTCGCCTTCGCCGCGCATGCGGAGGTCAGAGACGCCGAGGCCGGCGGCTTCAGGCCAGGAGGGGATTTCGGTGCTGCCGGAGAAGTCTTTGGCGAGCGTGAGGTTCACGCCGAAGTGCGTGGCGCCGCCTTCAGGGACTTTGGGCAAGCCGAGGACGAGGACGCGGCCGCCGCCGCGTGCGTAGCCCGCGAGAGCTTCGTCGGTGACGTTGGCGCCGGAGCCGATGACGACGAGCGTGTTGTCCATGGGCAGGGCGTCAGTCTTGGCGAAGGAGACGCCAAGGGACTTCAGGAGCTTTTCGCCGGCGTCGTTGCCGAGGTAGGCGAGCTTTGCGGCCTGGGGCACGTTCGTGGCGGGTCGGGCGGCATGGGAGATGACGCGGCGCAGGAGGGCGTCGGCTGCGGGGTCCGCGAGGGCGTGGTCCTCGAAATCGAGGGTGCAGAGGGTGATGCGGCCGGAGCCGAGGTCCCGTTCCATGAGCGGGCTGTAGGCGAGGTCAAATTCGCACTCCAGCAGGGGGCGCCAGCCGCTGCGGTGCGGCTTTTCGATGGCTGCGGTGGCGACGACGCCGTTCTGGCCCCAGCGCCAGCCCTGCATCGGGTATCCTTCGAGTGAATACACGGGACGGGCTTCGACGAGGGTGCTGGTGCCACGCCAGTCGCGGAGGTCTTCGACGTTGAGGCCAGCGACGACGGGAGAGGCGGCGTCCACGGGGAAGACACGGCGGCTGGAGTATTGGGAGACGCGGGCACCGACGCTGCCGCGGAACCAGTCAGGCGACTGGGTCATGACGAGCACGTTGCCGCCCGCGCGCACATAGGCATCGAGGTCTGCGGGGAGCTTTGCGCGGGAGGAGAGGGCTTCGCGGCCAATAACCAGGAGGGTGCCGGCGGACGGGGTTTCCTTGCCGGTCCAGGCGCTGGCCTTGATGCCGAGAAGGGCCAGCATCTTCTTTGTGTGGCCAGCGGGATCGAAGACGAGGAGGTTCGCGACGCCGGATACCGGGTTCATGGGGCCGAAGGCGCGGAATGCGAAGGCGTCCGTGTGCGGGTGCGAGCCGATCTTGGCGGTGAGGGTGATCTTGCCATCGGCGGCCGCGCCCGCCGGGACGGCGGTGGCGGGAAGCGGGAACTGGAGGAGCGCGAGCTTGTTCTCCGCGGGGGCAAGCGTGCCGGAGCCCTGGCCCGACGCGATTTCGCGGTCACCGAGGGTTGCGACCCAGCGGTAGGTGAAGGGCTGGTCGGTGCGCTCGTCGTTCAGGAGGGCGACTTGTTTACGCACGGTTTCGCCAGTGCGGAAGCTGTGGGCCTTGTCCGCAAACCCGCTGAGCTTTTTGTAGGCGTCGGCGTCGGGGTTGTAACCGGCGATCCACGCGAGGGTGGCGCTGTTGCTGCGGATGAGGGCCTGGCCGGCGGGGTGGATTTTCCAGCCTCCTTCCGGGGAGAGGTAGTGGAGTTCGGAGGCCCGTGTCTTGGCTTCCCAGGCGCCGCGCTGGCCCGGTTGGGGGAGGCTGTTTTTGATGGTGTCGTCGCCCGTGCGCTGGAAGGCGAAGCTCCAGACGTCCCAGGGGAGCATGCCGCCGGTAACGCCGGCGGTGCGCCAGGCGCGCCAGGTGTTTTCGACGATGAGCGCGGCGAACTGCTGGTAGGTGGGTGAATAGTTGAGGCCGCGGTCTGCCTGGAAATTCCCCCACTTCATTTTTCCTTCGTGGCGGAAGCGCACGCTGCGGCGGTAGTCGCGGGTCTCGCCTTCATACGCGGCACGGCCGAGGTAGGCGGCGACGTGCTCGGTCATGAGGGGCTCGCTTGTCATGGCGAAGCCGTAAGCGGCACGTCCGCGCATCATGTCGGCGTCGAGCGGGTTGCCAAATTCGATTCCGATGTAGGGCACGTTGCCGTCCTCGACGTAGGCGCTCAGCCATTCCTCGCGTTCCTGGAGCGGGATGAGGTTGAGGTAATGGTTTACGGTGAAGACGTCGCCCACGCGGTTGCCGGCGTGCGTGAAGACGGGGCGGGTGGGATCGGCCTGGCGGATCATCGCGAGAGCCTCATCGCCGCCCTTGCGCTTGGGGGACTCCATCTGGGGCGGAAGGAAGTCCTTGCGTCCGAGCCAGCGGGGATTCTGGTCGGCATCGTGGTTGAAAAGGTTGCCGCTGGTGCCCCAGAGGATGACGGAGGGGAAATTGCGGTAGCGGAGCATTTCGGCGGTCATGCGCTCGCGGTATTGTTCCTTTTTGCCGGCGGTCTCCCAGATGTAGTTGTAACTGGAGTCGTTGATGTAACCGTTCATCGACAGGGCCGGACCGATCATCAGGAAGCCGAGCTCGTCGGCGCGCTCGCACCAGAGTTCGCGGTGGGCCATGGGCACGCTGCGCTCGTCGTGGTTATTGGGCCACAGCTGGGCGCAGTTGAAACCGGCTTTGAGCATTCCCTGAATGATGCCGTCTATGGAGACGGGGTCACCGCCCTCGCGGGCGCCTGTGGCGGCGAGGGTCGGGCGCAGGCGGATTTTTGAGCCGTTGAGGAAGAAGTCGCGGCCTTCGATCCAGAATTCACGGAACCCGAAACGCTGGGGGTATTCGTCGTCGAGCCCGGCGCCCTTGAGGGCGACGCGAGCGACGTAGAGGTTCGGCTGGCCGAGGTCCCAGAGGCGGGGGTCTGCCCACGGGAAAGTCACGCGCACAGTCTGGTGCGGCTTTGCCTCAACTTTGGTTTTGGCGGTGAAGGTCTTCTCTGCCTTGCCGTCCGGGGTCATCATGCGGGCGGTGAGGGCGACCTCGCCGGCCTGGGTCACGCCTTCAATTTGAAGCTCGAGCGTGAGCTGCTTCTTGCGGGTGGAGGGCTGGGCGAAGACGTCGGTCACGACGGGGCCGAGGGGACGGGCGTTGAGGAAGACTTCGCCAATGAGGCCCATGCTGCGGAGCTTGGCCCGTGACTTGGAATTGGCGTTCGCCTGGTTGCCCATCCAGTTGATGACTTCGCCGGCATCGGGCGTGGCGACAACGAGGATGCGGACGGTGGCTTTCTGGCCGGGCTTCACGGCCTTGGTGATGTCCACGGAGCCGTAGGGCCACGCGACGCGGCCGCAGTCTTGGCCGTTTACCCAGACGGTGGCGTCGGTGCTGACGCGGCGGAGCTCAAGGAGGATGGCTTTGTTGTCCCAGTCTTTGGGGACGTCGAAGGTGCGTTCGTACCAGCCGCGAGCGAGTTCGCGCCCGAGGTCCTGCCAGTTCTCGCCAGTGCCCTTAACAAGGACGCCGGAGAGGGGCTGCATGCCCATCGACCACTCGCCGGTGCGCCAGGAGCCGGGCACAGGCATGAGGCCCCAGTCATCGGTGGGCTGCTCGGCGGCGCCGCGGGTGGCGGGCATGAAGCGCCAGAGGCCGTTGAGGTTGATACGGGCGCGCGTGGCGGAGAGTGTCTCCACGGGCGCTTGCGCGGTCGGGGCCGGTGTGGACGCGGGTTCCGCGGCAAAAGCGGAGGCGACGGCCAGAAGGAAGGGCGCGACAAGAGCCAGGACGAGGCGTCGAAGCGACAACGTTTTCATAGTGGGGGGGTGCAGCGAAATGCAGCGGGAAGAAGGTTCTCGCCGGGGTGAGGATCAGGTTTAACCGGCGAGGTTTCTTTCCGCAACAACGAGGAGGGGTGAACCGTTCCCCAGAGGCGATTTCTTTTTTGAAATACTGGTAACGAAACGGGGGCGGAAGCCTAACGGGAAGCCGCCGTGCACCAATCCTTCCACAGGGTGCGCAGGGCCTGTTCGAGATGGCGTGCGAAGCGGGGGCCGTCGCAGACGGGGCTTTGCTGGAGCTGCGTGCGGAGTGAGGCGCGGAGGGCGGCGAGTTGCGGGAGGCTTGAGGCCCAGTGGACGGCGAGGTCCACATAAGCGGCGGGCGTCGCCACGACCCAGTCCCGCAGGCCCGCGTTCCAGAGGTGGGTGGCGGAATGGCGGCCGGCGAAGGTGGGGCCTGGCAGGGTGACGACGGGGACGCCCATCCAGAGGGCCTCGCAGGTGGTGAGCCCGCCGGAATAGGGGAAGGTATCGAGGGCGATGTCGACCTGGCCGTAAGTTTCGAGGAGCTCGGCGTGTTTGGAGTGGCCACGGAGTTCCACGCGCGAGGGGTCCACACCGCAGGTTGAGAAGAGGTCGAGGATGCGGCGCGCTGTCTGTGGGGGCTCAAGGCCCTTGTCTTTGAGGATGAGGCGGCTGCTGGGGACGCGCTTGAGGATCTGCGCCCACAAGGCAACGACTTCCGGGTTCACTTTTTTGGTCTTATTAAAACAGCCGAAAGTCACACGGCCCGCTGCCAGAGCGGGTAGCGAGGCAACGGGGCCCGCGTAGGCGGGAGCCTCGAAGCAGATGTAGTCGTCGGGAAGGCGCACAAGTTTCTCGACGTAGTAAGGTTCGTCGCCCGGCGGGGTTTCGATCGGGTCGGTGAGGAAATAGTCGAAGGCGCGCATGCCGGTCGTATTGAACTGGCCGCCCACCCATTTGACCTGCACGGGGGCGGGCTTGCGCGCGACGGCGAGGAGCCGGTTTTTTTCGGAGTGCCCCGACAGGTCGATGAGGATGTCGACGGCGTCGGCGCGGATACGGTCGGCCAGGGCTTCGTCGGTATCCTGCCCGACTTCGACCCAGTGGCTCATGGCGGCCTGGAGCCGGAGGGTCATTTCATCGGTTTTGGTGTTGTTGGAGTAGGCGACGAGCTCGACGCGGTTGCGGTCGATGTTCTCGACGGCCTTGACGATCATGTAGCCTACGGGATGGCGGCGGAAGCTGCCGGAGAGCAGGCCCACGCGCAGGCGTTTTTCGGGATCGCGCCGGTGTGAGAAGCGCGGAGCGGCGGGGAGGAGGGGCCGGGCATGGGCGAGGTCCCAGCGAACATGTTCTTCAAAGATCTGCTGTTTGGTGAGGCCGGGGATGTAATGGAGGAGCATGAGGAGGTTGGTATGGGCCTCATGATAATCCGGTCTCAACTGAAGGGCGCGGTGGTAGGCGTCCACGGCTTCAAGGAGGCGGCCTTGGTCTTCCAGGGCCTCGGCGAGGTAGCTCCAGGCGTCGAAAGAGTTTGGGGACAGGCGGAGGGCGTCGCGCAGGTGGGTTTCGGCGAGATAGGGTTCGTTCAGGCCGACGAGAACGAGGCCGAGTTCGGTGTGGATGCGGTCCACGCCGGGAGCGAGGGCGAGCGCCTTTTCGAGGGCTTCGCGGGCCTCGCGCAGACGCTTGAGCTCGCGGAGGACGCAGCCGAGGTTGAGGAAGGGCTCGGGGACGTCGGGCCGCAGTTCGGAGGCGCGCCGGAAGGCGGTGACGGCCTGCTCTTTGAGGCCGAGGGCGTCGAGGGCGACGCCAAGGGCCATGTGAGCGTCAACGTCTGAGGGCGAGACTTGGACGGCGCGGGAAAGGACTTGGGCGGCGAGCTCGGGCTGGCTGTCTTGCATGAGGAGCAGGCCGAGCAGGCGGAGCGCTGCGGGGTGGTCGGGCTCGCGCTCCAGCACGCGCTGACAGAGGTCCGCGGCCTCGGGGAGGCGTCCGGCGGAGCGCAGGTGATCCGCGCGCTTGAGGTCCTCCGCGGAACTGGGCTTCTGGGGGTTCACAGTTCCAGTAATACCTGGGAGGATCTCGGGCTGGCAACGCCGGGATCGAGGAACGACCGGTGATGGGCTTTGGGAATGGGTTTCGTGGCCGATAAGGAAGGGCCTGTATGCAAACCGCTGGGGCATGTCCCGGCGGATTGGACGGTGGGACAAGCACACAGAGGGGTTGCATGCGGCACGGCCAACGTTCTAGTAAGACTCAAACAGGCAGGGCGCCCGTCGGCGCCGGCTTCCTCTCCCATGCTCACCAAGTTTCTGCACCTGCGGGTTGCGGCGCTCGCCGCGGCCACTGCGTTCACCGCGCTTCCGGCGTATGGCCAGGCGCTTATCAGCCCGTCTACCGCGACCGCGGAAGCGCCCGTCACCGACGTTCCGGAGCGCGACCACGAACCGGGCTCACCGGTGCGCTACAGCGCGGGTGCGGCGGTTACGTACCGTCGGGATTTCCAGACGGACCTGCGCAGGGGCGCGACCGGCACGATGGCTGGCAACCACACCGACACGCAGGTGACGTTTGGCGCGGGGATGGGGGTGCATGACGTGCGCGTGCGCGCGGGGTACCGTTACGATGGCAACGAGTTTCGCGGGGGGCAGGCGCCTTTCGGCAACACGCAATTTGTGGGCACGATGTTGTCCTACACGGGTGAGTACACGGAGGAATGGGGAGCGTTCGGCATCGTGGGTGGCGGGCTTGCCGCGGAGACGGCCGCGAACCTTTCGGATGGCAAGCTGTTTACGGTTTCGTTTGGGCCGAGCTACCGGTTTTCGGAAAACCTGAAGGTGTTTGCGGGGCCGATGTTCCGCACGCGCCTTGAGGACAACAACAAGTGGACGCCGATCGCGGGCGTGGAGTGGCAGATCGACAAGCAGTGGAGCCTGCGGACCTACAACGGTGCGACGCTTGCCTATGATGTGTTTGAGGACCGCAAGCTGGTGCTGGAGTTGCGCGGCGAGTATCAGACGGACCAGTTCCGCCTGCGGGACCAGCCGGGCCAGAAGCGGGCGCTCGTGACGCGTGCGGTGCGCGCGGGTGTGGCGGCGACGTACCAGTTCACGGAGCTGTTTTACGTGCGCACGACGGTGGACGGCGTCTTCCTGCAAAAGTACCAGTTCCGCATCAACGGCGGGAGTGCGAACAATTTCGACGCGGACGCGACGCCGTCGCTTTCGATCCAGGTCGGAGCCCGCTTCTAGAGCAGTTCCATTTCAAGTTGTCGCATGCGCCGACGCTGCGGCGAGCGTGAGCGCCCCATCCCTCGCGTCGGTGCGGATGAAGGAGGGATGCCCAACAGATGCGGCAAGCTAACTGGATGTGCTCCGGACTGAAGGCCCGGTCGCCCGGAAATCTCCGGCACCGGGCTTTTTCGTCAGCGGAGATCCGGGTGCGGGGCGGGCGGGGCGGCGGGGAGCTCAGGCGAATCGCCGGGGAAGCGGACGACGACGGCGCGTATGCGGTCGTCACCGAACTGGCGGTGTGAAAGGAGCCAGGTCTCGATGAAGCGCGAGACCGTCTGCCGGGCGTGTTCGCGGGCGAGCGGCTCGTACTCGCGGGCCCGCTTCTGCAAGCGCACGTGGAGGTCGGCGAGCAATTCTTCACGTGCCTCGTCGCCATTGAAGCGCGCCCAGCCTTGGGAGGTCTTCAGCTCCATGCGGTCAGTGCGGACGGCGGGGGGCAAGGAGGGGCGGATGCGCGGCGCCTGCACGAGACAGACGTTGCCCTGAAGGTTGACCTGCCACGGGTCGTCGAGCCGGATGTGGTAACGGTAGGTGACGGGCACCTTGAGGCTCGTGACGGTCTTGCCGAGCGGGAGCAGGCCCCACGCGACGTTGAGCTCGTCGCGGCTTTCGAGGGTCTGGGTGGTTTCGAAGACGAAGACTTCGAGGTTGCCGCCGCCGACGGGGAAGATGCGGGTGAGCTCGTCGTGAAAAGTCTTGTCGATGCGCCCTTGTTTGAACGCGGCCGCGATGCCCTCAACCCTCTGAACGGCGCTGCCGGCGGCGTCCTTGGCTTCGCGGAGGGCGAAGCCGACGGCCAGCGCGACGGCGCACACGGCGAGACCCGTAACGAGGATCAGGGCAAGGATTGCGCGCAGCGCCTTTTGCCCACCGGACAGCGTCTTCTGCGCCGCAGGGGGCGTGGGGGGCTGGGTGTCGGCTGGGTTTGACGCGGGCGTCTGGGAATCGTCGGTCACGGCGTGTGTGCAAATAAAGCACGGAGCGGGTCGTGCGACGAGATTCTTTGTGCACACCGGGGGCGTGGGTAGGCTACACAGCGCCTCTGCTGTCGGCGCGGGCCGCCGCGAGAGGCTCGGTAGCGACATCCGGGGGCTCAGGTCGGGCTATTCCGCGGGAGGCAGGGAGCGCAGGCCGGCGTGGATGAGGTCCGCCACGGCATCATCGGACAGGAAGTCCGTATTGAGCGTGACGTCGTAGAGGAGCGGGTCGTCAATGTTCACGCTGAAATGCTGCCGCATGAAGCGCTCGCGGGCGTGGTCTTCCTTCTTGATGTGGTCTTCCGCGGCGTGCTGGTTGAGGCCGAGTGTTTTCATCACGAAGCGCACACGGTGCGCGTGCGAGCCGACGAGCCGCACGTGGAACGTGTTGCGGAGGGAGCGGGTGATGACGTTTGCGCCCCGGCCCACGAGGATGACATTACCGCGGCGGGCAAGTTTGTACAGGGTATCCGTGGTGTGGTGGAAGAGCGTCCAGAGAGAAGGATGCAGGCCGAGGAGTTCGCCGAGCACACCGCGCACCTCGCTCGGGGAGTCTTCGGGCATGAACTTTGCGAGGCGTCCGGGTAGCGCGTGGTCGTCGAGCACACGCTGAACGAGGTCCTTATCGAAGAGCGCCCAGGGCGGCCCGTCCTTCGGGGACGTCGCCTGCAGGCGGGCGAGCAGTTTTTCGGCAATCGGGCCGACACGAGCGCCGCATTGGCGCGACAGCGTGACGGCGGGAAGGAGGCTTGAGCCGGCGCCTTTGCCGGGCTGGCCACCTTGAGATTGGAGATATGCTGTGCAGGAACCGAACAGGTCGCTGAATTCGCTGGGCATACGGGCCTCCTTCTTGAAAGTACACTATCGCAGGAGGGCTCGTTTGGCAACCGCCATCAAGGTGTCCCAAACGCCTTTGACGCGAGTATCCGTAATAGAAAAAGGCCCCGCCTAGGTGGGCTCTTTGCACCTACGCCGGGGGGGGGGATATTTGCGGCGGCTGTGCGGGACAAAGCGCAGGCCACTCCGGGTTGGAAATGGCATCCGGTGAGGGGCGGATACCGGCGCCCACTCCCCTACCCTCGCCGCAGGGCGTCCAGCGTTTGGCGCATGGCGGGCGGCATGGGGCTTTCCCAGGAAACGTCTTCGCCGGTGGCGGGGTGTTTGAAGCCGAGGAACTCGGCGTGAAGCATGAGGCGCGAGGCCTCAAGGCGGGGCTCGCGGTAGTCGCGGATGTAAACGGGTTCGCCGAGGATGGGGTGCCCGGCTTCGCTGAGGTGGATGCGGATCTGGTGGGTGCGGCCGGTTTCGAGGCGGCAGGCAACGAGGGTCGCGCCGCCTGGGAGGCGTTCGAGGATTTCGACGTGGGTGATGGCGTGCTGGCCTTCGCGGCGGGCGGTGGTGCCGGTGCGCGCGGCCCAGGCTTCGACGGAGCCCCGGATGCCGTCGCCGCGGTCATCAACGAGGTGGGATTCGCGGGTGCCCGCGCGGATGTAGCCGTGGACGAGAGCGAGGTAGCGGCGCCGCGTGGTATGCGTGCGGAACTGGGCCGCGAGCTTGTTCTTGGCCTGCCAGGTGCGGGCAAAAACGACGAGCCCGCTGGTTTCGCGGTCGAGGCGATGGACAACGCCGAGGGTGGCTTCCTGCGACATCATGCCCTTGGCCCGGAGCATGCGCGTCACGAGGCATTGAAGGGTGTCGCGGTCGGTCTTTTCGAAAGGCACGGTCATGAGGCCCGCAGGTTTGTCGAGCACGACAATCTGGGGGTCCAGGTGCACGACGCACTCGGGAGGCAGCCAGGCGCCCTGTTTTGGCCGGGGCGAGGCGGGGCGGTATTCGAGGGTCTGGCCGGGGCGGACTTTCCTGCCGGGGTCTGTAGCGCACGCGCCGTTGACGAAAATCTTGCCCGAGGCGATCCATTCACGGATGCGGCCCCAGGGCGCGCCAAGGAGCGAGCGGAGGACCGAGTCCAGGCGCTGGCCTTCCATGCCTTTGGGCACGACCTGGGAGAGCGGCCGATCCCACGCGGCCGTGTTTTCGCGACCGGGCGTGGGCGTGCCGTCCTGCAGGTTCGGGCCGTTTTCGGGCTGAGGGCGGTCCTGCGGGTCCGGGGCGTCTGCGTTAGGCGTGTCTGAAGGCATGGGTTCGGAGCGTGCGAAAGGGGCGGTTGGAGCTGTTTAAAACCAGGTTGTGGCTACGGCGGCGCGGCGAGCGAGAACGCCCCGGCCTCGCGTGGGCGTGGGCGAAACGTCAAGGTGTGGGCGGCTTGAATTGAAGGTGTTTAGAGGGTGTCGAGAACGCGCCGCATGCGGCAGGAAGCCTCGTGGAGGCCGCCAGCCCGGGCGGTTTTCACCCACTCGTCTTCAAAGCGGCCGATGAGCAGCGGGAGTTCGGCGCGGAGAGAAGCGTCCTTTTTCCCGCGCAAAGAGGCAAGCGCCCTTCTGGCTGCCCAGGCGGCCATGTCTGCGCCGAGCGCAAGGTCGAGGTTCTGCGGGCGGTCCAGCGAAGGAACGCCCCAGCCTGCGGGCACGCCGCCCCGTGCGCGGGTGGACACGGCTTGCGCGCGCTCGAGCGCGAGTTCGAGTTCTTTGCGGACAAGGCCGTCCATGGCTTTTTCCATTTCTTCCGGGTTTGCGGCGAAGAAGACCGCATGGAGGCGGCTGCGGTTTGGGCGCGGGTTGGAGAAGCCATCCTCCACCCGGCCGAGGTCGCGCAAAAGCTCGCCGAGGGTCGCGCCGGGCGCTTCGGGAGCGGCCCGGAGCGCGAGGTTTACGGCGTCCACAGCGCGGGTGGCATCGAAGCCTGCGGGGTTCCAGGCGGCACCGAGGCCGAGGACGAGAGACGGCAGCATGGCCGCGGCCGGCTGGTGGTTGCCCAAGTCTCCCCACGAGGTGAGGAGGTAGCCGGTGCCGCCGTGAGCGTGGGCTTGGCGCGCAGCTTCGGCGACGTTCGCGAGCATGTTTTCCCACCGGCCCGTGAAACTGAGCCAGGTGGAGGAGCCGGGCGCGACGTAGAAGCGGCGGCCAGCGGCGGCGACCTGCGCACACTGCACGGCGAACGGGTGGCTGGCCTCATAGCCCCAGATCACGGGCGTGGCGTCGAGAGGGACATCCGCGACAAGTTCGGGGGCCTGCAGGAGGATGTCGGCCCAGAACTGTATGCGCCGTCCGTGACGGGCCGCGAGGGCGTGGATTTCCTTGAGAAAGTCGAGGTAGACGCGGTGCTTTCCGTGTTTGGCGCAGCGTCTGGCGCTGCGGCCTTCGCCGAGTTCCCAGGGCTCGTCGCCGCCGATGTTGAACAAGGGGCTCCGGAAATGCGGAAGGAAGTCCCGGTAGAGGCCGTCGAGAAACGCGAGGCTGCGGGCGCTGGGATAGAGGGTGGTGCCGTTGGTGAGGCGCTGTTTTGAGATGGGGTGGACGAAGCCGTCGGGGCACTCGGCGAGGTGCCGGTACTGCGGGTGCTTGAGCCAGCGCTCCAGATGGCCGAACGAGTTGAGGTTTGGGACAAGCTCGATGCCTGCCGACGCGAAGGAGTCCTGCAGGCGGAAGACGTCCGCCGCGGTCAGGGGCGAGGAGTCCGCCCAGACGGCCTCGTGGCCTGGGAAGGCAAAGGTGTGCTCGGTGTAGGCCTGGAACTCGTTTACGCGAAGGGTACGCAGCAGCCCGCGAAGTGCATCAAAATAGGCTGCGTTGGGAACCTTGCAGCGGCTGATGTCGAGCATGAAGCCGCGCCGTTCCAGGGCGGGAGCGTCCTCCACTTCGAGGCAAGGGAGCGCGGAGCCGCATTGCCAGACAAGCTGGAGCAGGAGCTCGACGGCGTGGTGCAGGGCACCCACGGAGCCGGCCTCCGCGGTGATGCCGGTGGGCGACACGGCGAGGCTGAAGGCGTCCGCGCCAAGGCCGCGGGCGATGCGGAGGCTCAACCATGCGGTTTCGCTGGCCGTCGCCCGCCGCAGCACAAAGGCGTCGAGCCCACCGGACGCGCCACGGGCGGCCTGCGGCCAGGCCCAGGATTTGCCGTCGGTGAGCGGCTCGGGAAACAGGGAGCAGGCGGCCTCAAACTCGCGGGAGCGGGGAAAGGCGCAGGCGGCGGACTTGGGGATGCGGCAGGTGTGGGCGAGGTCCCAACGGACATTTCGGGGAGGCGGCCAGAGGATGGGCGGTTGCTTCATGCGGGCGTGTCCGCCCTTTCTCACACAGTGGGGGGCGCGGCGTCGAGCCCGAGGCGCTTGCGGTTGCGCTCCGACGCGAAAAGGTACTGCTGGGCGAGACCGGCATAGGGTCCAAAATGCACGCGCCCAAAATGGGCGACATGGCCGAGGGTCCAGCCTTCAAGGCCGTAAAGGCGCTGCATGGCCTGGAGGATCCAGGTGTCCACGGGGAAGGCTTCGAGTTTGTGTGCGCCATACAGCAGCACGCAATCGGCAACCTTTTCGCCGACGCCCGGGAGAAGCCTGAGGCGCTTGTGGGCGTCCGCGTAGGGGGCTGCCTGCACGCCTTCCAGCCAACCGGGATGGGCAGCCAGGAACTGGGCCGTGCGGCAGACGTAGCCAGCGCGGTAGCCGAGGCCGCAGGCGCGCAGCGCGGCTTCAGGCACGCGGGCGAGAGCAGCCCAGGTTGGGAGCGCAGGGAGCCCACCGGCCAAGGGCTCGCCAAACGTTTCGGCCACGGCTTCGCAACAGGCTTTGATCTGGGGGATGCGTTTGGCGGAACTGCAAAGAAAGCCGAAGAGCGCCTCGCCAAGGGGCTGGCGGAGCAGGCGCAGTCCGCGCCACTGCTGTATCCGCGTTTTCAATACAGGATCCACGCCTTGGGGCAGGCTGGCAAGGAGGGCGTCCAGATCCTCGTCCGCGGCGAAGTAGGTGGCGACGTCTTCGCGGGCGGTGTCGGGAGCCTCCCCGGCGACACGCCACTACAGAAGGCCGTGGGAGAGGCGGACGGAAACGACGTGCCTGCCGCAGACGCCGAACCAATGGGCGTCCGCGCCACGGCGCCAGCGAAAGGACTGGCCGCCGTCGATAGTCTCATCGAGGGCTTCCTGGGAAAAGGCGAGCGGGCGCGGGAAGGCCTGCCACGGGGACCAGTCTGCGATCATGCGGCAGAACGTGCCACACCGGCGGGTTCGCCGCCCTCAACGCGGCAGCAAAGGGTGGGCATGCTTGTCCATCGGCACCTTCGCGCACAGACAAAGCCTGAGAGGCCTGAATTTGCGGGCGGAAAGCCCCGCCAACCTACTTCGCCGCCGGGGCCGCCGCGGCCGCGTTTGCAGGCTCCGGGATTGCCCAGAGGAAGCTTTGGGCGGAGTCGATGACATTCCCGAGGGGGTCCTTGAGGGTGACTTTCCAGGCGGTTACGGCAGCCTGCGGGTCTGCCCATTCGGGCTCCGTCAGGCCAAGGAAGATTTCAGGGAAGGTGCCGGCTGAGTCGGGAATCAGGAAGGTCTTCTTGGCGGGCTCGGCGAGGCTGGTGCGGACGTATTCGATGTCGATGGTGCTGCCCATGAGGACGAGGCTGCCGGGCTTCCAGTGGAGGCTGACGATAAAATAAAAGCCTTCGCGGCGGTTGGGGTCCGTGCGTTCAATGACGCGGCCGCCCTTGTTTTCATCGCCACCGAGGTATTCGGAGATGCGCTTGAAGCTGCGCTCGGGAATCCAGCGCCAGGTCACGCGCTTGATCGTGACGTCGGCATCCGGACGGGCCTCGCGTTCAAAAACCTCTGCGGCAGGCTCGCTCTGGGAAACGGCACGGGGTGCGGCCAGCGCGGTGCTGGCGAGGGTGAGCGCGGCAAGGCCGCCGAACCAAAGCGCTTTGAAGAGAGGGTGCATGCTCGTGGGGCCGGGGCGCGTGCGGGAGGGCGCGTGCCACCGGGGCTGAAAAAACGCGCGGCAAGGATCGCCGGGCGGGAGGGGGGATGTCAAAGCAAGATCCTGCGCCCACGGGCGGCAAGCCCGCGCGGAGGAAAACACAACAGGCCACCGGCAAAGCCGGCAGCCTGTGGAGGGAGCAAGCGGACCGCCTGAGGCGGGCTACTTCTTGCGCGAACGCTTGGCAGCCGGGATGGTCTCCAGGATGCGAGCCTTGCGGCGACGGTCGTAGGCCTTGCGGCGCTTCTTCTTGATCTCCTTGTTGTACTGCTTGCTCATAAGACGGGCTTACGGCTACGGACACACCCGTTCCGGGTCAAGCTTTTCCCCCGCGAGGCGGATCGTCGGGTTGAGGGGTTGGGTGGCCCCATGGGGGGTAATGGGCGCGCAGAAACCGGCGGTGCCGGAAAAGTCCGCCCTTGCGCCCGCGCGGTCGGTGCCTTTTCACTGTTGATTACGTGAGCAACGGCGCGCCCATAGAATTCTACAACCGCTACACGGGACAGGTTGAGCGTGAGGACGTGTACGGTGAGTCTTACCTGCGTTGGACGTATGAGACGGCGTGCGGCCGCGCGTTGCTGGGCATGGCCGTGCGGCGCGCAGCGTTTTCGCGCTGGTTTGGCTGGCGCATGGGCCGCCCAAAGAGCCGCAGCCGGATCGCGCCGTTTATCGAGCAGTACAAGGTGCCGCTGGGGGACATGGACCGGGCGCCGGAAGCGTTCGAAAGTTTTAACGATTTTTTCAGCCGTCCCCTCAAAGAAGGTGCGCGGCCGATCGACGCGCGTGCGGAGGCCGTCGTGTTTGGTGCAGACGGTCGCCACCTGGGTTTTCCGGACGTCACGGCGGCGTCGGGGATTTTCGTGAAGGGCCAAAGCTTTTCGCTCGAAAGCCTGCTGGGGAGCGCGGAACTGGCGAGCCGGTATCGCCACGGCACGCTGGTGCTTTCGCGGCTTTGCCCGGTGGACTACCACCGCTTCCATTTCCCGCTCAGTGGCACGCCGGGCAAGGCCAGGCTCATTGAGGGCCATTTGTATTCGGTGAGCCCGATAGCACTGCGGCGCCGGCTGGAGTATTTCTGCGAGAACAAGCGGATGATCACGGAGCTGGACACGCCGCAGGCGGGAAAGGTGCTCATCCTGGAGGTGGGCGCGACGTGCGTGGGCACGATCGTGCAGACGTTCGTTCCAGGGCTGCCGGTCGAAAAGGGCGCGGAGAAGGGTATGTTCCGTTTTGGCGGGTCCGCTTGTGTCACGCTGTTCGAGCCGGGTCGTGTAAAGCTGGCCGAGGACCTCGTGAGAAATTCCGAGGAAGGGCGCGAAGTTTACGCCCACATGGGGGACACGATGGCGCTCATTGGAGCGCGTTAGGGCGCATCACGGCGCTACGGCTGCAAATAGGATTAGATAGCCGCGGGCGGTAAACTGTGAGAGGGGATCACGGCGGAGCGTTCATTCGGGCACCGATTCGCTTTTTAAACGTTTTTTTAGCACCTAGGCATAAGCCTCGGCTGGACCTACCGATGTGGTTGTATAAAATCGCTCAAGTTCACCCTCCCCTAATCTTCCCATCCCGAGACAGGAGCAAGCGCACCCACACCTGAAGACGGGCAATCGGTCTTCGGAGAGAAATGCGGCGTCCTTGAGGGTGGGAATCCTCCCTGCCATGCTGAAAAATTTCCCCATTCTGGCAAAACTGTGCGTGATCGTCGGCGTGTTTGCTGGCGTGTTCCTGGCTTTTGGGCTGGTGATCCACAGCACGCTGACGGAGGTGCAGGTCAATGGTCCCGCGTATAAACGGATTGTCCAAGGCAAGGACCTCGTGGCGGACGTGTTGCCACCGCCGGCGTACGTGGTGGAGTCCTATTTGCTGTGCCTGCAATTGCTGGACCCGAACGCCGACCGCAAGGGGCTCGTGGAGGCGCTGAAGGAGCGCCAAGTGGAGTATGAAAACCGCCACAGCTATTGGGAAGCGCAGTTGAAGGGGGAGTCGGGTGAGATGAAGACGGCGCTCCTGGAGCAGAGCTATGGGCCTGCGCGGAAGTTCTTCGCGGTTATTTTCGACCGGTTCGTGCCGGCTTTGGAGCAGGGGCGGACGTCCGAGGCGCGTGAGCTCGCGTATGGGGAGTTGAAGGAGCAATACCTGCTGCACAGAAAGGCGATCAACGACGTGGTGCGGCACGCGGTGGCGAGGAACGAGGCGGACGAGACGTCCACGGCGTCGATGATTGATTCACGGGTGACGTGGCTTTGGAGCTTTGGTGCGGCGGGGTTGGCAGGGTGCCTTGGTCTTGCGTGGTGGGTGGCAAACGCAGTGACAAATCCGCTGCACAAGGTTCTGCGTGTGGTGGACTCGCTGTCCAAGGGCAATCTTGCGCGCCGCACGGGGGTGAACCAGAAGGACGAGATTGGGCTCGTGGCGCAAAGCCTGGACCGGATGGCGGATGATTTGAGCGCGATCATGGACAGGATGCGCGAGTCGTCGTCCAAGCTCGTGAAGGCGTCGGAAGCGCAGGCGGCGAGCGCGGCGGCGATTGGCGAGCATTCCAAGAACCTTACGGACAAGAGCTCGTCGGTGGCGACGGCTGGCGAGCAGCTCGCGTCGTCCGTGGGCAACCTGTCGGAAGCGACGGAGAGCATAAGCCAGTCAACGACGCAGATCGCAGCGGCGATTGAGGAGATGTCGACGACGATCCGTGAGGTATCGCGGAACTGCGCGAGCGAGTCGCGGCTGGCGAGCGAGGCGCATTCGCACACGCAAAAGGCGCGAAACAAGATTTCGGAACTGGACGAGTCGGCCCGCGAGATCGGGAAGGTGCTGGACCTGATCAGCACGATCGCGGAACAGACAAACCTGCTGGCCCTCAATGCGACGATAGAGGCGGCAAGTGCCGGGGAGGCGGGTCGAGGCTTTGCGGTTGTCGCGGGAGAAGTAAAAGAACTGGCGCGGCAGAGCGCGATGGGAGCTGAGCAGATCGCGGAGCGGGTGCGGCGGGTGCAGAGCGCGATTGGCGAGACGGTTTCGGCGATGGCTGAGATTTCCGAACTCATCCACCGGCTTACCGAGGCTTCGATTTCGGTGTCGGCTGCGGTGGAAGAACAGTCGGCCGCGACGAACGAGATCGCGGGCAATGTGGGGAGTGTATCGACAGCCGTGGACCGGTTGGCGTCTACGGTGCAGGAGCTTTCTGCGGCGGCGCGCGATGTGTCGGAGAGAATGAAGCAGGTGGACCAGTCGGCGATCGCGTTGGCGGAAAACGCTTCCGCGGGCTTGAACCAGGCACGGGGTCTGGCTGACCTTGCAGATGCGATGCGGCGGGAATCCGTCCGGTTCAACAACGGGAAGGAAGGCCCCGAGGCAGGGCAGACTTCGCAAGTTCAAGAGAAGGTGCCGGTTTCGGCGTAAATTTTCGGCTGCGCGGCTTGGAATGGGCTCGTGGCGGTTGCGGACGCCCCAGCCTCGCGTCGGCGCGGGCGAACGAGAGCGATTAGTAGCTGCGGCGTCTTCAATTAGACGTGCCCTGGCGGGTGCAAACCCTAGGTCCGTTACCTGGGCTTGCTTTGGGGGGCACCAGCCGCCAAACAAGAGCTATCCGTGAACGATCCTGTCAGAATTTCCGAGCCCGAAGCCGGTTGGGGCGCCTTTTACAGACTGGTTGTGTATATGAGCCGCCAGGTGTTCTACACACTTGGGCGGTGCGAGATTGTCGGGCAGTACAACGTGCCGAAGTCGGGGTCCTTTATTCTCGCCTGTAACCACGCGAGCTACTTCGACCCGCCGCTCGCCGGCAGCCACGTGCCGCGGGCCATCTGCTATTTTGCGCGAAAGACGTTGTTCAAGCCGGGTCTGCCGGCGTTGATCCTTAACAACCTCAACACGATTCCTGTGGACCGTGACGGGGATTCGGATGTGGGGGCGTTTAAGAAGGTGTTCGCGGTGTTGAAGGAGGGGCGCGGCCTGCTCCTGTTCCCGGAAGGCACACGAACGCCGGACGGGAACCTGCAACCGGCGCGGCGGGGTGTGGGCCTGATAGCATGCCGTGCGCAGGTGCCGGTGCTGCCGACGCGCGTGTTCGGGACGTATGAGATGTTCCCGAAGTCGGGCGGCTTCCACCCGTTCGGTTCGCTGTCGGTCGTGTTCGGTCCGGTGCTGAAGCCTGAAGACTTTGATCCGGGCAAGGATGACCCGGACCGCTACCAGACGGCATCGAACCGCATCATGGCGGCGATTGCGGCGCTTGAGAAGCCGACCGGCCCGATTGTGTAAGGTTGGCTTCGCGGCTCCGCAATGCGATCGTGGCGTTTGCGGACGTCCCATCCTCGCGTGAGCGCGGAGGAAAGAAGGTATCCAACGGGTGCGACAGCTTGGACTGGATTTGCGCTATGACTGGCGGGCGGCGTGCCAGATGCGCAGGCACTGGGCGACGAGTTCCGGGAAGTCGGAAAGGGGGATCTGGCTGGGCCCGTCTGAGAACGCTTTTGCGGGGTCCGGGTGCGTCTCCATGAAAAGCCCGTCCGCGCCTGCGGCGAGCGCAGCTTTGGCCAGCATGGGCACGTATTCGCGCTGACCGCCAGACTGCCCGCCCGCGGCCCCGGGGAGCTGAACGCTGTGGGTGGCGTCGAAAACGGTGGGGTGGCCCCAGCTCTTCATGATGGCGAAGGAGCGCATGTCCACGACGAGGTTCTGATAGCCGAAGGTGGTCCCGCGTTCGGTCTGCCAGATTTCGCGCGCGCCGCTGCCGGAAAGCTTACCGACAACGAACTGCATTTCGTAGGGGGAAAGGAACTGGCCCTTTTTCACGTTCACGACCGAGCCCGTTGCGGCCGCGGCGACGAGCAGGTCCGTCTGGCGGCACAGGAAAGCGGGGATCTGGAGGACGTCGCAGACGGAGCCGACGAGGCCGGCCTGTTCGGGGAGGTGGACGTCCGTAAGGACGGGGAAGCGGAACTCGCGCTTGACCATGGCGAGGAGTTCCAGGCCCTCGTGGATGCCGGGGCCTCGGCGGCCGCCGAGGGAGGTACGGTTGGCTTTGTCGAACGAGCCCTTGAAAATGATGTTGAGCTCCGGGTGGCGGTCCCGAAGTTCCGCGAGGGTTCCCGCGACGGTGCGGCACGTATTTGCGTCCTCCAGCGAGCAGGGGCCCGCAATCAGCAGGAGTCGGTCGGAGCGGAAAAGCTTTTGATCGGTGGTCATGGCATTCGGGGATCGGGAATCGGGACTGCCGGGGGAGGGTCCTTCTTTACCGCCCTGTGTAAACCGAATCAACGTTTTTGGGGTGTGTTGCGGATTGACCTTTTGAGGCGTTTCCGCCATCTCCAGCCGTATCAGAGCATGCGCAACACGTCCAAGGCCCAAAGCGATTGTCCGCGCGTATTTGTGTACGGCACGCTGAAGCCGGGGGGCGCGTATTGGGGCACGTACTGTGAAGGCCGCGTCCTAAGGGGCGAGCCGGCGAAGGTGCGGGGGGACCTGTACGACTTGCGGCTCGGGTATCCGGCGCTGACGGAGGGTGAGGGTTGGGCGCATGGATGGCTCCTTATCCTGCATGACGTGAAGACGCTTGCGAGATTGGACGAGCTTGAGGACTACGTGGAGGGGCGGGCGTCGTCGGAAAATGAATACGAGCGGGTGTTGGTGACGTGCTTTTCCGCAAATGGTGGGGACTTGGGCAAGGCCTGGTGTTACCGGATGGAGCGGGAGCGGGTGGAGCGGCTCGGCGGGGTCAAGTTGCCTTCGGGCATCTGGAATTCGGGAACCCGCGCCGCTGAACAAACCCCAGATGGGCGTGTGGGTGTTTAGGCTGCCGCTGGCTGCGCCCTGCCGGAGGGTGTCCTGAAATCTGCCGACGTGCATCTTGCACGGCTCAGGGAATGGCCCGTGCAGGATGCGCGGGCAGGGAGGGAACAGAAGGCCGGTAAACATGTCCCAAGATGTTGGCCGAGGGCCTCTTGTGCTCGGCCTGCGGTGAGGCTGGGCCTGTTGGCACAGCGCTTGCGAGAGTGAGGTTAGGGCCTAGTCGGCCTTCCCGCCATGCGTGCCAAATTCGAGAGACGGACCCGCGCGTTGCAGGACTGGGCTGCGCCGCTTTCCGCGGACGCAGGCTTCCTGTCCGCAGTGCTTCGGCAGTTTCTGCGCGCAAGCCGTCGACCAGGGAGCCTCTGGCAAGCGGAACGCGCACCGGATGGCACCTACCGGTTTTACCGCATGCCGTCCGACTAGCCAGAGCGTTTCGGCACAGCGTCCCCCAGAAGGCCGCGAGGCGGGCGTGGGGGCGCTTGGCGATCGCGCCCAACGCCTATGCTTCCATCCTGGATTCCCTGGAAATACTTCATACGTCGCGCCGCCCGCCGCCACCGGCTGGTAGACCCGTTGACTTTGCTGGCGCGGCTAAGGCAGTTTTCGCAGCCGTCGGAATTTCAGGAGCCGTTGGAGTTGCTGCGGGCGGGGATGCACTTTCACGCGCGGGGCCTCGTCAACGCCAAGGCGATCCAGAACAATCTGGACTGGGTATGGCCATTTTGGGTGGAACGGCAGTTCAACCCGCGTGACGCTTCGTTCATCCCGCGGGCGTTCTCGTTCAGCCACGTCAACCTGACGCACCGGAACTGGACGGCGGTGGGGCTTCCGAACCTCCCGCTCTACCCGCTCGTGGACCCGCGCGGGTTGGTCACGCCCATCTTCGACGGCTGGTCCATCGACCTCTGGATTGTGGACACGGGCGGGTTCAAGCTGCTGCCGAGCAAGGTATCCGAGGCCGGGCAGACGCTGCTGGGGCGGGAGGAACACCAGGTGTTCACGCTGATCAACCGGGGGCAGCTCCAGCTGACGTCGCGGGTGTGGGTGAGCGAGGGCGACCAGGCGCCGGAATTGCGGATTGAGGCCACGGGCCGGGCGTTCCGCGGGGGCTGGCTTGTGGTGTCGTTGCGCCCTTACAACCCGGAAGGGATTCAGATCATCGAGCACATCGCGTACGACACGATCCGCAAGACGTTCACGGTGGACAACCATGGGAAGGTGCGGTTGGGCGTCCCGCCGGAGAAGGTGCTGCTGTCCACGTATCGTGACGGGGACGTGCTCCACCGCATTCCGGGCGGCACGTCGCCCCGCGAGGTCCGGTGCCCCGTCGGGATGGCCACGGCGGCCGCGTTGTTCCCGATCGCCGCGGACGGGCAGACAACGGTTGAGGTGACGGTGCCGCTGGAGTCTGAAATGCAAAACCCGTTTGTCCGCACGGCGAAGAGCACGGGCGGGAGCTGGGCGAGCGAGGTGCGGCTGTTGCCTAGACTGCAGATCCCGGACAAACGGATGCAGTTTTTGTATGACGCGGCCACGCACACATTGCTCCAGCTTACGGCGGGAGAGACGGTGCCCGGCACGTTCACGTACCGGAGGTTCTGGTTCCGGGATGCATGCCTGATGCTGCACGCGCTGCTGGTACTGGGCCAACACGCGCGGGTGCACCGGGCCCTGGCGACGTTTCCGCGGCGTCAGCTTGGCAACGGGTATTTCCTTTCACAGGAGGGCGAGTGGGACAGCAACGGGCAGGTGCTCTGGCTGTACCACCGGTACACGCAACTCGCCGGGCGCCCTCTGCCACCGGAGTGGATGGGCTGCGTGCGCCGCGCGGCGGCCTGGCTGCGCCAGAAGCGGGCCGAGAGCAGAGGGGACGGGCGCCATGCGGGGCTGCTTCCTGCAGGCTTCAGCGCGGAGCATCTGGGCCCAAACGACTTTTATTACTGGGACGACTTCTGGGGCATCGCCGGGTTACGCGCGGCAGCGCAACTCTGCGCGCTTGAGAATGACCCGAACGGGACGCGGACATGGAACGAGGAGGCCGACGCCTTCTCCGCAGACGTGGAGCGCAGCCTTACCGGGCTGCCGCAGGACATGAGCCGGGGCGGGATTCCGGCGTCGCCGTACCGCCGCATGGACAGCGGGGCCGTCGGCTCCCTCGTCGCGGATTACCCGCTGCAACTGCGGCCCCCCGGCGATGCCGCCATCATGCGCACGGTCGCGTGGCTACGGGCAAACTCGTTCTACGAGGGCGCGTTCTTCCAGGAGATGGTGCATTCGGGAATCAACGCGTATTTGAGCCTGGACGTCGCCCAAACGTTGCTCCGGGCGGGTGATGCGGCCGGTTTTTGGGAAATCGTCCAGACGGTGGCGAGCATCGCCTCGCCCACGGGGCAATGGCCGGAGGCGGTGCACCCGCGCACGCATGGCGGCTGCATGGGAGACGGACAACACGGCTGGGCTGCTGCGGAATGGGTGATGGCGATGCGCAACATGTTTGTGCGCGAAGAACGGGACGCGCTGATCCTGGGGTCCGGCCTTCCGAAGGCCTGGATCGACGCGGACACAGATCTGGAATTTGGGCCGACAGCCACGCCGTGGGGGACGGTTACGCTCGACGTTTTCAAACAGGGCTCGGCGCGCCTTGCCCAGATAACAACGCACCTGCGGGACTCCCGCCCTCCGCGTCTGCGCATCGAGATTTCGGGCTTCAAACCCATTGAGGCCACAAACCTGAACGCTGCCTACCCGCTGGAACCCGCATGAACATCGCGATGTTCACGAACACCTACTTGCCGCACGTGGGCGGGGTCGCGCGTTCGGTGAGCACCCTTGCGGAGGAACTCAGGGCACTGGGCCATGCCGTGCTCGTGGTTGCACCGGAATTTCCAGGGTGCCACGCCTCGACGGCCGAGGTGTTCCGGGCTCCGGCCATACAGCGGTTCAACGGCAGCGATTTTTCCGTGAACCTTCCCCTCCCCCAAGGACTCTCGCACAAACTCCAGGCGTTTTACCCAGACCTCATCCACAGCCACCACCCGTTCCTGCTGGGCGACACCGCACTGCGCGCTGGCCGCGCCCGCATGATTCCCGTGGTGTTCACCCACCACACGTTCTACGAGGCGTATACGCATTACGTTCCGCTGGACTCGCCCGTGCTGAAGCGGCTCGCGGCCCAGCTCTCCACGGAATACGCGGACCTGTGCGATGCGGTGATCGCGCCGAGCGAAAGCGTGGCACGCATGCTGCGCGACCGCGGCGTGAGGCGGCCCGTCAGCGTGGTGCCGACGGGCATCGACACCGCTTTCTTCGCCTTGGGCGACGGTCGCGCGTTCCGGCGCACCAGGGGCATTCCGGAGGACGCCCTTGTTGTGGGGCACCTGGGTCGGCTGGCAAAGGAGAAAAACTTGCCGTACCTCGCGCGCGTGCTCGCCAAGGTGCTCAGTTCAAACCCGCGCGCCTGGGGGCTCGTCGTCGGTCAGGGCCCTTGCACGCGGGAGCTGGAGGATATCTTCGAGCACCAGCGCTGCCGCGAGCGCGTCGTGATGCCAGGCCCCTGCTGCGGCCACGAACTGGCTGATGCGTACGGAGCCATGAACGTCTTCGTGTTCGCATCGCAATCGGAGACCCAGGGGCTGGTGTTGGCGGAGGCCATGGCCGCAGGCGTCCCGGTCGTCGCGCTGGACGCGCCGGGAGCCCGGGAGATCGTCCGGGACCACAGGAATGGCCGCCTGTTGGACGCAGCGGCAGGCGAGGTTGAATTTGCGACGATCGTAGTGGACCTTCTGCGCGACGCCGACCGGCGGGGCTCGTATGGCGCACAGGCGCGGAGTGACGCTCAGATGTTCACGCGCCGGGCCTGCGCGCTGTCGATGCTGGATGTTTACCGGCCGCTCGTACTGGACTACCGCCGCCAGAAGCGCGAGGTGGGCGGGTTCAGTGTCTGGGACCGCGCGTTGGCGCGGCTTGGCACCGAGCGGGACCTCCTGGCGGAAAAGACGGTGGCCTCGCTCGCGGCCGTGTTTGGCGAGCTCGTCCACCACCCTTCCCACTGACGTGTTTTCTCATCTCCACAGTTTCCTGCGCGGCGTGCGCCGGTTTTTCAGCCGGAGCGAATGGCACGTGCGGCTGGCACACTTGGACCGGTCTGCGCCCCACCCGCACGATGCGGGGATCGTGTTGCTCCAGATTGATGGCCTTTCACGGACTCAGTTTGAGCACGCCCTGGCGCGCCGACGCATGCCGTTTTTGCGGAACCTGCTTCGGCGCCAGCACTACGTTCTGAAGCCCTTTTATCCGGGGCAGCCGTCGTCCACACCGGCCGTTCAGGCGGAGATCCTGTATGGTGTTCGGTGCGCCGTGCCTGCCTTCCAGTTCTACCGGCGCACGGACAACGAGGTTTTCACGATGTACGATGCGCGGTGCGCGAAGGCGATAGCGGAGATCCTGACGCGAACGGGCTCACCGTTGCTGGCCCCGCACGGAAGCTCGTACTGCAACATCTACAGCGGTGGCGCCGACAATATCCGCTTTTGCGCGGAAACGATGGACGCCCAATCGTTCTTTGGCGACACCACGCTCTGGCGGCGGGTCGTGCTGCTCGGGCTTTACAGCCCGCTCGTGCTGCGGCTTGTCGGGCTTTGCGTGCTGGAGTTCGGGATCGCGTTTGTGGATTTCCTGCGGGGGGTCCTGGTTCGGGGCGAGGACGTTTTGAGGGAGTTCGGTCTGATTTCTTCCCGCGTGTTCCTGGTTGTGGGCGTGCGGGAATTCATCGTCCACAGCGCAAAGGTGGATGTTGCCCGCGGGGTGCCGGTGATCCACGCGAATTTCCTCGGCTACGATGAGCAGGCGCACCGGCGCGGTCCACGCTCGCTGTTCGCGCATTGGACGCTGAAGGGGATAGACCGGGCGATCGAGGACATCTACCGGACGGCCCGGCGTTCCCAGCAGCGAGACTACCAGATCGTGATTTATTCTGACCATGGGCAGGAGAACGCGGAGATGTACGAACGCCGCTATGGGAAGCCCATTGAGGAAGCGGTGGTCGCGGCGTTCAGCGGCACGCCCGTCACGCGGGACGAGGGGCCGACGCGCGACGACTTCGTTCGGTCGCGGAGCCGAGCCTTGCTCCGCGGGTGCCCCCAGAGCCCGCCTCCAGCCGGGCCCGCGCCGTCGCGGGAGGAGATCCAGATTACGGCAATGGGACCGGTGGGGCATGTGTATTTGCCCGGCTCGGCGGAGATCCAGGCCCGTGCGTACTACGCACACCTTTTGGCCACGGAAGCTCACGTGCCAATGGTGCTCATCTGGGGAGAGGACGATCGCGTCACGGCCTATACGGACGAGGGTCATTTCGACCTGTGCGATGAGGCGCAGCTGCTGCTCGGGAACGACCACCCGTATCTGGACCTGGTTGCCAAGGACCTCGCAAACCTTGTGCGTCAGAAAGACGCCGGAGACCTTGTGCTGATCGGGTGGCGGGCGGGACGCAGACCGATGACGTTTGCGCGGGAAAACGGGTCCCACGGCGGCCCCGCGCCGGAGGAAACAAACGCCTTTTGCCTGATGCCGGACCATAGCGCGCCAAACAGGCCGTTCCTGCGTCCCGGGGACCTGCATGACTGGGTGCGGGCGCAGATCGAAAACTATGCGCCTGACGCACCCGTGCGCCCCGTGGAGCCCGACCGGCTGCGCGTGGCGACGTACAACGTGCACGGGTGCCGGGGGCTCGACGGGAAGATCCTGCCCCGGCGCATCGCCTCGGTGCTTCGGGCGTTGGGTGCGGACCTCGTCGCGCTGCAGGAGGTGGACGTGGGGCGCCCGCGGTCACGCCGGGAGAACCAGGCGGCGTGGATCGCGCATGAACTGGGGATGCACTACGCGTTTTTCCCGGTCATAGAGCGGCATGGCGAGCAGTACGGGGTTGCGATTTTGAGCCGGTTCCCGATGCGCGAGGTAAAGCGGGGACACCTGCCGTATATTGAGGCGAAGCGGCCGCGTGAAATGCGCGGAGCCCTTTGGGTGGCGGTGGGGACGCCGCTCGGTCGTATTCACTTTGTAAATACCCACCTGAGCCTGAACTTCCGGGAACGCGTGCAGCAGGCCAAGGCTCTTGTGGGGCCGCAGTGGCTGGGTTCCCTTTCGCCCTCGGAGCCTGTTATTCTGGCCGGGGACTTCAATGCGGTGTCGTCGTCACCGGCGTTTCGCGTGCTCGCGACGCGCCTGAAGGACGCCCACAGGGAGGCCTGCCCGTCCGGACTGAAGCCGACTTTTTATTCCGGAGGCCTGCTGCTGCGGATCGACCACATCCTGACGTCGCCCCATCTCCTGGCATCGGATGCGATCGTGCCGCTTGCGGACTATTGCCGCCAGGCCTCGGACCACCTTCCGCTTTGCGTGGAGCTGCGGGCGGCGGCAGGCGGACCTATCCCGCCCGCGAAGCCCGGTGCGCCGGACGAGCGCAACGCGATGGCGGAGGCGCCGCATGTGAAGGAGGGGCGGAGCAACGATGGCTACGAGTGAAAAGGCCCCGGTGAGGCTCCCGTCCGCACAGGATATGACGCGGCTGCTGCTTGCGGTCGCGCTGGCGGGGTGCACGGCATGGGCACTGGTCGCACTGGGCCGCGCCTACGGGTTTTCGCCGCCGGGGCTTGCTGCCATTGCGCGCGAGGGAGACACGTTCCTGATTCTTATCCTCGTGATCGTCGGCCCGGTTTTCGGCTTTCCGGTGAGTTTGTGCCTGTTGTTGCTCGGTTACCGGTTTGGCTTTCTTGGGGGAATGGGCATGGCGACCATCAGCCTCGGCGCAAACCTGCTGATCTCGTATTATCTGGCGCAAGGCCGGTGGAGTCGGCGCCTGCGGTCCTGGCTGTCGAACTCGCGCTGGACGCTGCCGAAGCTGCGGGAAAAGCGCCTTGTGGCGTACACGGCGCTGGTGACGCTTGTGCCCGGACCGTCGTTTACGGCGAAGAACTACCTGCTGGCGCTCTCAAACATTCCGCTCTCGCTTTATTTCTGGGTCGGCTGGCCCCTGCATGTGGCCACGAGCGTGGTCCTCGTGGGCGCGGGCCGCACGCTCGCGCATTTTCATCCGGAACTTGCGTCCGCTCTTGTTGTCGGCGCCATCCTTGTCTACATCCTGCTCAGGATGGTGGAAGCGCGGCTTGCCGAGGAGCTTGAATCCTAGGCGTTCCAGCGCGAGGCCGCATGCCGCAGAGCCTGTGGCCGCGAGTGCCGCCATCGCCACAGCCAAACATGAGCGCGCCCAAGAATTTCATTTCGACGCCTTTTGCCTATCACCAGGAGATCGAACTCAAGATCGACACGCTGACGAACCACGGCGTGGGGCTTGGGCGCGTGGAGGGCTGGGTGGTCATGGTGCCGTACGCGCTGCCGGGAGACAGGATCCGGGCACGGGTGTGGCGCAACCACGCGCATTACTCCGAGGCCGACATTGTTGAGGTGCTGGAGGCGAGCCCGGAACGCGTGTCGCCGCAATGCCCGCTTTTCGGGGTCTGCGGGGGTTGCCAGTACCAGCACCTCGCGTATGAGAGCCAGTTGCGCTGGAAGCAGAATCAGGTCGCGGAGCTTTTTGAGCGCCTCGGCGGGATCACATTCCCCGTGGAAAAGCCGGTGGGTTCGCCGCAGCTTTACGGCTACCGTTCGAAGATCACGCCGCATTTCCAGAAGCCGCGTCCGGGGGAGTTCCCGATCGGGTTTTTGAAACAGGGGCGGCGTCAGGATCTTGTGGACGTGCCGCGGTGCCCGATTGCGACGGACGCGATCAACGCGGCCCTGCCGGGCGAACGCGCCAAGGTACACTCGGGCGCGAAGAAGTACCGGCGTGGGGGCACGCTGCTGCTGCGGCACACGCTGGAGGGCGTGGTGACGGACCCGACCGTGATCGCGTCGGAACGCATCGGCAAATTCGTTTTCCAGTTCCTTGCGGGAGACTTTTTCCAGAACAACCCGTTCATCCTGCCGAAGCTCGTGGATTACGTCCTGGAGCACGCACGGGCGGGCGGGGCCGAGGCCGGTGGGCCGCGTTACCTGGTGGACGCCTACTGCGGGGTCGGCGTGTTTGCGATCTGCGGGAGCCCGCATTTTGAGCGCTGCGCGGGCGTAGAGATCAATGCGTCTGCGGTGCGCTGGGCCAATGGCAACGCGGCCATTAACCGAGCGGCCAACTGCGAGTTTTTCGTGGGAGCGGCGGAGGCGATTTTCAAAGAGATCACGTTCCCGGGAGCGGAGACGGCGATGGTGATCGACCCGCCTCGAGCCGGGTGCGACCAGGCCTTCGTTGACCAGCTTGTGGCGTTCGGTCCGGCGCGCGTGGTGTATGTCTCGTGTGATCCGGCGACGCAGGCGCGCGACGTGAAGGGGTTCCTCGCGGGGGGCTACAAGCTTGAGACGTTGCAGCCGTTCGACCTTTTCCCGCAGACGCGGCACATCGAGAACGTGGCCGTGCTGACGCGGTAACGGGCGCACAGGCCGCGCGGGTTGAGGCACGTGACCTGCGCTAGATTTTCACGTAACGCAGCCAGTCCGCGTTTTCGCGATGCCAGGCGACGGTGCGGGTAAGGCCGTCGGTGAGGCTGACCTGGGGCTTCCAGTCCAGAAGCCGGGCCGCCTTTTCAATGTTGGCCCGTGTGGCCTTGATGTCCGCAGCCGCAGGCGGGTGGCTCTCGATGATGGCTTTCTTCCCGAGCAGACCTTCAAGGGCCTCGATGACGGACGAGAGGGTGTGGGGCTGGTTGTTGCCCAGATTGATGACTTCGAAACCGACGTTGCGGGCGGCTGCTATCGTGCCGGCGGCCACGTCGTCGACGTAGGTGAAGTCCCGGGCCTGGGAGCCGTCTCCAAACAACTGGAGCGGTGTGCCCGACTGTATCCACTGGATGAAGCGGAAAATGGAAAGGTCCGGGCGGCCGGCGGGGCCGAAGACGGTAAAGTAGCGGACAATGCTGACGTCGATGCCGAACAAGGCATGGTACGAGTGCGCCATGACTTCCGCCACTTTCTTTGAGGCCGCGTAGGGCCAATCGACATTTTAGACTGTACAGATTGTGACCGAGCTGTTTGAAG